>JBOHPP010000040.1:0-15306 GCA_050731755.1 Candidatus Rokuibacteriota bacterium | reverse complement strand
GCTCGGTAACGGAAGGCTCCCAGGCGTTTGCGACATCGAGGCCGCTATCCGCGTCATGAAGGCCGCGGCCACGCTCATCACGGCGATGGTCGCCGGCCTCGCTTTCGTTCTGGGAACGGTAATATGGTCATATTTTTAGAGTGTTAGCTAGAGTCAGGTGAGACTCGACTAGACTGCGGTCAGCACCGTGCGGCGCTTCAGAGTTTTTGTAGCGTGGCCCGCGAGCCCGGCTCAGACCGAGGGTGGGCTGTTCTAGGTGCCCATAGCTTACGTTGTGCTCGGAGGGCCGGGGCGCCTTTTTCTTCGGTACGATCGAGGCCGGTGAGTATGATTGGGCGTCATCGCCGCCAGAGCGCGGCGATTTTCGTCTGGACGTCTGTAGCGGGGCCCGCGAGCCAGGCTCACGCCGAGGGTGGGCTGTCCTAGGTGCCCACAGCTTCGTCGAGGTGATCGGCAGGAATGAGCGCGAGCATCACCGAGCGGTTGACCAAGGGGGTGAGGACGGCGCTGGCGCAGGCGGGGCTGCCCGAGCCTGAGACCTGCTTGTGGGAGGTGCCGCGTCAGGCCGAGCATGGGGACTATGCCACCAACGCGGCGATGGTCCTGGCCCGAAGCGCTCGCCGGCCCCCGCGGCAGGTCGCCGAGCTGATCGTCAAGCACTTCCCGCCCATGCCCGAGGTCGATCGCCTGGAGGTGGCCGGCCCCGGCTTCATCAACGTCGTGCTGTCCCCGTCGTGGTACGCATCAGCGTTGCGCGAGATGCTCGCCGCGGGCGAGACCTACGGGCGGGGGGACAGCCTGCGCGGGCAGCGGATCCGTCTGGAGTTCGTCTCGGCCAATCCCACGGGACCGCTCGTCATCGTCAACGCCCGCGCCGCTGCCATCGGCGACGCGCTGGCCCGCCTGCTCCGCGCCCAGGGCGCTCAGGTGACGACCGACTACTACGTCAACGACGCCGGCACGCAGTTCGAGGCGCTGGCCCGGTCCTTCGAGGCGCGCGTCCGCCAGGCCCTGGGCGAGGAGGTGGCGCTGCCCGAAGACGGCTATCCCGGCGAGTATCTCGTCGAGATGGCTCAAGAGTATCTGCGCGAGCGGGGCGTCATGACCGGCGACAGGATTCGCATGAGCGAGGCGCTCTCGGAGCTGGCGTCATCCGATCGAGATCGCCTCAATCACTTCGGCCGCTGGGTCGTCGCCCGCGTGATCGACCACCAGCGCCGGGTGCTGCGCGAGTACGGCGTGGAGTTCGACCGGTGGACGTCCGAGCAGCGCGACGTCCGGGACCAAGGGCTGGCGGAGGCGGCGCTCGAAGAGCTGCGCGCCCGCGGCCTCGTGCACGACCACGAGGGCGCGGTGTGGTTCCGCTCCCCCGAGTTCGGCGACGACAAGGACCGCGTCCTGCGCCGCTCGAACGGCGAGCTGACGTACTTTGCGGTGGACGTGGCCAACCATCATTACGTGAAGTTCACCGACGCTGACCGGGTGATCGACCTCTTCGGTCCCGACCACCACGGCTATGTGCCTCGCCTCAAGGCAGCCGTGGAGGCGCTGGGCCACCCGCCGGGGACGTTCGAGGTCCTCATCGTCCAGCTGGTCACGCTCCTGCGGGACGGCCAGCCCGTACGCATGTCCAAGCGGCGCGGTGAGTTCGTGCTGATGGGCGAGCTGCTGGAGGAGGTCGGTCGCGACGCCGCGCGCTTCACCTTCCTCACCCGGCGCCACGACAGCCCATTGGAGTTCGACCTCGCCGTGGTCACCCGGCAGTCGGCCGAGAACCCCGTGTACTACGTGCAGTACGCGCACGCGCGGGTCCGCTCGATCTGGAAGCAGGTGGCCGAGCAGGGCATCCGCGTGCCCCCGTGGAGCCAGATCGACCTCGGGCCGCTGACCCTGCCCGAGGAGCTGGCCTTGATGAAGCGACTCGTCGGCTTTCCCGACGTCGTGGCCGGCGCCGCCCGCGCCCTGGAGCCCCACCGCGTGGCCTACTGGCTGTACGAGGTGGCCGGCGTCTTTCATCCCTATTACAAGGCGCATCGCGTGATCCAACCCGACCAGAGCCTGATGCTCGCGCGACTGGCGCTGATCACCGGCGTGGGAGAGGCGATCGCCAACGGGTTGGGTCTGCTGGGCGTCAGCGCTCCGGAGAGCATGTGAGACGGCGGGCTGGGACTGGCGAGAGCCGCGTGGGAACGTTCCTGTTCGTCCTCGGCGTGCTCACCGTGCTGGGCACGAGTTTCGCGATCGGCGTCTCCGCAGGCCGGCGCTGGCCGGGACTCCTGCCCTCCCTGGGCGTCGCCACGCGCGTCGATGCAAGCGGGGCCACGACTACCTCGGACAGGCCACCCACGTCCCGACCCGGGCTGGCGGCACCCGCTCCAAGATCACCGGTGGCGCCCGTGTTGACCTTTTATCGCGAACTGACCGCGCCGCTCGCGGCGCCGCCATCGCCGCTGAGACCCGAGCGCAGCGAGCGATCGGCGAAATCCAACAAGGCGCTGGAGGCGATTCGGCCGGAGGCGCCCAGCCCCGTGGAAACGCGCGGCCCGGCCGCCGCCGCGTTGCCCGACCGGCGCTTCACCATCCAGGTCGGCGCGTTCAAGACCCGGGAGCAGGCGGAGACGATGCGGGTCACGCTCAGCGAGGTCGGCCACGACGCCTACGTCGCCGCCCTCGACGTGGCGGCCGGCGCCCGCTTCCGGGTGCGGGTGGGCACCTTCGCGACTCGCGACGAGGCCCGCCAAGCCGCCGATCGCCTGGGCCACGAGCGCCAACTCGCCACCTACGTCACCATCCGCTGATCGCGCCGGACCGTTCCGGGGCGCCGGCAGGCCTTCTGTTATAATCGAAGTCGCATGAACCAGGTGTACAAGAACCTCGCGCTCTGGATGGTCATCGGCCTCATCGTCATCCTTCTGTTCACGGTCTTCCAGGGCGCGCAGCAGAGCGGTCAGGACAAGCACAACTTCTCGGACTTCCTCCGGGCGGTCGAGCAGGGCCGCGTCAGCTCGGTGGTCATCCGCGGTAACCTCGTGACCTACACCCTCAAGGACACCCCGGAGACGCTCCGCACCTACACCGTCGACTACCCGGAGCTGGTCAAGATGCTCCGCGACCGGAACGTGAGCATCTCGGTGAAGCCGCCCGACTCCAACCCCTGGTACGCCATCTTTCTGCAGTGGGTGCCCATGCTGATCTTCTTCGGCGTTTGGATATTCTTCATGCTCCTGATGCAGGGCGGCGGCGCCAAGGCCCTGTCCTTCGGCAAGGCCCGGGCCCGGCTCATCTCGGAGAAGCACAACAAGATCACGTTCACCGACGTGGCCGGCGTGGACGAGGCCAAGGAGGAGCTGCGGGAGATCATCGACTTCCTGTAGGACCCGCAGAAGTTCCAGAAGCTCGGCGGCAAGATCCCCAAGGGCGTGCTGCTCGTCGGCCCGCCCGGCACCGGCAAGACCCTGCTGGCCAAGGCCATCGCCGGCGAGGCCAACGTGCCGTTCTTCTCCATCTCCGGATCCGATTTCGTGGAGATGTTCGTAGGCGTGGGCGCCTCCCGCGTCCGCGACCTCTTCGAGCAGGGCAAGAAGCACGCGCCCTGCATCATCTTCATGGACGAGATCGACGCCGTCGGCCGCCACCGCGGCGCCGGCCTGGGCGGCGGCCACGACGAGCGCGAGCAGACCCTGAACCAGCTCCTCGTCGAGATGGATGGCTTCGAGACCAACGAGGGCGTCATTCTCATCGCCGCCACCAACCGTCCCGACGTGCTCGATCCGGCGCTGCTCCGCCCGGGCCGCTTCGACCGCCAGGTCGTCGTCCCCCGGCCGGATGTCAAGGGGCGGGAGGAAATCCTTCGCGTCCACACCCGTCGTATCCCGCTCGCGTCCGACGTCGATCTCAAGGTGCTGGCCCGGGGCACGCCCGGCTTCTCGGGGGCCGACCTGGCCAACCTCGTCAACGAGGCGGCGCTGCTGGCGGCGCGGCTCAACAAGAAGACGGTGGAGATGCTCGACTTCGAGAACGCCAAGGACAAGGTCCTGATGGGCGTCGAGCGGCGCTCCATGATCATCAGTGACAGCGAGAAGCGGACCATCGCGTACCACGAGGCCGGCCACACCCTGGTGGCCGACTTCCTGCCCGGCACCGACCCCGTGCACAAGGTGACGATCATCCCGCGGGGCCGGGCCCTCGGGCTCACCCAGCAGCTGCCGCTGGACGACAAGTACAACTACTCCCGGGAGTACCTGGTCAACCGCATCACGATCCTCCTGGGCGGCCGAGCCGCCGAGGAGATCGTCCTCAACCAGCAGACCACGGGGGCCGGCGACGATCTGGAAAAGGCCACCGAGATGGCCCGCAAGATGGTCTGCGAGTGGGGCATGTCCGACAGGCTGGGTCCGCTGACCTTCGGCAAGAACGAGGAGCACATCTTTCTCGGTCGCGAGGTGACCCGCCAGAAGGACTATAGCGAGGAGACGGCGCTCGTCATCGACGCCGAGATCAAGCGTATTGTGCTGGAGTGCGCCGGCCGAGCCCGCCAGATCATCGAGGACAACATCGAGAAGCTCCACGCGCTGGCACGGGCGCTGCTGGAGCGGGAGTCGCTGGACGGCGAGGAGATCGCACGGATCCTCCGCGCCCGGCCCTTCCAGGAAGCCGCGGCCCCCGCGTAACCCTCGGAGGGGGGCTTTGCCCCCCGATTATGAAATTGGAGGGGGCAGCGGCCGCCCCCACCAAACCTCCCCATTCGCGTGCGTTGCCACACGGTTATTGCGGCGGCGGAGCGGCCGCTCAAAGCGGCAAGTCATCGCACGGAGGTGGCTGAAGCTGTGTCCCTCGCTCGGGCTGTCCTCGCCGGAGTTCCGGTCGGAGGCGACCATCCCGTGGTGGTGATGGGGGTGCTCAACGTCAGCCCGGAGTCGTTCTACTCGGGCTCCGTGCATCGCCGCCCCGACGACCTGGTGGACGCGGCCCTGGCCATGGTCGAGGAAGGCGCCGTGCTGATCGATGTGGGGGCGCGGTCGACGGCGCCGTATCTGCCCACCGCGATCGATGAGGCCGAGGAGGCCGAGCGTCTGGGCCGGGCGCTCGAGGTGCTGGCCGCGAAGGTACCGGTCCCGATCTCGGCGGACACCGCCCGGGCTCGCGTGGCCGAGGTGGCCCTGGCTGCCGGGGCCCGCGTGATCAACGACGTGAGCGGTCTCCGCGACCCGGCCCTGGCCGCGCTGGCGCGCGAGCGCGGCGTCGGCCTGATTCTCATGGCGTCCCCGCCGGGTCACGCGCGCGGCTCCGCGGCGGCGGACGCGGGACGGGATCCTGTGGAGGCGGTGCGGCGTTTGCTCGACGGCGCCCTCCAGCGCGGCCGGGCGGCCGGCCTCGCCGAGGAGAACGTCGTCCTCGATCCCGGGATCGGCTTCTTTCGCGAGGAGCCGGTACGGTGGGACGAGTGGGACATGGCCGTCCTGGCCGGTCTGGGGACCCTGGCCGCGCTCGGGCGCCCGCTCTGCGTCGGCGTATCGCGCAAATCGTTTGTCGGGGCCCTCACCGGGCGTGCCGACCCGGCGGCGCGGTTGTCGGGATCCCTGGCGGCGACGGCGATGGCCGTGTACAACGGCGCCGCCATGATCCGGACCCACGACGTCGGGCCGACGCTGGATGCGGTCCGGGTGGCGGAGCGGGCGCGCCGGGTCGACCGCCGGTGACGGACAGGGAATGAGGGGTTCGGCGGTCCCCGGTCTACAATCGAGCCTGAAGGAGACGATCGGTATCCGATGAGCCGCCTGTTCGGCACCGACGGCATCCGGGGCGTGGCCAACGAGGCCCCGCTCACGCCCGAGCTGGCATACCGTCTGGGCCGCCAGCTAGTGGCAACGCTCCAGCACGAGCGCGGCGTCCAGCGCGTTCGGCTCGTCATCGGCCGCGACACGCGGCGGTCCGGCCCCCTCCTGGAGGCGGCACTGACCGCCGGCGTCCTCAGCGCGGGCGGTGACTGCTTCGCGGTCGGCGTCCTGCCCACGCCGGCCATCGCGCTCCTCACCCGGGGGCTGGACGCCGGCGGGGGCATCGTGCTGTCGGCCTCCCACAATCCTTTCGAGGACAACGGCATCAAGCTGTTCTCTTGCGAGGGCACGAAGTTCCCCGACGCCTGGGAGGCCCAGATCGAGGCCGGCATTGCCGGCGAGGACAAGGCACCCCGGGCCCACCGGGCCGACATCGGCCGGCTCGTGACCTACGATCGGGCCGAGGCGTACTATGCGGACTTTCTGTGCCACGCGTTTCCCCTGGACCTCGGCGGCCTGACCATCGCGCTGGACTGCGCGCATGGCGCCACCTATCGCGTGGCGCCTCGAGTGTTCCGCCGGCTCGGCGCCACGGTCGTGACGATCGGCGCCCGGCCCGACGGCACGAACATCAACGCCGCGTCGGGCGCGCTGCACCCCCAGGCCCTGCAGCGCAAGGTCCGGGCGGTGGGCGCCGCCGTCGGCTTCGCCTTCGACGGCGACGGCGACCGTCTGATGTCCATCGACCACACCGGGGAGATCCGCGACGGCGACTACGCGCTGGCCATCGCCGGTCGTCACCTGGCCGCCCGGGCGCGGCTCAAGGGCAACGTGGTGGTGACCACGGTGATGGCCAACCTCGGTCTCGACGAGGCCCTGCGCGCCGCCGGCATCGACGTGGTGAAGACGCAGGTCGGAGACCGCTACGTGTACGAGGAGATGCAGCGCCGCGGGGCGAACCTGGGGGGCGAGCAGTCGGGGCACCTGCTCTTCCTCGACCATGCGCCGGCCGGCGACGGGATCCTTTCGGCCCTGGCTCTGCTCAGCGTGATGCGGGAGACGGGCGAATCCCTGGCCTCGCTCGCCGGCGGCCTCCGCAAGTTCCCCCAGGTCCTGATCAACGTGCCGGTGCGGAACAAGCCGCCGATCGAGTCGCTCACCGGCCTCACCGAACGGATGCGCATCTTCGATCAGGAGATGAACGGCGGCGGCCGCATCCTCATCCGCTACTCGGGCACCGAATCGCTGGCCCGCGTGATGATCGAGGGCGCCGACGGTGCGCGCATCCAAGCGATGGCCGACGAGCTGGCCGGACTGATCCGTGGCCAGATCGGGGTGCCGTGACGGTCAAAGGCATCGGCGTCGACCTGGTGCTGGTGCCGCGGCTGCGCGCCGTCATCGACCGCTGGCAAGATCGCTTCCTCCACCGCGTCTTCACCGACGGGGAAATCGCCTATTGCCGGGCCCGGCGCGATCCGGTTCCCCATTTTGCCGCCCGCTTCGCCGCCAAGGAGGCCGGGCTCAAGGCCCTCGGCACCGGGCTCCGGTTCGGCGTGCGCTGGCGGGAGCTGGAGGTGCGGCGGGAGCGGGGGCAGGCGCCGGTGCTCGTGCTCAGCGGACGCTCGCGCGAGATCGGGCTCAGCCGCGGCGGGGACCGCATGCTCCTGGCGCTGACGCACGACGGCGACTATGCGATGGCGCAAGCGATGCTTTTGTCGGAGAGCGGTTAGGGTGATCGCCGCCACGCTCATCCTGTACGGCTGCGCCGCCCATCGGGTCGAGGTGCCGGTCAATGGTGGACGAGGTCACATCGCGGCGCGTCCCGGCCGTCGCGGCCTCGTCGTCGCCGCGCCCCACGGCACCTCCGATCCGCGCACCGGCGACATTGCCGCCGAGCTGGCCCGGCGTACCGGCTTCGGGCTCGTCGTCGCCACCGGCTTCGCCATCGAGACCAACGCCCGCGGCGTCCCCCTCCGGCGCTATCAGGTGAACCGGCCGGTGGAGGGCGCTCCCGGCCGGCCGCCGAGCGAGGAGCTGGCCACAGAGGCCGCCTGCCGTGTCTACGAGGCGTACGAGCAGCGGGTCCGTGAGACGGCGCAGGGGCCGCTGGCCTTCTACGCGGAGGTCCACGGCAACAACCGCAGTGAGGCCGCCGGCCGCATCGAGATCGCCACCGTGGGCGTCGACGACGGCGAAGCGCGGCGACTGCGCGCGCTGCTCGAGGCGGTCCGCGACGCGCATCTCGGCGACCATCCGGGCGCGTCTCGGCTGGAGGTGCGTGTGGAGCCTGCCGACGCGCTCACCTATGCGGCGTCGGGAGCCAAGCGGATGGGCATCCTGCGCCTGCCCGCGCGCGCGCTCCACATCGAGCTGCCGCGCGTGGCCCGCACCGACTGGCAGCCGGTCTATACCGCCATCCTGGCCGACTTCCTGCTCCAGGCCGCCGTCCTGCCGACCGCGAGGTAGGCCGTGCTCCCGGTGTTCACCGCCGAGGAGATGCGCGCGCTCGACCGTCGTGCCATCGAGAGCCTCGGCATTCCCGCCGCCACGCTCATGGAGAACGCCGGACGGGCCGCGGCCGAGGCGATCGTGGCGTTCTTGCCCACGCTGGGGTTGGCACCGGCGGCCCGCGTCGCCCTCGTCTGCGGCAAAGGAGGCAACGCCGGCGACGGTTTCGTGGTCGCGCGCTCGCTGGCCGGCCGGGGCGCGCAGGTTTCGGTCTGGCTGGCGACTCGACCCGAGGAGATCGGTGGCGATGCGGCGACGAAGCTCGTGGAACTGGAGAAGGAGGGGATCCGTCCGGTCCTCGCCGAAGACGCGACGGCCGTGGCCGCCGACCTCGCTCAGGCCGACCTCGTCGTGGACGCGCTCCTCGGGACCGGCGCCCGCGGCGTCGCCGAGGGACTCGTCGCCCGGCTGATCGAGATCGTCAACACCTCGGGCCGTCCAGTGGCGGCGCTGGACGTCCCGTCGGGCTTGCCCGCCGACGGCGACCCGCCGCCGGGACCGGTCGTCCGGGCCTCGCTCACGGTGACGTTTGCCGGACTCAAGCGCGCGCTGGTGACGACGCCGGGGATGGAGTTCGCCGGCTACGTCAAGGTCGTGGACATCGGGATTCCTCCGAACGAGGTGCGGCGTGGAGTCAGCACGTTCCTGCTCGAGGCGGGCGACGTGGCGCGGCACCTGCCGCCGCGCCGGCGCGCGACCCACAAGGGGACGTACGGCCATCTGCTGATCGTCGCCGGGTCCCGCGGCAAGACCGGCGCCGCCGCGCTGGCGGCGCGCGCGGCGATGCGGAGTGGCGCCGGGCTGGTGACGGTGGCCACGGCCGCGAGCCAGCAGCCGATCGTGGCGGCGCTCGTGCTGGAGGCGATGACGGAGCCACTGGCGGAAACCGCGGCGGGATCGGTGGCCCTCAAGGCGGCGGAGACCATCGTCGAGCTGGCGGCGGCGCGCGAGGCCGTCGCCATCGGGCCCGGGCTCGGACGCGATCCCGACACGCTGGCGCTGGCCCGCGAACTGGCTCGCGGCCTTCCCAAGCCGCTGGTCATCGACGCCGACGCCCTCACCGCGCTCGCCGGCCACCTCCACCGGCTCCGTTCCGCGCCGGCGGCGCGCTGCCTGACTCCGCATGCGGGCGAGATGGCGCGCCTGCTGGATACTGGCGTGGCCGAGGTCGAGCGCAATCGCATCGGGCTGGCCCGCGAGCTGGCCCGGGCGCACGGCGTGCACGTGGTCCTCAAAGGCGCGGCCAGCGTCATCGCCGCCCCGTCGGGCGAAACCTACATCAACCCCACAGGCAACCCCGGCATGGCCAGCGGCGGCACCGGCGACGTCCTTGCCGGTATGCTCGGAGCGTTCCTGGCTCGAGGACTCGAAGCGGGCGCCGCGCTCCAGACGGCCGTGTACCTCCATGGGCGGGCCGGCGACCTCGCCGCGACGCGGATAGGGCAGGAGGCGCTGATCGCCAGCGACGTGATCGCGGCGCTGCCCGACGCGTTCCGGGAGCTGCAGGCCGCCGCGCATGCCGGTTGACGCCCGGCTCGTCACTCACAGCGCCGAGGAGACGGAGGCAGCGGGCGAACAGCTCGGACGTAAGCTCGGCGCCGGCGACGTGGTGGGTCTGACCGGCGAGCTGGGCACGGGCAAGACGTCTTTCATCCGCGGGCTGGCCCGCGGGCTCGGCGTCGGCACGCCGGCGACGAGCCCCACCTTCGTGCTCGTCAACGAGTATCAGGGACGCGTGCCCGTCCACCACGTCGACGTCTACCGCACGGAGAGCCTCACCGAGGTGATGGACTTGGGGTTGCCCGAGCTGTTCGATGAGGGCGGGGTGACACTGGTCGAGTGGGCGGACAAGCTGGGGCCGCTCCTGCCGGCACGGACGATCCGGGTGCACATCATCGGCGTGGGCGACGAGCCCCGCGAGATCATCGTGCGATCATGAAGTTGGAGGGGGCATGGGCCGCCCCCTCCAAACCTCCCCGTTCGCGCGAGGTGCCACCACCGTTCCCTCCAGACCTCCCCGTTCACGCGAGGCGCGACAGCCGTCGCACACGCCGCTGGCCGGGCTGTATCGGACGCGCGGCATTGACCGTCTCGCCGCGCCGGCCGTAGAAGAACGACGTGAGGATGCCGCTCTCCGAGCGTCCGCGCGAGCGCCTGTACTTCAAGGGACCCGACGCGCTCGCCGACGCCGAGCTGCTCGCCATTCAGCTGGGCTCGGGCACGCGCGGCCGCAGCGCGGTGGACGTGGCCCACGAGATGCTGGCGGCCTACGGATCGCTGGCCGAGGTCGCGGCTCGCGAGGTCAGCGAGCTGGCCCGCCAGCGGGGCGTTGGCCCGGCCAAGGCCGCGCGGTTGGCCGCCGCGTTCGAGCTGACCCGCCGGCTCCGGGCCCGCACGCCGGGAACGCGCACGGTCCTGTCCACTCCCGCCGAGGTCTACGCGGCGTTCGCGCCGCTCATGGAAGATCTCAAACGCGAAGTTTTCCGGGTCGCGCTGC
The DNA here is from genome assembly GCA_050731755.1 of Candidatus Rokuibacteriota bacterium. Taxonomy (GTDB): domain Bacteria; phylum Methylomirabilota; class Methylomirabilia; order Rokubacteriales; family CSP1-6; genus JBOHPP01. Next base: position 4,524 of record JBOHPP010000040.1, on the reverse strand, counting down.
TCGACGCCCAGAACGGGCTCTTGCGCGACTGCGTGGTGTCGGAGGGCACGCTGTCGGCGAGCCTGGTGCATCCCCGCGAAGTCTTCAAGCCCGCCATCCTCGAATCCGCGGCGTCCGTGGTGCTGCTGCACAACCATCCGAGTGGCGATCCCACACCGAGTCGGGAGGATGTCCGGCTGACCCGGCAGCTCGCGGAGTGCGCGCGGCTGCTCGGCTTCCGGGTGCATGACCACCTGGTCATCGGGCGGGGGCGGTTCGTGAGCTTCGCCGAGCAGGGGTTGTTATGACTCGGAGGGGACTCCGTCCCCCTTCGATGAAGTTGGAGGGGGCAGCGGCCACCCCCTCCAAACCTCCCCATTTCGCGCGAGGTGTCACCACCGCCCCTCCGACCTTCCCGTTTTCCCGTGGTGCGACACCAGTTGCGCGCGCGAAGCGGCGAAGCCAAGCGCTCTCGGAGTATTATGGAGGCGCGATGATCCAGATTCAGCGGGTGGGGCACGTGGTGCTCAAGGTGCGGAGCGTGGAGCGCTCGGTGCCATTCTACCGGGACGTCCTCGGCCTGCACGAGGTCGCCCGCCTGGGGCGCCGCATGGTCTTTTTCTCGGCCACCGGCGACAACCACCACGACCTCGCCCTGCTGGAGGTCGGGGACGCGGCGCCGGTTCCCGCGCGCGAGGCGGTCGGGCTCTACCACGTCGCGCTCAAGATCGGGGACAGCCTGGACGCGCTCCGCGCCGCCAAGGCGCAACTCGAAGCCCACGGTGTCGTGATCGCCGGGCTATCCGACCACCGGGTGAGCCAGTCGATCTACCTCAGCGATCCTGACGGCAACGGTCTCGAGCTCTACATCGACGCCGATCCCGCCGTCTGGCGCCGGAACCCCGCGGCTGTCGCCACGGTCGGCCCGCTCGCTCTTTGAGCGTCAGCTTTTGGCCAACGTCTCGATCTCCTTGCGGGACATCGTCTGCAGGCGCGACAGCAACGACGTGACCTTGCGCTCTGATGAGTGGTCCGCGAGGATCAGCTTCCTGGAGCGGGTGCCGTTGACGATGTAGGCCACCCAGTCGTCGAGGTCGGGGGTGCCGCGCCATGCGACCGTGACCCCGCTGAGTCTCATGCGCCGACGCCCTTCCAACTTGGCCAGCGGTTTTCGGTTGCCGTCCATCGGTCCCGTCCTCTTCGCTGCGGGTTTCGACGTCACCGGTGAAATTTTTTCGAGAAAGCCCGGTCACCGTACGAGCGCCGCGCGCGAGGTGTCAAGGTCTCGTTTGCCCGCATCAAATGCGTGCGTCGCGCGCGCGGCGCCGCCGCTGGTGCGCGGGGACGGGGGAATCTTCACACGTGGGCGACGGTGGATGAACAGACCGTCGTATTTTCGCGGCCCGGCCGCGAGAGCGCGTCCTGCCGTGCGATTCGGCGGGCTGTGGATAGCTGTGGACATGTGGACAAGCTGTGAAGAAAGTTCCGTCGCCTCAACGGGCCGCGCGCAGCGATTCCAGAATGAGGCGGGCCAGAATCGGCCCGCGCGTGATGAAGCCGGTGAAGTAGCCGACCGCGGTGGCGCCGGCGTCGAGCAGCCGGCGGGCCTTGTCCGGCGCATCGACGCCGCCGGTGGCGATGAGGTCCAGGGCATCGCCGAAGACCGCTCGCGTGCGCCGAACGTTCTCGAGGGTGGCCGGGAAGATCGCCGGTCCGGACAGGCCTCCGGTCTTCTGCGAGAGCCGGGGCTCGCCCACGCGGCGGGTGTTGCCGTAGTTCACGACGCGCACGCCCGCCTCCAGGGCGGCCGGGATGATGTCGCGCTCGTTGGTCTCGGCGAAGTCTGGCGAGAGCTTTACGATGATGGGGACGGCCACCGCGGCCCGAACGCGCTCCAGCAGGTCCCGCAGCTCGCGCGGGCGCGTGCTCCACGCGTAGACGAGCGCGGTGTTGGGCGACGAGATGTTCAGCTCGAGCAAATCGGCGAAGGGGGCCAGCGCGCGGGCCAGGTCCAGATAGTCGTCCGCGGATTCGCCGGCCACGCTCACGATGAGCGGCACCCGGCGGGGGAGGCCACGGAGCGCCGCGGCGAAGGCCTCGACGCCGGGATTCTCAAACCCGTTGCAGTTGACGAGGCCGGGGCCGTCGGCGGTTCGCACGCGCACGAGATTCGGCTGCGGGTGGCCGGGGCGGGGCTGGCGAGTGATGCTCTTGGTGGTGACCGCGCCGAATCCCAGGCCCATGGCCCGGGCCAGGATGCGCCGGTCGGCGTACATGGCGGCGAGGATCAGGGGATTGGGCAACCGCACGCTGCCCACCGTGACGGCCAGCCGCGGGTCCTCCAGGCGAAACGCGCTCAGGCGATCGAGGGGAAGGAGCTTGAGCCCGGTCTGTCCCAGCGCGATGGCCGCCGGCTCAGGAAGCCGGCTCAGCACGCCGTCGTAGAGGAGCCGGTAGAACGTGGCGATGGATCGGGTCATCGGGCGGCGAGACGCACGATAGCACACGACTCCAATGCTTGACGATGAGCGGACCGGCCATTTAGGGTAAGACGACTTGAGCCCTTCGATTGGTCCACCGCTGGCCGTCGATCTGCCGCAGTGGCTCGGGCGGGCCGCCGTGCTCCTCGCGCTCCTCACGTCGGCGGCCGCGTGCGCCGCTCCCCGGGCGGGAGTCCCGGCGGCCGGCAGTCGGGCGACGCTGGCCGGCTTCGTGTTCGCGCGTGACACGTTCGCCTTTCCCAACCAGATCCGAGCCCGCCATCCCGACACCGACGACCTCTACGCCAACTACTGCTTCGTGCTCGCCCGCGGGCTCCGCCAGTTCTTCCAGTTCGCCCGCTTCGATCCCGCGGCGCCGAAGTTGAGCCACGCCGAGTATGTCGAGCGTGTGCGCGCGGTGGCCTCCCATTCGCCCTGGCAGGAGCCGCTGCCGGCTCCGGCCCGCGTGGTCATCCCCGGCTACGCGAGCCTTCGGGAGTTCTCGCGGGCCGAGGAGGCGGCGGTGAAGGCGGGTCTCAATGAGCGCTTCTGGACTCTGGTGCACTGGACGAACTGGCGCGTGACCTTTCCGGTGACGCGGAGCCATCAGGCGCGGGTGGCCGAGGAAATCGTCGACGAGCTGCGGCAAGGTCGTCTCGTGCAGCTGCTCATCACCAACTGGCCCAAGTCGGAGCTCAACCATACCGTCGTGGCCTACGGCGTCCGGGCCGGCGAACACGGCCCCGAGCTGATCGTCTGGGATCCCAACGATCTCCTGGCGCCCGGCGTCGTCACCTTCGACACCACCCGCCGCCGCTTCCTGGCCACCCGCGTGTACGACACCGAGCCGGGGGCGATCCGGGTCTTCCGCATGTACTACTCGCGGTTGCTGTGATGGCGACGCTGTCGGCGTCGGCATCCCTGGCTCTGCCTCGGTGGTATTCGCACAGGTTCAACCACGTCAGCGTGTACCGGATGGCCGCCGTGCTGACGGCGGCGCTGCCACGGCCGGCGCGGCTCGCCCTGGCCACGGCGATCGCGGCGGTGGCCGTCCGTCGCCTGGCCGCCGAGCGGGCCGTGGTGACCGCCAACGTGGCGCGCATGCTTCCCGACCTGCCGCCGGCGGCGCGCGCGTCGATGGTGGAGGACGTATTTCGGAACTTCGCGATCTGCTTCGCCGACCTCGTGGCGGCCAACCGGCGGGCGAGCGCGCCGGGCCGCCTGCTGGCCGGCGTGACCGGCGCCGACCATCTGGGCGCCGCCCGAGGCCGCGGTGGCGGGCTCGTGGCGCTGACGGCCCACGTAGGCAACTGGGAGCTGGCCGGGCGCCTGCTCGCGCATCATGACGGCCGCCCCATCCACGTGGTGGTCGCGGCCGAGGCCGATCCTGCCGTGGAGCGCTTCCTCCGAGGCGGACGGCCGCCGATCATCTTCGTCGTCCGTCGCGACCCGACCGCAGCGTTGCCGCTCTTCGCCGCGCTGCGCCGGGGCGCGACGGTGGCGATGCAGGGCGATCGCGCCCTGGGCACCCGCGGTGACGTCACTGTCCGCTTCTTCGGCGCCGCGGCCCGCTTCCCCCTCGGCCCGTTCGTGCTGGCCCGGGCGACGGGGGCGCCAGTGCTCCCCGCCTTCTGCGTTCTCGGGGTTGACCGACGCTACCGGATCGAGATGGGCGAGCCGATCGAGGTCGTGCCGGGCGGCGAGCGCGCGGCGCTCGAGCGTTGGGTGGACGTGCTCGAGCGAGTGGTTCGCGCCCATCCGGCGCAGTGGTTCAACTTCTTCGACGTCTGGAGCGGTGCTCCTGCGTCCTGAGCCGATCGTCGCCGTCGCTGCGGGCGTCGTCACGCCGATCGGGACCGATCTGGACGCGTTCTGGTCGGCCCTCGTCACCGGCATCGACGGCATCTCGGTCATCGAGGGCTTCCCCGTGGCGGACCTGCGAGTGCCGCGGGGCGGGGAGATCAAGAAGCTGCCGCCCTCCCTGGCCGTTGCGCCGGGCGCCTGCCGGGCCACGCTCCTGCTGGAGGCGGCGGCGCGCGATCTGCGGGCGCGAGCGAGCCTCGAC
>JBOHPP010000039.1:0-13397 GCA_050731755.1 Candidatus Rokuibacteriota bacterium | reverse complement strand
TGTCCAGGAAACACAGCGGGGCCGGGCCCCGTTCCGGGCCCGACCCCTCCGTTGGGAACGGACTGACGATCACCGACCTCCGGGTTACTTCACTTCGAGGGCGGCCTTGGTCGCCTCGAACCGCTTGAACGGTACGACGGCGGGGATCTCCCACTTCTCCCACATCTCGTCCACCTTGGCCTGGAAGTAACTCAGGTCTTCCTCGGTGAAGTGGGCGAAGCGGCCCTGCTTGAGGAGGTACTCACGAATCGGCTTGCGCTTGCGGCCCTCCACCAGGGCCTTGGTCTTGCCGTAGTACTTCACGACGCCGTCCTCGACCTCGTAGAGCGGGAAGAGGCCCGTCTCGATGGCCAGCTCGCCCAGCTCGTGGCTGAGCATGGGGTCGTAGTCCCAGCCCTTGGGACAGGGATCCAGGGAGTGGATGAAGGTGGGGCCGCCGATGGTGAGGGCGCGGCGGACCTTGTTCATCATCTCCACCGCGTACGAGGCGCACACGGTGGCCACGTAGCGGCACTCGGGGTGGCCCGCCGCCATCATGCCGGCCATGTTCTTTTTCCACCGAGTATGGATGATGCGCTTGGCCTTGCCGGGCGGGCTGAAGGTGGTATGGGCGCCGTAGGGCGTCATGCCGGAGAGCTGGATGTCGGTATTGGCGTACGACTCGTTGTCGTACAAGAGGATCAGGGAGTTGTACTCCTTGTGCGTGAGGGTGGCCGAGATGGCGCCGATGCCCATGTCGGCGCCGCCGCCGTCGCCGCAGAAGGCGATGACATTGATCGGCTCGGCCTTCATCTTGCCCTTGCTCATGAGGGCCTTGAGACCGGCCGCCGTGCCCAGAGCGGCCGAGCCCGACGATCCCAGCTGCGTGTGCATCCAGGGCACCACCCAGGGCGTGGTGTAGTACGTCGTGTTCGCGACGTACATGCAGCCGGTCGAGCCCAGCACGATCGTCCGCGGGCCGGCCGCCTTGACCATCAGCTTCATGACCAGGGCCGACTCGCAGCCCTGGCAGGTGCGGTGGCCCGAGGTGAAGTACTCCTCGATGGTGACCTTCTTGATGCCCTTGAAGGCCTCGAGGATCTGGGTGGCGTTGGTGAACGTCGTCTCCGCCATCGTCGTCTCCCTATTCCCGCACGCCGAGCCAGTGCGTCTTGGTGTCGGACTTGCCGGAGTGCGCGGCATTGTAGCAGAGGTCCGTGGCCCGGTAGACATCTTCCAGGGTCACCTCGCGCCCACCCAGGCCACAGATGAAGCCGACCAGCGGCGGGCGCTGGGGCGCGTTGTACATGGCCGCCCGGATTTCGTTGGCCACCACCCCAGAGGCGAACGGCGAGCCGAACGAGTAGTCACGGTCGATGACGCCGATGGCCTGGGCCCGGCCGAGGGCCTGGACCAGCCGCTCCCAGGGGAAGGGCCGGAACCAGCGGAGCCGAAGCAGGCCGACTTTCTTGCCCTGAGCCCGCATGTTGCGGATGCCCACCTTGATGGGCAGCGAGATCGTGCCCATGCCGACCAGGATGATCTCGGCGTCCTCGGTCATGTACTCCTCGAACCACGGGTTCTCGGGGCCCCGGCCGAAGACCCGACGGAAGTCGGCGTAGGCCTCCTCGATGACCGTGGAGGCCCGCTTCATAGCCTCGTCGTTCTGGCGCCGGATCTCGATGACCCAGTCCTCGTTGGCCTGCGGGGCTACCGTGATCGGGTTGTCGGGATGCAGCTGGAGGTCGCCGCGGTCGTAGCGGGGCAGGAACCGGTCCACCTTGGCCTTGGGGGGAACCATCGTGATGGCCTGGGAGTGGGTGAGGAAGGCGCCGTCGGCCGAGACGGCCAGCGGGAGGAACACCCGCCGGTCCTCGGCCACCCGGTAGGCGATCAGGGTGGTGTCGAGCGCCTCCTGGGAGGAGTCGATCCACACCAGCATCCACCCCAGGTCGCGCACGAAGAGGGCGTCGTTGTGTTCGACGCCGAAGGCGCCGGGATCGTCCAGCGCCCGGTTGCCCACCAGCGCCACCATCGGCACCCGGAGCGGCGGGGTCACCACCAGGCACTCCATGGCGTAGGCCCAGCCCACCCCCGACGAGCCGCAGAACACGCGGGCACCGACGGTGGAGGCGTGCTTGACGATTTCGAACTGGCTGTGCTCGCCCTCGGCCACGATGTACTCGGCGACGAGTTGGCCGTTGGCGATCTTCTTGGCGATGGCCTGCATCACCGTGTCGTACGGCCGGATGGGGTAGGCGGTGACGACGTCGATGTCGGCCAGGGTCAGGGCCTCGGCCACCGCCTCGCTGCCCGAGATGAGGAGCTCTTTGTCTTCCGCTACGGCCGGAGCCGTCTGGGTCGCGACTGCCATATCGCTCGCCTCCTGGCCGTTATTGAGTCTTGGACTCGGCGTTCTCGCCGGGGATGCCGGCCGTGATCTCCACCCCGCCCACGTCGAGGTCCTGCTTCAGCTCCTGCTCGTACTGGCCGCGGAAGCGGAAGCCGTGGGAACGGACGGTGGCCTTCTTATCCCCGATCTTCGCGGTCAGCCAGGTCTTGTAGGCGGCCTTGTCCTGGCGCCACATCTCCCACTGGCTGGCGTTGTCCTCGAACACCGACTCGTTGACCATGGTGATGCAGTCCTCCACCGGGCACACCGCCTCGCAGACGCCGCACCCGCAGCAGGCGTCCATGTTGGCGTCGAATGTGCCATCGGGCATCACGTCGAAGACGGAGTCGGGGCAGGCGATCCAACACAGGTTGCACTTCACGCAGGTGTCGAAGTCGACCACCGGGCGCATGGTGCGTGTGGTGAATTTCTTGAAGTAGGGGTTCCGCTCGGGCACGTACCCCTTGCCGCCCTCCTTGGGCTTGCCGATGGGGATGGCCGGGATGGTGACGCCCTCCCGCATCTCCCACCACCGAGGCTTCTCGAACGCGAACGGCGTCTCCGGGTTGCCCTCTCCGGGCTTGATCGCGCGCGACTCCAGGCGCTCGTAGGTCTTGCGGGCGGAGGCGACCTTGAGGTCCGATCCCCACTCCATCTCCTGGATGGCCTGGCTCACGGCGTCAAGAGTCAGGAAGTCGGGCGCGATCTTGGCCAGGGCCCCGAGGATCCGGACTTCGGTGTGGTCCTCCTTGTAGACCCAGAGGCCCGAGAAGGAGGCCTTGGCCCGGATCAAGGTCAGCGTCCAGGGCGCGTCCCTCGTGTGGATGTCCTTGAGGAGGGCCTCGATCGGCTGCAGCGAGGTCATCAGCACGGTGCCGCCCGGCACGGTGAGCCGGTTGATGGGCTGCAGCCCGTACCAGGCCCACGATTCCACACCCTTGGCCAGCGTGTCGTCCACGCAGATCGTCACGTCGACCTGCTTGGGCTCGTAGCGAGCCATGTTCTGCTCGAGCTCTTCCTTGGTGTCGGCGACGATGGCAAAGTCCTTGGCGGGAATACCGTTGCGCTGAGGGCTGTCGCCGTAGCGACCGAACGCGATGCCCCACCGGTCGGCCTTGCGGGCGCTCAGGACGATGCCGCGCGTGATGCGCGACGCCAGATTCTTTTGAAAGATGCCCCGGTAGACGACCTCACAGGTCAACGCCGACATGCGCTCCTCCTCGACGGCCGAAACGGCAGGTAGCGACTGGTCCGCTGGTCTGACCGAACTATGCCGCCCCCCCGTCCCCTTGTCAAGCCTGCTCTGTCGGACTAAGCCCTATGCACTAAGTAGAGCCCGCTCAGGAAGCTGGTCACCGCTTCGGTAAAGGCCTGCGGTTGCTCCAGGTTCGAGAGGTGGGCGGCCGACGGGATCACGACGAGGCGCGAGCCCTTGATCTGCTCGTGGATGACCCGCGCCGCCGCGACCGGCGTGCCCGGGTCGTCGGCCCCGACCACGACCAGCGTGGGTAGCCGAATGGCGCTGAGGCGGTCGGTGAGATCGAGCCCGGCGATGGCGTGGCAGCAGCCCACGTAACCTCGCGGCTGGGTGGCGCGGATCATCGCGCGCACACGGTCCACCACCTCGGGCCGGCGCTCGCGGAACCCTGGCGTGAACCAGCGCTCGATCGTCGGCTCGACCAGCGGCGTCATGCCCCGGGTCTCGGCCACGCGGATCCGCTCCTCCCACGTCGGCTTGGCCTCCGCGGGCACGCGGCTGGTCGGGTCGCAGAGGATCAGGCTCAGGAGCCGGTCCGGCGACTTGAGGGCGAGGGTCTGGCTGTGGCCTTCATGCTCAAACCCCCTGCCCTTCGATGGTCCACTCCAGCGCCTCGGCCGCGCGGGCGTCATGCGGTCGGCCTCGCTTGCGGAGCTCGGCGATGACCTGACGTCGCGCGTCGGCCGGGCGGTTCTGGCCGAGCTTGAACTTGGCTCGCCGCTCGGTGATGGTCAACCGCACCGCGGCGAGCTGGGCCAGCGCGCTCTTGTAGAGGGGGTCGGCCGGATCGAGCGCGCGGTAGCCACCCTCGGGCTGGTAGCGCGCCAGCAGCCGTACCTGCTGGGCAGCGACCGCCGCGGGGTCCTCGACGACGGTGGCCGTGCACTCGAACATCACCGTCCGGTGATAAGCGGTCGCCGAGCCCGCGTATTCCTCGTGCACCCAGTAGGAGGGAATCACCGCCAGCACCTCGTCGACCTCGAACAGGCAACGGCGCCGGGCCTGGAGATCGGCGATCTGTTCGTCGCGACGGACCAGGTGGAGATCCACCGTATCGCCGTCGTACACGAAGGGGTAGAGCCCGATGTGTGGCACGCCGTCATCACCGATGGTGACGAGCCGGCCCAGCGCCTGGGCGTTGACGAATCGGTCGGTCTCCCCGCGCGGGATCTCCGTGTAGTACCGGTGGAAGATCATCGTCCCGTTTGGCTCTGGGCGACCATCGCGCAGAAGTACCGGTGCACGGCCGAATCGTCGGTGAGCTCGGGATGGAAGGTGCCGACGAGCACGCTGCCCTGACGGGCCAGGACCGGCTCGCCCTGGTGGGCGGCCAGGGTCTCCACGCCCGGCCCCAGCTTCCGGATGCGCGGGGCGCGGATGAACACCATCTCCAGCGGTGTCTGCGCGCCCGCCAGGGCTGCCGTGCCCGACGCCTCGAAGGACTCCCGCTGCCGGCCGTAGGCGTTGCGCTCCACGGTGATGTCGATGAACCCCAGGGAGAACTGGCGGGGGTTCTCGACCTCCCGGGCCAGGACAATGGCCCCGGCGCACGTGCCGAAGATCGGCCGGTCCGCAGCGTGGAACTTCTCGAGCGCCGGCACAAAACCCCACTCTTCCATGAGGCGAAGCAGCGTGGTGCTCTCGCCGCCCGGGATGATGAGGCCGTCGACCTCGTCGAGCGTCTCCGGCTTGCGCACTTCGACCGCCTCGATGTCGAATTGGCGGCTCGCCTCGCCGCCCGACGGGTCTCGGCTCGCACTGCGGCAGCGAGCCAGCGCCGCGGCGTGGCGGGCGAAGTCGCCCTGGAGCGCGAGCACTCCGATCTTCATCCCTGTCTCACCACCCTCGCGTCTGGAGCAGCTCCTCCTTGGCCAGCTTGGAGGTCTCGAGCCCCACCATGGCCTCGCCCAGTTCCTCGCTCACCCGCGCCAGCACATCGGGGTCCTTGTAGTGCGTGGTGGCCTGCACGATGGCCCACGCCCGCTTCTGGGGGTCCTGGGACTTGAAGACGCCTGAGCCCACGAACACGGACTCGGCTCCCAGCTGCATCATCAGCGCGGCGTCGGCCGGCGTGGCGATGCCGCCCGCCGAGAAGTTCGGCACGGGCAGGCGGCTGTTCTTCGCCACCCAGCGCAGCAGCTCGTAGGGCGCGCCCAGCGTCTTGGCTTCGGCCATCAGCTCCTCGTCTCCCAGGGTGGTCAGCCGGCGCATGCCGCTCACCACCGCCCGCATGTGGCGCACGGCCTCGACGAAGTGACCGATCCGGCACTTGGCCATCACCGGGATGGTGACGGCCCGCTGGATCTCCTTGATCTTCTTGACGGAGGCCATGCGGGCCACGCCGCCCTCCTTGCGGATGTCGGCCGGCACACGCTCGAGCGCCATGACCGACGCGGCGCCGGCGTCCTCGGCGATCTTGGCCTGCTCGGCGTTGGTCACGTCCATGATCACGCCGCCTTTGAGCATCTCGGCCAGCCCGATGTGCTTGCGATCCGCGATCCTGAGCCCGTTCAGCTCCGTCATGGCTTTATCTCCTCGTTGTTTCGATGTCGGTCGTTACACCAGCGGCACGGTGGCGCGCTCGCGCAGCGTCCGCGGCGCCGGACGCTTGAGGCTGCCCCGGACCACCTCGCCGAGCCGCCTCACCCCCTCGTCGATCCGATCCGCCGGCACCGCCGAGAACGACAACCGCAGGGTCAGGTCGCCACCGCCGTCGACGAAGAACGCCGCTCCCGGCGTGAAGGCCACGCCCCGCTCGAGCGCCCGCGGCAGCAGCGCCGCCGCGTCGAGGCCGGCCGGCAGTGTCACCAGCAGCGAGAAGCCCCCCTGCGGCTCCGTCCACGTCACGCCCTCGGGCATCCGGCGCCGGAGCGCGTCGAGCAGCAGGCCCCGGCGGCGTCCATACTCGCGGGCCACGCGGACTACGTGGCGATCGAGGAGGCGGCGCTCGCAGAAGCGATGCACCGCGGCCTGCAACAGCGCGCTCGTGTGCAGGTCGGTCACCTGCTTGGCCGCGGCCAGCCGCTCGACCAGCGGGGGCGGCGCTACCAGCCAGCCCAGCCGCAGCCCGGGGAACAGGATCTTCGAGAAGGTCCCGATGTAGATCACCAGGCCGTCGCGATCCCGGGCCTTCAGCGGTCCGGGCGGCCGCGCGTCATAGTGCAGGCTCGGGTCGAAGCCGTCCTCCACGATCGGCACCTGGTGGCGCGCCGCCAGGGCGAGGAGCCGCCGGCCGATGTCGGCGCTGATGGCGAGGCCGGTCGGGTTGTGGCAGGTCGGCTGGCAATAGAAGAGCTTCGGCGAATGGCGCTCGAGCAGCCGCTCGAAGACCTCCAGCTCGGGCCCGTCGCCTCGCCAGGGGACGGTGGCCAACTGAGCGCCGAACGCGCGGAAGACCTGGATCGCCCGCGGATAGGTCGGCTGCTCGATCGCCACGAAATCTCCCGGGTCCACCAGGGTGCGGGCGATGAGATCGAACCCCTGCTGGGAGCCATTGACGATGAGGATCTGCTCCGGATGGGCCTCGAGCCCGAACCGCAGCAGGTACGTCGAGAGGTACCGGCGAAGCGGGGGGTACCCGGCGCCCGGCGCGTACTGCAAGAGCGTCTGGCCCTCGTCGCGCACCACCTCGTTGAGGGTCCGCCGGAACGCGTCGGTGGGAAACAGGCCGCTGTCGGGAATGCCCCCGGCGAACGAGATCACGCCGCGCTCGAGGTGGGCCGGCGGCATCAGCGCCCGGCGACGATCGTCCTCGTCCTGGATGATCCGCGCACTGCGCGAGAGCAGCGCGGACCACTCGATGGCTGGCAGCGGGCGAGCGACGGGAGGCGCCGACGGACCGGGGGCGCGCTCGGCCACGAAGGTGCCCTGCCCCACGTGGGAGCGAGCGACGCCCGCCGCCACCAGCTCTTCGTAGGCGAGCACCACGGTGGCCCGGTTGACGCCCAGCGTCCGGGCCAGCTCACGACTGGCCGGAAGCTTCACCCCGGGCGCCAGCAGACCTTCCTGGATCAGGCGCTCCAGGTGGGCCTGGATCTGGCGGGCCAGCGGGATGGCCTTGTCGCGGTCGATGGGGAGGTTCACCGGCGGTTCCCCTACCCAACCATTTTTGCCAAAACTTAGCCTCCGTCAAGAACCAATTGGCATGGTCCGCCCCCGGCCATTCCGGCGGCGCCGGGGGTGGGCCGTATAATGGCTGGCGGGCACATTCGAGCCCGGAGGAGGTCATGAGATGGGAACGATGAAGGAGTTCGCGGGCCTGTATTACCGCGAGGGGGCGCTCGACCCCAAGACGATGCAGCTGGTGGCGCTGGCCGCGATGGCCGCCGCCGGCTGCACCTCCTGAGTGCCGGGACGCTTCGCGGCTGCGAAGCAAGCCGGCGCCACGGAGGACGAGATCAGCGAGACGCTGATGTACGCCATGCGGGGCGCGGCCCGCGCCACCTGGTCGACAATCAAGTACATCCCCGGCGTCGAGGACCTCAACAAGGAGTGGAAGACGACGCTGGAGCGGGAGCAGAGCAAGTAGCGTGGCCGTGCGCGGGCGGAGCGGGGAGCCCGGCCCCACGCTGAACGGGGCCCTGCTCCGCCTCGAGCACCTCACCAAGCAGTTCGCCCAGCGCCGCGCCGTCGACGACCTCTCGCTCACTATCGCGCCGGGCGAGATCTACGGCCTCATCGGCCCCAACGGATCCGGCAAGACCACCACCGTCAAGCTGGCCACGGGCCTGTACCGGCCCACCTCCGGCCGGGTCATCGTTGGCGGGATCGACCTTCACCAGGAGCCCGAGCGGGCCAAGCGCTTGCTGGGCTACGTGCCCGACGAGCCCTTCGCCTACGAGCGCATGTCGGGGCGCGAGTTCCTCCATCTGGTCGGCGAGCTCTGGGGCGTCCCGCCGGCCGAGCGCGGTCCCCGGGTCGAGGAGCTGGCCGGTGTCTTTCACGTCCGCGACACGTTGGAGGACTGGGTCGAGAACTACTCTCGGGGCAACCGCCAGAAGCTCGCGTTGATCGCGGCGCTGCTCCACACCCCCCGCCTGCTCGTGATCGACGAACCCATCGTCGGCCTCGATCCCGAGAGCGCACTGCGCACCCGCCAGCTCCTGACGGACTACGCCGCGCGGGGCGGCGCCGTCCTGGTCTGCACCCACACCCTGGCGTTCGCCCAGGCCGTCTGCCACCGCTTCGGCCTGCTGCGCGACGGCCAGCTCATCGCCGAGGGCGACCTGGCCGCGCTCCGGGCTCGGGCCGGGCTCGGCGCGGAGGTGACGCTGGAGGCCCTCTATCTCGACCTCGCGGCTCGTCGTTAACCTGCTCCGGCGACGGGCCGGCGGCCTGCGGGCGGCGCTGGGCCGCGGGCACGGGGCGCGCCGGGCCGTCGTCGCCGGATTCGTCGTCGTGTTCGGCGCCCTCATGGCCGCCGAGTACGTGGTCTTTCGCCAGGCCCTGGAGGAGGTCGGCGCGATGGGACCGGCCGGCGCCGCCTTGACGCTCTACTTCATCGAGAGCCTGCTCGTCCTGGTCTTCCTGCTGGCCCTGCTGAGCTTCGTCGCCTCGGGGCTCTGGATCTACTACCGCGCCCGCGACACCCGTTTACTGCTGGCCTCGCCGCTGTCAGTGGGCGGGCTCTACGCGCTCAGAACCGTGGAGACGTTCGCGCTCACGTCGTGGTCGCTGGCGGTGGTCGGCCTCCCCGCGCTCCTGGCCCTGGGCGTCGCCCACCGGCAGGCCGCCGCGTTCTACCTGCAGGGCGGGCTCATGCTAGCGCTGTTCGCCGCGCTCACCGGCGCCGGCGGGGCGCTCCTCACCACGGTGGCCGGCGCCGCCTTCCGCCGCGCGCCGTCACGGCTCGCTGTCGTGGCGACCATGGCCGCCCTGCTCGGGCTCTTCCTCGTCGTGGTCGGCCGCAACGTCGTGCCGTCGACCGCCGACTTCTTCGTGATCTTCAATCCCGAGATGCTCAACGGCAAACCGGCGTCCATCAAGTTCATCGAGGGCAAGTTCGCCCTGTGGCCGAGCCACCCGTTCGCCACTGCGCTGTACACGAGCGCGACGGGCGGCCCGGCGGGCTCTCCGGCCACCCGCTGGGCCTTGTGGGTCGTTCCGCTGGGGACGCTCGCCGCCGCCGCCACCCTCGGCCGCTGGCTCTACGCCAGCGCGCTCCCCGTCGCGGCGGAGCGCTTCATCGTCGTCGGCGCTGGCCGGGGCGGCCAACGCCCGCCGCAACGCTTCCCGCGCTTGTTGCGGGGGCCCGTCGGCGCTCTCCTCGAGCGCGACCTCGTCACGCTCGCGCGGAACCCTCACGAGCTGGGCCGGGCCGGCTTCATCGTCTTGCTCCTCGTGCTCTACACCTCGTTCATCGTCGTGGCCCCACTGGCGGACGTCGCCAACGACCCCCAGGCGGTCGCTCGGCTCGTGCTCTTCGCGGTGATTGCCGCCGGTTACTTCATCACGGCGTTCGCGCTGCGCTTCGTCTACCCGATGACGTCGCTGGAGGGACGGGCCACCTGGCTCTTCTTCTCGAGCCCACTGAGGGTGTTCCGGCTCGTCGTGGCCCGCGCCGCCCTGGCCGTCGGCCTGCTGGCGCTCACGGTCGTCCCGGTGAGCCTGATCGCCGTCGTGCGACTGGTGGACGCGCCCCCGGTGATCATCGGGACGGCGGTGTTGCTCCTCCTGGTGGCCGCGACGACGGCGATCGTGCTCCTGGCTTTCGGCGCGGCGTGGCCGAACTTCCGCGAGCCGAACCCCGAATCTCTGTCGACCAGCGGCGGCGGCCTGGCCGGGACCGTGCTCTGTCTGGCGTACGTGGCCGGCGTGGGGTGGATCGCCCGGGGCGCCACGCTGGCGGCGGCGGGGGGCGCGAGCGTGGTACCGTGGCTGGGGCTGGCCGCCGTCGTGTCGATCGCGCTCGTCGCGGGTGCGCTCGAGCTGGCGCGGCGCCGCGTGCGGATTCTGGAGGCCCCATAGGAGGACCACGACATGGCCGGTGAGGCGCCCATCAGGCAGGCGGTCAAGTGGATCGACGACCAGCTCAACGACAACCCGACCGCTGATCGTCTCAAGCTGGTCGACGAGGCCTCCCGCCGCTTCGACCTCTCCCCCCTAGACCAGGACTTCCTCTTCCGGCACCTCGCCGAGCGAAAGAATCGGGACAAGAAGTGAGCGATGCCCAGCGCCGGCGCGTGCAGGAGCAGTTCGGGCCGAGCGCCGCCGACTACGTCACGAGCGCCGGCCACGCCGGCGGCGATGACCTGGAGCGCCTCCTGGCCTGGGGCCGGGCCCGCCGGCCGGCCCGAGTGCTCGACGTGGCCACCGGCGGCGGCCACACCGCGCTGGCCTTCACCGCCATCAGCCGTCGCGTCGTCGCCTACGACCTCACCGAGGCCATGCTGCGGGCGGCGCGCGACTTCATCCAGGGCCGAGGCGCCACCAATCTTCAGTGTGTCGCGGGCGACGTCGAAGGGCTGCCCTTCGGCCCGGGCGCCTTCGACGTCGTCACGTGCCGGATCGCGCCGCACCACTTCGCCAACCCGGCGGCGGCCGTCCGCGAGGTGGCGCGCGTGCTGGCGCCCGGCGGCTCCTTCCTCTTGCAGGACATCCTGGGCCACGACGAGGCCGAGTGCGCGGCCTTCATCACCGAGGTGGAGCGGCGCCGGGATCCGTCGCACGTGCGCTCCTACCGGGCGCGCGAATGGACGGCGATGCTCCGCGGCGCCGGCCTCACCGTGATCGACGAGCAAGTGACCACCAAGGTCCGGGTCTGGGACGAGTGGACGGGCCGCATGCGCATGAGCGAGGACGCTCGCCGCGCCCTGGAAGCCTTCGTGCGGGCCGCCCCTGAACCCTGTCGCGCCGCCTTCGAGTTTCGCCTTCGCGATGGCGCGGTGGAGTCCTTCACCGACCGGATGATCCTGCTCCGCGCCGACAAGGACTGAGTCTTGCTGTCGGGGGTGACGGCGTAGCAGACTAGGTGGCGAGGCGGACTTGGGTCAGTTCAAGGTCCCTCTGAAGCTGTATCCGAGAAATGACGGCGGTCCCAGAGATTTGGACGCTCTGGTTGATACCGGCGCCGCCTACTCCGTGGCTCCCCGCCCACTTCTGGAGGCCATGGGGGGCCGCCCCCTGCGCACCCAGCGCGTCGTGATGGCAGAGGGGCGGATCGAGCAATGGACGCTGACCCAACTCGAAGTCGAGTGCCAGGGGCGCCGAGCAACTACTCCAATCCTGATGGGGCCACCCGGGAGTCCCGTGCTGCTCGGCGCGACGACTCTCGAGGAGTTGGGGCTCGGGATCGATCCCGTCAACCGGCGCTTGATCCCGGTCGACGTCTACTTGGCCTGACCGGCCTGACGGCTCAGGCGCACCACCGTCGCGCCCCAGCCTCCCCGCTCGGCCGGCGCCTCGGCGAAGCTCGCGACGAGGGGATGTCGGGCGAGCAGCGACCGCACGATCGCCCGTTGCACGCCGATGCCACGGCCGTGGATCAACCGCACCTCCCGGAACCCGCGGACATGCGCCTCTTGCAGGTAGTCACTCACGACGTCGCGAACGTCGCGGGGCGCGAAGGCGTGAAGGTCGAGCGAATCCTCGATGGGGACCGGTTCGGGATCCAAACCTAGAACTTCAGCCCTCCCGCGACGTGCTGCTGCCAGTGCTGGTAGCTCAGGAGATCCTCCCCCGAGAGCTTGCACTGTCAGAACGTCGCCGAGCGCTCGAAGAAGACCACGTCGACGACCGCGACGCTCGCCGCGCGGGCCGATTCGATGACCCGCTCGGTCACCATCTGGCGCACGAACGGAATGGGGATCCGCCCCAGGCGATGGAGCACTTCCTCGGTGCAGCGGATGCGCGTCCCGGGCAGCACCGGTCCCTCCACGGCGGCGGCTTCCTCGTCCGGGGCGTGCTCGCACGTCTCGGGCACGAGCTGCTGCAGGCGCAGCGACACGTACTCGGTCACCCATTGCTGAATGCCGGTTTTGGCGGCGTCGATGTCCACGCTCGCGCGGGCCAAGTGGTCGCTGAGAGTGCCGAGCAGCGTCTCCAGCCGCTCGAGCCTCGCCTCGAGCCCGGCGAGCCGTCGATCCAGGGTCGTGTCGTCCATGGGGTGGTCTCCGGAAGGCGTCACGCCAGTGGCGGGCGCCGCGCCTGCCAGTCGGTTGCCCGCTGGTAGGCGTCAGCGGCGCGGAGCACGGTGGCCTCGTCGAAAGGTCGGCCCACGAGCTGCATGCCGATGGGCAGCCCGGCGGCCGTGAAGCCGCAGGGCACCGCGCACGCCGGATGGCCCGAGAAGTTGAAGGGGCGGGTGAGACGGATCAGCGCCGAGCGCACATCCGACGGGCCGTCGCCCAGGGTGGTCTCGTTCTCACCCAGCAGAGGCGCCGCCAGCGGCGTGGCCGGCGCGAGGAGCACGTCACGCCGGGCCAGGGCCTCGTCCACCTCGGCGCGAACGAGGGCCCGCGCCTGCTGGCCGCGGACGTACTGCAGGCCGCTGACGAACGCTCCCATGCGCAGGCGCTGGGCGACGTCGGGCTGGTAGTCGGCGGCCCGTGTCCGCAGCCACTGGGCGTGATAGGCCAGTGCCTCCGCTCCCACGATGGCGAACGACGCCAGCGCTACGTCGTTCACGGAGGGCAGCTCGACCTCGTCCACCACGGCGCCCAGCGACTCCAGGGTCTTCGCGGCGCGCTCGACGGCCTGGCGCACCTCGGGCACGCCGGACTCCAGGAAGAATCGCCGGAGGAGTCCCACCCTCAGCCCCTTGATGTCACC
>JBOHPP010000038.1:0-51018 GCA_050731755.1 Candidatus Rokuibacteriota bacterium | reverse complement strand
AACAGCGGCGCCGCGACCCGCAGCGCCGCCATGACGACCGGCTTGGGATAGACGCCCAGGATCACGACCCCCAGCACGCACAGGAGCACCGCGAGGGCCAGCGTCGTGGGCAGCCGCACCCGGTCGGTGCGGACCGGCGGCTCGATGTACATGCGCTTGGCGACGATCAGGTAGTAGAAGAGGGCGACCACGGTCAGCACCGCGCCCACCAGCACCAGCCAGTAGAGCCCAGCCACGGCCGCCGCCCAGAACACGTAGAGCTTGGCCCAGAAGCCGGCGACGAAGGGGATGCCACCGAGCGAGAGCAGGAACAACAGCATAGCCAGCGCCAGCAGGGGCGAGCGCTGAGCCAGGCCCCGGAAGGCGCTCAGGTGCTCCGAGCCTTCGGCCCGCGCCAGCGCATCCACCACTAGGAAGGCCCCCATGTTGCCGAACACGTAAGCGACCAGGTAGAAGAGGACCATCGCCGTCCCCGCCACCGAGGCGGCGGCGAAGCCCACCAGCATGTAGCCGATATGCGCGATGCCCGAGTAGGCGAGCAGGCGCTTGGCGTTTTGCTGGGGCAACGCCATGAGGTTGCCGGCGACAATGGTCACCGTGGCCAGCGCCGCCGCCATCGGGATCCATCGCTCCACCTCCGTCCCGACGCCCTCGAAGTAGACCCGGAACAGGGCGATGAACCCGGCGGCCTTCGGCGCCACCGACAGCCAGGCCACGAAAGGCGTGGGCGCGGCCTCGTAGGTATCCGGCACCCACATGTGGAAGGGCACGGCGGCGATCTTGAAGGCAAAGCCGGCGAAAGCGGCGAGCAGGCCCAGGACGAGCAGCGGATCGCCGGCGCCCAGCGCCCTGGCCACCCCGGCCAGGCTCGTCGTGCGCGCCGCGCCGTAGACGAACGATAGCCCATAGGCCATCACCGCCGAGGACACGCTGCCGACGAGGAAGAACTTGAGGGCCGCCTCCACCGAGGTGCCTTCTCGCTTGGCGAAGCCCGACAGTACGTAGAGCGGGATCGACATCAGCTCGAAAGCGACGAACAGGAGCACCAGGTCGCGGGCCGAGGCCAGCACGAGCATGCCCAGCAGCGAGGCCAGCATCAGCAGGTGATACTCGCCGGCCCGGCGGGCGAACACCTGCCCCGGCTGGGCCAGCCCACCCAGCAGCCCGATGAAGGTGGCAACCAGAAAGAGGCGCTTGGCGAAGAGGGCCAGGCCATCTTGGACGAACATGCCGCCGAGCGCGGGCGGCGTCGGCGGCAAGGCCAGCGCGGCGCCGGTGAGCAGCAGGACGCCGGCGGCACTCAGCCAACCGATCCAGCGTCGGTCGTCGCCGCGCCCGACCAGGGTGGCGAGGAAGACCACCAGGGCCAGGAGGCCCACGCCGAGCTCGAGGAAGAATGGGGTCACGGCGCCGCGATCCGGGCCAGCAGGGGCACGGTCGCCGTGTCGATGAGCGCCACCGCGAGCGCCGGTATCATGCCGAAGAGCACCAGAACGGCCACCAGCACCACCACGGCCACCCACTCGGGGCCCCGGGCATCGACGAGATCGTGGAAGTGCGGGGACGGCGGACCCCAGAAGATCTGTTTGGTCACCCGAAGCACGTAGATGGCGGTGAGAAACGTGCCGGCCACCGCCGGCAGGAGCCACCATGGGTGGGCCGAGCGCCAGGCGCCCAGGAACGTCAGCAGTTCGGCCACGAAACCGGCCGTGGCCGGCAGCCCGAGCGACGAGAGACCGCCGACGGTGAACGCGGTGGCGATGCCGGGCATCGCTCGCCCGAAGCCGCCCATGCGCATGATCTCCCGCGAGTGGGCCTTCTCGTACACGAGGCCGACCAGGGCGAAGAAGAGGCCGGTCATGATGCCGTGGGCGAACATCTGGAACACCGAGCCGTTCAGGCCGGCCTCGGTGAGGGTGGCCGCGCCCAACATGACGATCCCCATGTGGGAGACGGACGAGTAGGCGATGACGTATTTGAGGTCGGTCTGGGCCATGGCCGACAGGGCCCCGTACACGATGTTGACGCAGGCCACCGAGCCCATCAGCCAGGCCAGATCGCGGGTTCCATCGGGCAGGAGCCCCATGCCCAACCGCACGACGCCATAGGCGCCCAGCTTCATGAGCACGCCCGCGTGGAGCATGGACACGGCGGTGGGCGCCGAGGCGTGGCCGTCGGGCGACCAGGTGTGAAGCGGCCAGATGCCGGCCAGGATGCCGAAGCCCACGTAGAAGGCCAGGAAGACCCACCGCTGCACGGTGGGATCGAAGCTGACCGTCTCCAGCTCGAGAAAGGAGAACGACGCGGTGCCCGCACTCACGTAGAGCGCGAAGATCCCCACCAGGATGAACGCCGAGCCGAAGAGGAGGTAGAGCGTCAGCTTCATGGCCGCGTACTCCTTGGTGCCGACACCCGTCTCCCGGTAGGCCCAGGCGAAGATCCCGCGCGGCCGGACGTCGCCCGAGGACCCCCAGATCCCGATGAGCAGGTACATGGGAAGCACGGCCAACTCGTAGAAGAGGAAGAAGACGAAGAGGTCAAGCGAGACGAACACGCCATACACCCCGGTGACCAGCGTCAGCAGGAGGGCGTAGAACTCCTGGTTGCGCACCGTGACCGTCCATGACGCGAAGACGCCGGTGAGAATGATGATGGAGGTCAGCACGACCATGAGGAGGCTCACGCCGTCCACGCCGAGCTCGTACCCGATGCCCAGGGGCGGCACGAGCGGCAGCTTTTCGTAGAACTGGAAGCCTGCCGCCTCCCGGTCGTAGGCCACGTAGGTCCAGAGCGACAGCACCGTGGAACACCCTGTGGACCCCGCGGCGATCAGCCGCACGGCCAACGGGGAGTGGCGCGCCGTGAACATGATGAGGAGGGCGCCCACGAACGGCGCCCACGTGATCAGCGACAGCAGCGGAAGGCCGGTCATTGGAGCGAGGGCCGCGAGCCCGGCTCGCACCGTGGGTGGCCTGGTCCAGGTGCGCCGTGCTTCATTGAAGCGGGGGCCGCGAGCCCGGCGTGAACCGTGGGTGGGCTGTTTGAGGAGCGCCGTGCTTCATTGGAGTGGGGGCCGCGAGCCCGGCGTGAACCGTGGGTGGCCTGACCGAGGTGCGCCGTGCTTCATCTGAACCACTGGGCCCAGACGAACAGTAGCAGCACGCCGAAGGCCACGCCGTACACGTAATCCTGGGCCCGGCCGCTCTGGATCCGCCGGAGCAGGTCACCGCCGCGCAGCGTCCAGGCGCTCGAGAGGTTCACCAACCCGTCAACCAGGTAGCGGTCGATCCAGCCGATGAGCCGGGAGAAGCCGAGGATGAAACCCCGGTAGAGTCCCGCGTACAGCGCGTCGAACCCGAAGCGGTGCCGGGCCATGACGTCGAGGACGTTGAGCGGAAAGACGGCGCTGAGGCGCGCCGGATCCAACAGTCGGCGCTGGTACATGGCGAGAGCGAGAAGAA
Source organism: Candidatus Rokuibacteriota bacterium (assembly GCA_050731755.1). Classification (GTDB taxonomy): domain Bacteria; phylum Methylomirabilota; class Methylomirabilia; order Rokubacteriales; family CSP1-6; genus JBOHPP01. Next base: position 47,557 of record JBOHPP010000038.1, on the reverse strand, counting down.
AGCCGGCCAGGGCCAGGCCAAGAGAGAGGCCTGCGAGCCAGGGGGGGGCGTGAGGCTCACCGGCGCCCGCGACGGTGAACCGGAGGCCGAAGCCGATCGTCAGCCCGGCCAGGACCCACATGGGGACGGCCATGAGCGGCGGCGGCTCGTGGGCATGGCCGGCGGCGTGAGCGCGCCCGAAGAAGACCAGGAAGACGACCCGGAACATGTAGAAGGCGGTGAGGAACGCGGTGAGCGCCAGCAGCATGAAGAGTCCCGTCGCCTGGCCGGCCAGGACCCCGGCCAGGATGGCTTCCTTGGAGAAGAAGCCGGCCAGCGGCCACACCCCGCTCAGCGCCAGCGTGCCCACGATGAAGACAGCGCCCGTCTGGGGCAGCGCGGAAAAGAGCCCGCCCATGCGAAAGATGTCGTTGGTGCCGACCGCGTGGATGACGGCGCCGGCGGCGAGGAAGAGCAGCGCCTTGAAGACGCCATGGGTCAGCAAGTGGAAGAACCCGGCGTCGGCCGCCTCCGCGCCGGCGGCGGCCATCATGTAGCCGAGCTGGGACACCGTGGAGTAGGCGAGCACGCGCTTGATGTCGCTCTCGACGCACGCCATCGTCGCCGCCAGCAGCGCGGTCACGGCTCCCACCGTTCCGATGACATTCAGCACGTCGGGCACCAGCACGAAGAGGGGCATGGCCCGCGTCACCATGAATACGCCGGCCGTCACCATTGTGGCGGCGTGAATCAAGGCCGAGACCGGCGTGGGGCCCTCCATGGCGTCGGGCAGCCACACGTGCAGCGGGACCTGCGCCGACTTTCCCACCGCGCCCAGGTAGACCAGGCCCATGGTCATCCCCAGGCCCGCCAGTGGAATCGCCCCTTCCCGCGCCATCCGGAAGAGCGCGGTGAACTCGAACGTGCCGGTGGCGCCCCACAGCAGCACGATCCCCACGATGAACCCCACGTCGCCCAGCTTGGTGATCCAGAACGCCTTGACCGCCGCTCGCGCCGCCGAGGGCCGCGCGTACCAGTACCCGATGAGCAGGTACGAGCACAGCCCGACGAGCTCCCAGAAGACGAACAACTGGACAAAGTTCGGCGCCAGCACGAGACCGAGCATGGAGAAGGCGAAGAGCGACTGATAGGTGTAGTACCGGCCCAGGGCCGGCGCCGGCTCGGACCCGAGGTAGGCGAGTGAGTAGACCTGCACCAGCAGCGAGACAAAGGTGACCAGCACCAGCATGGCCGCCGAGAGTCCGTCCAGCATCACGCCGACCGTGGCAATCGGGCCGCCGTCGGCGGGGATCCAGGCCCAGGTGGCGGTGCCGGCGGCACCGCCAGTCCACAGGACTACCGCCCGAGCGAAGGCCAGGGTAACGGCGATGATGGAGAGCCAGCCGGCTGGGCGCCCGCTCCGCCGGAGCGGCGGGACCACGGCCAGGATGACGAACGCCGCGAAGGGCAGAAGGAGGACGTACAGCGCCGAGTCGGTGGCCGCCATCAGCTACCCCCTGAGGAGGTCCAGGTGATCGGCTTCGATTGTCCGGCGCACGCGGAAGATGGCGATGACAATGGCCAGGCCCACGCCGACCTCAGCCACCGTGATGGAGATGATGAAGAGCGCGAAGACCACGCCGGTGAGATCGGCGTGGAAGCGGGCGAAGGCTACCAGGTTGATGGTCACGGCGTTCAGCATGAGCTCGATGCCGAGCAGGATACCGATGGCGTTACGGCGCGTGAGCACGCCGAACAGACCGATGGCGAAGACCAGAGCGGCCAGCACAAGGTAGGCGTGAAGGGTCATTGGAGCGTTCGAGGCACGCTGGGTCCGATCGTCAGTCGTCCGCCCGGGCGAAGTACACGGCGCCCAACAGGGCCGCGACCAGCAGGACGCCCAGCAGCTCGAAGGGCGCTGCGAACGGCCCGGTGACGGCGCGCGCGACGTCAGCCGTCCAGTCGGCCTCCGCCGGCCACGGCCCCGGGCGCTGAGCGGTGGCGAGAAAGCCGACCACGCCCACGAACACCGCGGCGGCCACGATGGCGCCATTGATGAGCCAGCGGCTCGTCTGGGTGATGCGCTCGCCGGTCAGCCGCTCGGTGAGCATGATGGCGAAGACCAGCACGGTCACGACGCCGCCCGCGTAGAGCAGGAGCTGGACGGCGAACAGGAACGGCGAGCCCAGCAGCAGGAACACGACCCCGGTGGCGACCAGGGCCGCGGCCAGGTAGAGCACGGCGTGGAAGAGGTTGCGGGTGACGACGACGCCGAGGCTGGACGCCACCAGGGCCAGGGCGACCAGCCAGAACGCTATCGCCTCGCCCGTCACTCCTTGCTCTCTCCCTTGGCCTCGGCGCTCTCGGCCTTGGGCTCGGCCCGCGGCGCTTTGGGCGGGGCCTGCATGTCGCGCAGCCGGTTGCCGGTGGCCCACGACGGCGAGAACTGCCGGCCCAGCGCGTGGAGGCGGTCCTTGTCCAGCAGCATCTCTCGCCGGTCGGCCGTGGCCAGGTCGAAGGTTTTCAGCATGATGATGGCGTCGGTGGGGCACACCTGGACGCACAGCTCACAGAACTCGCAGGCGTAGAGCTCTAGGGTGAAGGTCTTGGCGTAGTTGCGCTTCTCGCTCTTGAGCATCTCCACCTTGATGACCTGCGGCGGGCAGATGTACTCGCACAGCCGGCAGCCGATGCAGGCCTCCTCCCCGGTGTCGGGCTCGTACACCAGGGCCAGCACGCCGCGGAAGCGGTCGGGATAGGGCCGCAGCGTGTCGGGGTACATGACCGTCACCGGCTTGCGGAAGAGGTTTCGGAGCGTCACGCCCATGGCCCGGCCCACCGCCAGCGTGAGCTGACCGAGCTCGCGCCAGAACCCGGGATGACCGTTACGGGCCATGGCCGTGCCCCAGCGCCACCACGAAGCCAGTCGCCATCAGCAACAGCACGGTGGCCGGCAGCAGCAGCTTCCACGAGATGCCCAGGATCTGGTCCACGCGGATGCGCACGAAGCTCCACCGCACCCAGGTCACGAGGAGGAACACGAGGACGGCTTTGAGCAGGAACCACAGCGGCCCGAGCCACCCATCCCCCGGCCCCAGCCAGCCGCCCAGGAACAACAGCGCGCCCAGGAACGAGGTGCCCAGCATGTGGGCGTACTCGCCGAGCTGGATCAGCGCGAACTTCATCCCGCTGTACTCCACGCGAAATCCGGCGACCAACTCCGATTCCGCCTCCAGGATGTCGAAGGGGACCCGGTTCTCCGCGGCCAGCGTGGCGACGACGAAGGCCAGAAAAGCCAGCTGGCCGATGACAGGATAGAAGATGAACCACCCGAAGAGGCCCTGCTGGGCCGCGACGATGGCCGACATCTGCATGGACCCGGTCAGGACCACCGGAACCAGGGCGGCGAAGATGAAAGGAAGATCGTAGGAGATGATCTGGTTCACCGCCCGCATGGCGCTCAGCAGCGCGTACTTGTTGTTGGAGCCCCAGCCGCCCATGAAGAGGCCCACGATCTCCAGCGCCGAGACGGCCAGGAAGAAGAGGACGCCGATGTTCAGATCGGCCAGCCCCAGGCCGGGGGCGAAGGGGATGGTGGCGAAGATGAGCAGGCAGGGCACCAGGAAGACGAGCGGAGCAAGGTTATAGACCCAACGATCGGCCGGCGTCGGCACCACGTCTTCCTTGAGCATCAGCTTGAGGGCATCGGCGATCGGTTGGAGCCAGCCGTGGGGCCAGCCGACATAATAAGGACCGATGCGTGACTGCATCCGGGCCGCGAACTTCCGCTCCAGCAGTGTGATGTAGGTCACGACGACGATGATGGCGTTGAGCAGGATGAACGCGGCGAGGAGGTTCCCGGCCAACGTCACCGATCCACCTCGCCGAAGACCGGATCCACCGAGCCCATGATGGCCACGACGTCGGCCACCTTGTGGCCGGTCAGGATGTGAGGCAGGATCGCCAGGTTCGAGAACGAGGCGCCCCGCCACTTCATCCGATACGGCTTGGGGCTCCCGTCGCTGATGAGGTAGCAGCCCACCTCGCCCCGCGCGCCTTCCACCCGCGCGTAGCCCTCGCCCTTGGCAATGCGCACCTGTCCCACCGACTTGACGCCGGGCCGGGAGCCGATCGGTCCCTCGGGCAGCCCGTCCAACACCTGGCGCACGATCGCCATCGACTGGCGGAATTCCTGCATCCGCACGCGGTAGCGCGCGTAACAGTCGCCGGCCGTCTCGACCGGGATCTTGAAGTCGAAGTCCTCGTAGCCGGAGTACGGCTCGGCCCGACGCACGTCGTAGCCGACACCCGAGCCGCGGATGAGGGGCCCGGACAGGCCGACCTCCAGGGCCAGCTCCTGCGAGATCATCCCCACGCCTTGCGTGCGGACCCGGAAGAAGGCGTTGTCGTCGAGCATCGCCTCGTACTCGTCGATGCGCCGATCGACGAGCTCGAGAGTCGTCCGGCAGCGTTCCACCCAGCCGGCCGGCAGATCGTAGCGGACGCCGCCGACCTGGTGGAAGCCATAGAGGAGCCGGGCCCCGGTGAGCGCCTCGAACAGATCGAGGATCGTCTCTCGCTCGCGCATGGTGTAGAGGAAGACGGTGGCACCGCCACCGAGGGCGCCCCCCAGGTCCAGACACCAGGTGCCGAGCCACAGGCAGTGCGAGGCGATCCGTTGCAGTTCGGCGACGAGCACGCGCAGATACTGGGCCCGCCGGGGCACGTCGATCTTGCCGACTTTCTCCACCGCGGCCACGTAAGCCAGCTCCGACGTCATGGCCGCGACGTAGTCGGTCTTGGAGGCGATCGACGGGTACTGCACGTAGGTGAGGGTCTCCCCCAGCTTCTCGTGGCAGCGATGGAGATAGCCGATCACGGCGTCCACACCGGCGATGGTCTCGCCCTCCAGGGTGAGGATGGCGCGGAAGACACCGTGGGCGGACGGGTGCTGCGGCCCCATGTTCATGATGAGGCGCTCGTTGCCTCCGTACCCGACCTCGACGACCGTCCGCGCCTCGGGGTCCATCGACCTCACTTCATCGGGGAGTGCGGCGCCGGGCTGAGGATGATCGACTTCATCTCCAGCAGCAGCGGGTACCCTTTGCCGAGGAAGGCCTGCCACTGCGGATCCTGGCTGGTCTTGCCTCGAACGCCGGCCCGCTCGTTGAGGTCCCGGTAGGCCCAGAGGTGGACGACCTCGTTGAGCTGCCCCATCTCCGTCTGCCAGAGTCCCACGATGGGCGAATACTTCTCGCGCACGGGCAGCGCCGCCTTGAAGTGACCGAGCCACTCCGGCGCCTTGCCCACCTGGGTTCGGTACCAGCGCAGCTCGTAGAGATGGCCGTCGCCGGCCGGCGGCTTGAGCGGAACCTGAGCCGACAGGATCTTGTTCTCCTGGGCCACCAGCAGCGCCCGCGTCTGCGGGAGGTAGCCCTTGGTCCACTCTTCGTTCTTGGCCAGTTCGCCGCGCAAGCGGTCACGCTCGTCCAGGCTCGCGTAGCTCCAGAGGTGCACGACCTGGTTCAACGTGCCGAACTCGGTCGTCCAGAAGCCCTCGAGCTTGCCGTACTTGTCGCCGCGCACCTTGCGACCCACCTCCGAGGACTGCTTGAGGTACTCGGCCTGCTTGCCAGGCATCAGGGTGTACGTCCTCAGCTCGTAGATCATCGTGTTCTCCCTTCGCTCATCGGTACGGCGGGTGAGGGGTGTCGACGGCGTAGTCCTTCCGAAGCGGGTGCCCCTCCCAGTCCTGGGGCAGCAGGATCCGCCGCAGATCGGGATGGTTCTCGAAGACCACGCCGAACATGTCGTAGCACTCGCGCTCCATCCAGTCGGCGCCCCGGTAGAGGCCGGTCAGCGTGGGACAGCGTGTCTGCCCGGAACCCAGGCGGGTCTTCATGACCAGGACCAGCCCGGCGTCCAGGTTCTCCAGGCGGCAGATCACCTCGAGGCCGTCCGTCTTCCAGTCCACTGCGCTGAGCCAGTTGAAGTACCGGCAGCGGAGCTCGTGCTTGGCGAACTCGGCGACCTCCGGCCACCGCTCGACGGGGACGACCGCGGTGACCACGGCGCCGTCGACAGCGGGCTCGACGCCAAACCTCTCCCGCACTCGCACCGCGGTCTCGGCCGGGGTCACGCCGGATCAGCCTTCCTGTGGAGAGGAAGGCCGCCGGCCGGTCTTCTGAAACTCGGCGACCTGCTCCTGGAGCTTGAGCAGGCCGTACATCAGGGAGTCGGGCGTGGGCGGGCAGCCGGGGACGTACACATCGACCGGGACCACGCGGTCCACACCCTTGACCACGTGGTAGCCGTGCCGGAACGGGCCACCGGAGTTGGCGCAGGATCCCATGGAGACGACCCACTTGGGGTCGGGCATCTGGTCATAGATCCGCTTGAGCATCGGCGCCATCTTGATGGTCACCGTCCCGGAGACGATCATGAGGTCGGAGTGGCGCGGCGACGCCCAGGGAACCATCCCGAAGCGCTCCACGTCGAAGCGCGAGGCGAACGTCGCCATCACCTCGATCGCGCAGCACGCCAGCCCGAAGGTGACGGGCCAGATCGACGAGCTGCGCGCCCAGTTGAAGATCTTCTCGGTGGACGTGACCATGATCCAGCCGCCGGGCAAGTGGTGGATGGCGTCGGCGATGGCGGCCAGGGCGTTGGACGTCTTGTCGCCGTCCGGACGTTCCTGCCGGTACTTCTCCCACTCCTGCAGGTCCTTGATCTCGGTCCACACCGGCGGCGGGATCTGGGGGACAGGGGGCTTCACTTCCACTCCAGCAGGCCCTCCCGATAGGCGTAGAGCCAACCCAACCCGACGATGCCGACGAAGGCTGCCACCACCCAGAATGCGCTGAGCCCGCTGGACCGCAGCACCAGCGCCCATGGGAATAGGAACACCGCGAGGGTGTCGAACAGGATGAAGACGAGAGCGACCAGGTAGAACCCCACGGGGAACTGCACCCAGGCCTGGCCGATCGGCTCGGCCCCGCACTCGTAGTTCATGAGCTTCACCGGGTCGGGACGAGAGGGCCGGAGCAGACGGGCCACGCCCAGGGACACCACGCCGAAAAGGACGATCAGGACAGCAAAGATGGCGACGGGCAAGTACTCGGACACATTATCTCCTTGGCCCGAGAGGCGAGTATAGCACGGCTGGTCAGACCGCTCCCGGGCGCGGCTCTGGTAGGATGGAGACGTGAGCCCCGGCGGCCATCTCCTGACGACCGTGGCCGCCTGCGGCACGGCGGCCGCGCTCACCGGTTCGTGGCCCCTCACCGCCGGCGTCGCCCTCGGCGGCTTCCTCATCGATGTCGACCACGCCCTGGACTACGTCCTGGTCGAGCGGCAGCGCGATCTGCGTCCCGGCGCCTTTCTCCGCTACTACCTCGCCGGCCGCGCGCGCCGGACCGTCCTGGTGCTGCACTCGTACGAGCTCTTCGCCATCCTGACCGCGCTGACGTGGTGGACCGACGCGCCGGTCCTGTGGGGCTACCTGCTGGGCGGGTTGATGCACCTCGCCCTCGACATCGTGTTCAACGGTGAGCTGACCCCGCGGTCCATCGGCGCCTTCTACAGCTTCAGCTATCGGTTGGCCCACCGGTTCGAGTCCCGCACCCTGCTCGGCGATTACGGGCGTCCGGTGCCGCGCGCCTTCTGGGCCGCGTTCTTCGGTGAGTTGTGGCCGCGGCCGGCGGCGGCGCCGGGGTCGCGCGCCGACGGGTCCTAGAACCGCATGCGGGTCCTCGTCGTGGAAGACGATCTCGACGTGGCCGGCGTGTTCCGCGACTTCCTTCTCGAGATGGGGCACGAGCCGGTGCTCGTGCGGAGCGCCGAGGCCGCGTTGCGCCGGCTCGACACCGACCGTCCCGACGCCGTCATCCTGGACATCAACCTGCCCGGGCTTTCCGGCCTCGACTTCCTTCAGCTTCGCCCCGTGCGCGAGTCTGGCTTGCCGATCGTGGCCGTTTCCGGCGTGGCCACGGAGAGCCAGGCCCGCGAGTGCCTGCGCCGGGGCGCCTTCGACTTCGTGGGCAAGCCGATCGCGTTCGAGCGGCTGGGGGAAGTGCTGGCCCATGTCGAGCCTCACGCGCTGTCCCGCCAGCGCCTCGCCGAGACGCAGGCGCCGGAGCGACGGCGGGCGACGCGGGTGCGGGTGACGTTTCCGGTGCGCCTCACCACCTATGACGGCGGGGAGTGGGACGGCTGGGCCTTCGATCTCAGCCCGTCCGGCATCCGCGTCCGCTCCGGCGCGTCACTGTCCGACGGCGCGGTGGCCAAGCTCGCCTTCACGCCGCCGGACGGCCAGGGCCCGATGCGCGCCATGGCGCTCCTGGTGCGCGCCGACGCCGAAGGGCAGGCCTTCCGCTTCGTCAACCTCTCGCCCGAAGACTTCGAGCGCCTCACCGCGTTCGCGCGCCGCACCGTCTGAGCGTCGGCCGCGATCCCGGTCAGACGCGGGAACGCCTGGGGCTGAACCTCACCCGATCCCGTTCGTCGACGCCTTGAGCGCGGCGAGCGCCGCCGCGCGCTCGCCGCGAGCCAGGCGGCTGAGCACGTCGTCGGCCAGGGCGAGAGCGCGCGGCTCGGCCTCCGGGCCCTGGAGCACGAGCTGGCGATAGGTGGCGGCCAGGCCGCGGGAGACCGCGAACCCGCCGGCCGCCTCGGCCTCCAGAGCCGCCGCCCGCAACACGCTGGCCAGCAGGTGGTCGAAGAAGCCCGTCATCCGCCGCCGAACCTCGCCGTAGCCCTTCACGAGCTGGGCGCTTTGCGCCATCTCGCGGCCCAGCTCGCCGTCCCATTCCGCAGCCCGCCGGACAGCGTCGAGCCAGCGCTCCATTCGCTCGTGCTCCTTCCGCGCGCGATAGGAGTACGGTCGCAGCCAGCGGCACCTGGCCAGGAGCCACAGCCGGAGGAATCCGCACACGGTCGTGGTCTTCACGTGCTGCCCTGGCGTCGGCCGCCCGTGGGGCCAGTGCCGCTCGGCCCAGCGGGCCAGCGGCGCCACCAGCCGGTCGGGCAGGATGCCGTAGATTTCGTCCAGGTCGGGCTTGAGATAGTCGGTCACGACGATCTGGGCGTCGCGCGCCTGCGCATCGGCCCGGATCCGGGCGAAGCGACTCGCCCGAGTCTTGAGGTCGGCGACTCGAATGGCGTCCTCGTACGTCATCCACACGGCAAGGTGCTTGGCCACCAGCCGTCCCAGCTCGGGATCCCGGTCGCGCCCCACGAAAGGCGCGAGCCGCCCGAGGTAGCGGGCTGCGTAGCTCCGATCCTGGTAGTCGATCAGCCGCGCCACCGCTTCCCCGGCGACGGGCCGGACCGCCTCGGGCAGCGTGGCCAGCGCGTCGGCGAACGCCGCCGGCGCCCGCAGCGGGCGCGGGGGATCCGGGCGCGGCAGCGTCACCGGCGATCGCGCGCGGTCGACCCCGGCCTGGAAGCCACGCAGGTTTGCCTCCACGCTCACGCCCTTGTGCTCGATGGCCGCCCGGTACGACTCCGGCCGGATGGGCAGGACGCCGCTGCCGGCCAGCGCGCCGAGCAGCACGGCGTTGACTTCGCTGTCGTGCTCGCGGGCGACGGTCAGGGCATCGAACGCGATGAGCGCCCGGGAGGTGGCCCGGGCGGCCGCCTCCAGCGCCTCGAGAGGGTACAGGCTGCGGCCTGTGGCCATCTTCTCGTGAATGGAGTAGAGCCGGTGGGTGCTGGCCACGATCGTCGTGCGCGCCGGTGATGGTATTCCGTTCTCGATGGCGCGGCCCACCTCGAGGAACTCGGGAGCGAGCAGCACGTCGAGGGCCCCGGGAATGGGGTAGAGCGAGAAGGCGGGCGGCTCGCCGTCATCTCCCGCGAACACCTCGACGTAATACGTGGTGGAGCCCGTGCGCTGGGCCACACCCGGGATGGAGGTGGCGTGAGCGGCCAGGCCGTCGGCCAGCGCCGCCTCCACGATCCACTCGGCGAGCACGCCGCCGCCCTGCCCGCCGACGGCGGGGATGAGCAGTGACAGCAGCCGAGGTTCGCTCACCTTCGGAGATCAGGCGGTCGCCAGTCGCCCGATCACGGCCACACGGACCCGCCCGACCCAGCGTTGCCACCAGGTCGGGTTGTGGATGGTCCGGACTTCGTAGAAGGAGGGACAGAGCACGGCGGCGTGGGCCACCTCGCCGCAGACCCCGCACCCCACGCAGGTCTGGTCGACGTGGGCGATGGGATCGTCGCGCAGCGGGTCGGGGTTTTCCCGGAGCGTGAGCGAGGGACAGCCATTCAGGCGCATGCAGGAGTGGTCGCCGGTGCAGACGTCGGGGTCGACGCCGAAGCGAGGCTGCACCACCGGCGCGCCGGCCTGAGCCCGTCGGCGCTGGAGCGGGCGGAGCCGGCGCTGGCGCTCGAGCTGGCACTCGCCCTTGGCGATGATGACCTTGAGCCCGTGATAGCGGGTGGTGAGGGCCTCCCGCAGGCTGGCGATGACCTCCGCGATCCGGTAGGAGTTCACCGTCCGGATCCAGCGCACGCCCACGCCGCGCAACGCCTCGGGGATGGTCATCGCAATCGGCTCGCGGCGGGCGTTGGTCCCGGTGGACGGAATGTGGTGCTGCCCGGTGGCCGCCGCGTAGAAGTTGTCCAGGATGACCAGGACCGAGTCCTGTTTGTTAGCGACGGCGTTGGCCACCCCGCTGGCCAGCCCGTTGTGCCAGAAGCCGCCGTCGCCCATCACCGAGATCACGCGCTTGGCGAAGTTCGGCGCGACGGCGGCCGAGGAGGCCAGCCCCATGCCGTAGCCCAACACCGAGTTGCCGACGTTGAAGGGCGCCTGGGTCGAGAAGGTGGAGCAGCCGATGTCGTGGGCGACGTGGGTGTCGCCAACCGCCGGCTCCGTGGCGCGGAGGATCTTCATCGCGCTGAACACCGGACGCTCCGGACAACCGGTGCAGAACGTGGGCGGCCGCTTGGCGATGGGCCGGGGCAGCAGCGTCCGGAGCCGGGCCTGATGGCCGAAGAGCGCCTGGTATCGGTCCTCCAGCAGGCCCACCGGCGCCGAAGCCGTCGCCGCCTGGGCCAGGAACCTCTTGAGACCGGTGATGACGAGCTGGGGCACGTACTCGCCGTGAGTCGAGAGCAGGTCCTTGCCGTGGATCGTCACGTTGAGGCGAGCCTCGTGAGCCACGGCTTTCAGCTCCTGCTCGATGTAGTTCGGCATGCCCTCTTCGACAACGAGGACCTGCCGCTTGCCCCGGAGGAAACCGATCAGCTCCTCCGGCACCGTGGGATGGAGCACGTTGAGCACCAGCAGCGGGATCCCGGTGCGTCCGTGGAGGTCGGCCAGGCCCAGCGCGTGCAGCCCCCGGAGCGTGGTGTTCCATAGCCCGCCCTGCAGCACGATGCCGAGGTCCTGCTCCTGACCCGGGTGGTGCTCGTTGAGGCCGCGCGTCGCGATGTAGTGGCGTGCCGCGGGCAGGCGCTGCTCAAACTTCTGGGCCTCCATCTGGTACGTGAACGGCGGCAGGTTGATCCGCTCCAGGCTGAAGGCGGGGGCGTTGAGTGGCGTGAGCACGCTGATCCGCGGGCGGACGTTGTCGCGGCAGGCCAGGCTGCCGCGCATGTGGCAGGCGCGGATCCGGATCGAGAAGAACACCGGCTCGTGGCAAGCTTCCGAGAGTCCAAAGCCCTCCTCCACGAAGCGCGCGAACGCGGGCAGGCTGTTGCGCGGGTCGATGAGGGGGATCGACGACTTGAGGGCCGCCGAGTGCGTGCGCTCCTGGAGGATGGAGGCGCCCTCGCCGTAGTCCTCGCCGATCACGATGACGGCGCCGCCCACGACGCCGGCCGAGGCCACGTGGGACAGCGCGTCCGAGGCGACGTTGGTGCCGACCACCGACGTCCAGGTGACGGCGCCCCGCATCGGGTAGTTGATGGAGGCGCCCAGCAGCGCGGCGGCCGCCGCCTCGCTGGCCGACTGTTCGAAGTAGATGCCGAGCGGCTTGAGCAGCGGCTCGTAGGCGTCGGCCATCACGTCGAGCAGGTGCGAGACCGGCGCCCCCGGGTAGCCGCCCACGTAGCTGACGCCCGACTGCAGCAGCGCCTTGGTGATGGCCAGGATGCCTTCGCCCTGCAGGGTCTGCCCGGCGCCGTAGCCGAGCTGCTTGACGTCCTCGGCGAAGGTTCGCTCACCCATCGGTCGTCACCTCGCGCCCGATTCTATCAGAGCGTGAACGAAAGCGCCGGGTAGCGGTTCCAATCACGCGTCCCAGGTCACTGTCTCAAAGGTTGGACATTGACGGCCGTGGGCTGCGGCTCAACGCTGAGGGATGCATCCCCGGTACGTGCCGATCGACCCTGAACTTCTCAAGCGGCTCTATGTGGACGAGCGACTGACGGCCGAAGAGATTGCTGCCCAACTCGGCTGTGGCGCCATCACGATACTACGGCGACTACGACGATTAGGCATCCCGGCTCGTCCACGCGGACCGCGCCTGACCAGGCCTCGAGCACCAGCGGCATGGTCTGCCGGCCTCGCGTGGGTGGTAGGGCTGATTGCAACCGATGGCAGCCTATCTATAGATGGCCGGCACCTGTGTGTCACTTCGAAGGATCAAGACATGCTCGAGTCGGTGCGCGATTGTCTCGGCTTGGAAAATACGATCACCCGCGCATCGAACTCGCCGAATGGTTCGTGCTACCGGCTGCAATGGGGCAACCGAGTCTTCTACCGATGGCTGCTCGAAATCGGCCTCATGCCAGCGAAGAGCCTCAGGCTCGGCCCAATCGCCGTTCCCGACATTTTGTTCAGAGATTTCGTGAGGGGCTGCATCGACGGCGACGGTTCGATCGTGACCTACGTCGATCGATACAACACCTTCAAGAAGCCCGAATATGTGTATACGCGTTTGTTTGTCTCGATCGTGTCCGCCAGTCCGCGATTCCTGGAGTGGATGCGGGCGACGGTCTCGCGGCTGATGGGGCTCTCTGGCAGTCTCATCGTGCGCCGCTGCCCGCCACACAACGACGTTTGGTGCCTGAAGTACGCCAAACGTGAGTCACTCGCGTTGCTTCGCTGGATCTACTATGATCCTGCAGTATTGAGTCTTCGTCGGAAGCGCGCGATCGCGGCCGACTTCCTCGTGCCTCGACATCCGTTACCACGGCGCGGCCCTGGTCGGCCAGTGGTAACATGAGTTCCTGCTGAAGCGACACGGGCCGGGGTGGCGGAATTTTGGCTATACGCGCGGCGCTCAAAACGCCGTGCCCGCAAGGGCGTGCGGGTTCGAGTCCCGCCCCCGGTACCACTTCCAAACGTTCGACGGTTCCTTGACAGCCTTTTCCCCGCCCTGTAACGTTCACCGACGCGTGGGGCTGTAGCTCAGTTGGGAGAGCACAAGGCTGGCAGTCTTGGGGTCAGGGGTTCGAATCCCCTCAGCTCCACCAACTTAAGAGATACTATCCCAACCGTCACTGACGACGAGGTGCTCGCGCTCCCCGCCCCTCGCGCCCGTGGCGCCCGTTGAAGGCTCTTTACCCCGCCTGGGCATGCCATCGCTCCCGCTGACCAGAGACTCGGGACCCCCGACACCAGGATTTTCAGAACTCTACTACATCTCCGCCATGAGTTGCCCGCATTCTCAACGACTTGCCCACTCGTCACCAAGCAGTCCACGTCACGCCACGTGGCGGCCGGTTGCGTCTTGTTGCGCGGGGTGAGTGACAGTCTCGGTGACAGACGTGATGAGTCGATGAGGCCGGTCACGCGGGCCGGTCAGGCGTCGGCACGACAGCCGCCCCCTTCCCCGCCGCGACGGAAGTACGTCCCAGGCGCCTCATCATGTGAGACATGGGGCAGGCCGAGGCTCCTGCCGAGGAGCAGTTCCAGCTGTTCGAGAGCCCGTCACAGCTCGATCTCGATGTCGCTCCCCGTCACCTTCACCGGATAGCTCTTGACCCCCGTCCCCGCCGGTGGCCACGAGACGGCTCCGGTCCTCAGGTCGAATTTCGTCCCGTGCCATGGGCAAGTCATCTCGGCCCCCTCCACCTCGCCCTCCGAGAGAGGCCCACCTCGATGCGTGCAAGTATCGCTCAAGGCGTAAAACACTCCTCCGACGTTGAACAAGGCGATCTTCTCCCCGCCCACCTCGATGCATTTGGCCGGTTGGTCTGCCCTTTCATCGGTCGTGGAGACCTCTACGAACTTGCCCATCACGGTCCCTCCTCCGCTCGGGAGCGGTCAACCCCTTCCTTCCGCCTACCCCTCTGTTTTCAGCTCTTCCGCGACGTCTTGGGCGTGAAGACCGTCAGCTGAGGGGTGACCTTCTCGCTTCCGCAGCTGGGGCACTTGACATTCGCCTTGGCTCGCTCCGTGAGAGTCAACGTCACTTCGAAGCCCTTCTCGCAACGCTCGCAGATGAACTCGTACCGAGGCATAGACTCCCTCCCATCAACCCGGCGCGGCCAACGCCCTCATATCCGCCTCCGCCTTCTCTAAATTAAATTAGCCAGAGGTTCACTTGGTCCTCAATCCGCCCAGAAGCGGTCAGCGTCGATGGCGGTCAAGGCTTCTGCCTCTCGAACACTTCGTACTTGCATCCCTCGGCAAGGCATTTCCCGCACGGCGCGTGGTCTTTCTCGGAGTGGCCACAAGTGCACATCCCGAGCCTCCTCAGCCTCTTATCTTTACCTCATGCCGGGACCTCCAGCGAGTCGGGCCGGTACATGGTGGGAGTCGAACGTGTCGCGCGGCGCGAGCGAGCGGGACGCTTCGTCACCGTGTTCAACGATCTGGGCGAGCGCTACTTCTCGACCGGTCTCTGGAACTAAAAGAGGGGAGAGAAAGGAGATCAAGGATCGTCGTCTGCCGCGAGGCATACGAGCCGGTGGCCGGCGCCCTCGCCTACTCACAGCTCGGTGAGGTTCGGATGGCTGCGGATCTCGCGCTCGACCGACTCGAGGTCGCGCCCGATCTCCTCCATAAGCGATCGCCCTTCGGAGACTCGAAGGGAGCCACGTCCCACTGGCCGCCTATGACTTCTCTCGCAGCGCCTGCAAAACCCTCTCAGGGAGGAATGGGAGGTTCCGGACGCGGACCCCTGTCGCCGCAAAGATCGCGTTGCTGAGCGCCGGCGCTACGACGGTGACGGGGGGCTCGCCGATGCCGCTCGGCGGCTCTGTGCTGTCCACGATGTGGATCTCAATTTCCGGGACCTCATCCATCCGGAGCAGCTGGTAGTCTTCGAAGTTCCTCTGGTCGAGCGCGCCGTTCGTGACCGTGCCGGACTCCTTGAGCGCGGTGCTGAGACCGAAGAGCAGCCCCCCTTCGATCTGGGCTCGCACCCCGTCGGGGTTCACGACGATGCCGCAGTCCACGGCGCACGTGATCTTCTCAACAGCCACCTCGCCGGTTGGCCGATCGACGCGAGCCTGCACGACCGCTGACAGCCATGTCGGAGGCACCTTCAATAACGCGAACCTGACGCCGGCGAGTCCCCGCCCCACGTTGGGCGGGAGCGGTGTGCCCCAGCCGGACCGGGCCGCGGCTAACCTCATCACGTTCGTGAGCCGTGGCTGGCCGCCGAGCATCGCCAGGCGCATCCGCAGGGGATCGACCTTCGCGAGGTGCGCCAGCTCGTCGAGGAACGTCTCCACGGCGAAGTTGGTGTATCCGGGCCCCACTGAGCGATAGGCGCCGCCGGGGATGCCGTGCTCACCCCGAATCGGCCGGACCACCTGGTTTGGAATGCCATAGGCGTGGTTGGAGCCGATGAAGGCGCTCACGGTGCGCCCCTTGTCATCCACAAAGCCGGCCCCATGCCAGGCCCCGACGATCGTATGCTCCCAGGCGACAATCTTCCCGCCCACCTCGAGCGCCACACTGATCTCGACCTGCCCCTCTTTGGTGAACTTCAGTGCGTTCCCGGCCAGATTCATAAGGCATTGGATAATTCGCTTGCTATCACCGTAGGCCAGCGGGAGCTCGGCCGCTGTCGCAGTGATGAATTCCAGACCTTTCTCCGACGCCAGCGAGCGGAGGGATATACGGACCGTGTTTAACACGTCCTGGACGGCGTATTCGGCCGGCGCCAGCTCCATGCGCCCGGCCTCAATCTTGGAAAGATCGAGGACATCGTTGATCAACCGCAGGAGATGCGTGCCGTTCGTGCGCACGTCGGTGAGCGGCTCCTTGAGCTTGGCGGGGATCTCGCCATAGAGGCCGTCCAGCATCATCTCCGTGAATCCCAGGATGGCGTTCATCGGCGTCCGGAGCTCGTGGCTCATGCTCGCCAGGAACTCCGACTTCGCCCGACTCGCCTGGGCCAGACGGTCGTTGAGTCGCCGGAGTTCTTCAGCCGAGTCCCGCTGCTTCTGGTCGAGGCGCTGGAGTTCCCGGCTCATGTGATTCATATGCGCGGCCAGGGCCCCGAACTCATCGCGGTTTGGAATGCTGACGGTCGTTCCGAAGTCGCCGGTGGCGACCCGACCGAGGAACTCCTTAGCCTCCTGAACAGGCAGGATGAATGACCAAGAAATCACAAACCCGAGAACCAGCGCTAGCAGGATGGATAGCGCGGCGAAGGCGCCCGCGAGCCTCAGCGATTGACGGTTTGCCGCGTCCACGTTGGCGCGCAGGCTCGCCATCCGCGCTTCCTCCGAGGCGACCACCTGGCCGACGAGGGCTCCGATCTTTCGGTAGACCGGCTCTTCCCTGGTGAGCAACGCCTCCATGGCCTGATTCCGCTTGCCGTCACGGATGAGGTTCGCGATGTCTGCCACGACGATCATCGCGTCCTCCTGGGCGGCACGAATCTGCGCGATCAGGGCGCGCTCGTCGGGCGGGGCCGCCTCCTCGATTCGCGCGAGCGTATCGTTGAACCGGTTGTTCTCACGGAGAATCTTCTCGACTGTCGTCTCGTCGTTGAGCAGCAACGCCATGGCTGTGAAATGCATCTGCAGGGCAAGGGCGTGGTCGATCTGCTGGGACCAGCGGACTCGCTCGTGGGCCTGGTCGAGTGACTGGCCTTGGCGCCACATTCTGGCCATGGTCTGAAGGCTGACACCGCCTATCGCGATGAAGAGGAGGGCAACGAGCCCTTTCTTGCCTCCCCGGAAGGGACCAGGAGGCCCAAGATGATTGCCGATCTCGGCCTCCTGGTCGCCTGGTTGTCGGCGTTTCGATTGCGGCAGTTCGCGCAGCGGCCGCTGACGATGCGCTGCTAGAGCGTTTCCCGAGAAGGCGCTCGTCGAGGGCGGGCATGTTGGCTTCGGCACCGGAGTATGTCTGGGCGCAGACCGATTACGCGCATGCCAACGGTACCCCGGATGATCTCGCCGATCTTCGACAGAGGTTGGATTCCGTCGCCCGCCGACTTCGGCGCTCCCAGCAACGATTTTCGGTCTTGCCTCCACGCTTCGGACCTGCCGTGGGCGCGCCGAGGCCTTCCAATTACTCGCTTGACCCTATCCATCGCTCCGTCCTACCGTCACCCCGTCCACCGTGCTCCTTGGGGAGGCGCCCATGAAGCTGCGACTCCGCGCCCTCATTGTCATCCTGGCCCTCGCCCTCCTCGCCGCGCCGCTCGCCGCCCAGGCCCAGCAGACAGAGAAGTTGCACCGGGTAGGGTTCCTCGGGAACTCCACGGCGGCCCTCGAGGCCCATCTCGTCGGGTCGTTCCGCGAGGGGTTGCGTGACCTCGGGTATGTCGAGGGCCGAAACGTTCTGATCGAGTATCGATGGGCGGAAGGAAAGTATGAGCGCTTTCCTGTCCTGATCGCCGAGCTGATCGCTCAGAAGGTGGACGTGATCGTGACCGCCGGAACACCCGCCGCCCTGGCATTCAAGAAGGCGACAACGTCGGTCCCGCTCGTCATGGTCGCCGTCGGCGATCCCGTCGGGACGGGCCTCGTCCCGTCCCTCAGCCAGCCCGGTGGGAACATCACCGGCGTGACCTCGATCTCAACGGAAATGGACGGGAAGCGGTTGGAGCTCCTCAGGGAAGTCGTCCCCAACGTCTCGCACGTCGCCGTGCTGTGGAATGCGGGCAGCCCGGTACAGGCACTCGCCGAGCAGCAGGTGCAGGCCGCCGGCCGGGTGCTCCGAATGAAAGTGCTGTCCCTGGGGGTGCGGACTGAAGAAGAGATCGAGAACGCCTTTGCCGTCATGGTCAGGGAGCGGCCGGACTCACTCCTCGTACTGACGGATCGGCTGCTGCTGCACCACCGCGTGCGCATCATGGCCTTTGCCGCCCAACAGCGCCTCCCGGGGGTGCACGGCTACCGGGAGATGGTCGAGGCGGGTGGGTTGATGTCCTTCGGGCCAAATTACGCAGACATGCACAGGCGGGCCGCCTACTTCGTCGACAGAATTCTGAAGGGTGTGAAGCCGGGCGACCTGCCTGTGGAGCGGCCCGCAACGTTCGATATGCTCATCAACCTGAAGGCCGCCAAAGCACTGGGGCTGATGATCCCGCCGTCCGTTCTCCTCAGGGCGACGGAGGTGATTCAGTGAAGCGGGTAGCCGTGCTCAAATTGTACTCACGCCGGGCTCATTCGGGCTCCCGGCCGTTCAGGAGTTTCGAAGGATGGCCTGGCGAGTGCGCCTCCCCTGCTCTCGCCTGCACAATCTTCGGTCAAAATCTCGTGCACATAATCACTTTGGACGTGTGGGGCCTCTAAGTAAGCCTTCTCGCTGATCCCCTTGAGATTCTCAACTTCGAGCCGGGAAGTAAGTTCCGCGATCGCCTGGGGTCCTTCCATTACTTCTACTTACGCAAACATAGTAAACAAGTCCCAAGTCGCTGGCACCATGTGCGAAAGCGCGGCTCGGCTCATCAGCGCGCCGCCTGAGCGCCGCCGGATCCAGCGGTCGTCCGCCCTGTCGGCCAAGGCTGACGCGAGTTCTGACTCCTGCCCTCGTCGCGAGCGAGCTCTCATGCTGTATTCGAGGCCGCCCAAGCGCGGCCGCTCGGCCCACGCGTTGATATCAGTGTGGGCACGACCGCTTCGGCAACGTCGATCAGGTTTCTGACCGGGACACTCTTGCACCGCGTCCCAGCAGAGCGTGTTCGCCAGCTTCGTCCGCTTGGGCGGGCGCCCACCTCTAGGCTTCCCGCCTCAGGAGTCGCTCCGGCCCCGCCCTACGCCAGCTGCTTCACCTCCTCCTCTGCCTGCTCAAGCCAGAAGCGCATGTCCATCTCGCGGTACATCATCAGGGCGGTGGTGAGGGCCTCATGCCGCTTGCCCGTGCGACGGTAGAGCTTGCCGAGGCCCAGGTGGCAGTGGGCGACCAGCGGGCGCATGCTCAGCTCCTCCGCCAAGATTATGGCGTGCCGGAAATGATCTACGGCGTTCTGCAGATCAGGAGGATCCAGACGGGAGTGGACCTCCCCGAGGAGTCGGAGGGCATAGGCCTGATACCCCTGTTCCTTGCGCTCGCGAGACAGATCGAGGGCGCCCTGGGCGTGCTCGACCGCCTCGTTCACGCGACCGGCCAGCAGATAGGCCTCGCCCAACCAGCCGACCCAACACGATTGCCATTGCGTGATCCCCATGGAGGCGGCCTGCTGCACGGCCTGCTCCTGCATAGGCAGGGCCTCGGCAGCGCGTTTCGATAGAGCATAGGCATAGCCCAACTCGGAGGCGATCCAGGGGAAATAGTAGGGGACGCTCTTGCAGAGCGGGAGGCCGCGTTCCAACACGGCGATCGCCCTGCCTAGGTCCCCCTTGCGGAGCGAAAGAATGCCGAGCGCGTAAGACGCCAATGCAAGGCTAAAAGGTTGATCGACTGCCTCGGCAATCCGCAGTCCTTCCTCTCCTCGGATCATCCCCTCGGCGAACTCACCAAGCTCGGCAAGGCACATGACCAACCACGCACGCGAGATGACTGAGTGGGGGCCGGCCATGCCGAAGCGCTCACGGATGAGATCACCCTGAAAGGACTCAACGTTGTCCCGGAGAAACTCTGCTGCACGGCGATAGTCGCCGAGGACGTGGTAGGCCTCACCGAGGTAGTAATTCGCCGAGGCCTGAAGGGCGAAATCGCCGAGGCTTGTGGCGATGGATAGGGCGCGCTGGCCGGCCTCGACGGCCCGTGCATGTTCCCCCCGCAGCCAGAAAGAGTGTGCCAGGAAGGCGGTTACCCGCCCCAGTCGGGCTTGATCACTCACGGCCTCAGCGAGAATCTGAGCTTCGCGAAGCACGTCGCCCATCCGTGCGAGTTCCCCGAGCTGAAAGAGTGCAGGTCGAAGAGCGAGGCGGAGATCGATGGCCTGTTCGGTTGTCTCACGACTTTGGGGAAGGCGTTGAACGGCTCCCAGTGCCTGCTCGAAGCACGCCACCGCCTCCCGGTTGGCCGAGCGAGCGAAGGCCTTCCCTCCAGCCTGCCGGAGATAGGCAGTGGCCTTGTCCCATACCTCACCTCGAAGGGCATGGTGGGCGAGCCGCTCGACTTGCTCCTCGAGGCGGTCGCCGTATAGCGCCTCGATCGCCTCGACGATCCGGGCGTGGAGGGCGCGCCGACGCTCGGCGAGCAGGCTGCCGTACGCAACCTCGTGGGTGAGGGCGTGCCGGAACATGTACTCGAGGTCCGGGAACAACCGCGTCTCGTAGAGGAACTCGGTCGCCTGGAGCTGGGCCAGCCCCCGGCGCAGCCGGTCCTCGGGCTCGTCGGCCACGGCCTGGAGCAGCTCGAAGGGGACGTCGGTGCCGATGACTGCGGCCGCTTGGAGCAGTCGCTTGTCCTCCGGGCCCAGCCGGTCGATGCGCGCCGCCAGCATCGCCTGGGCCGTGGCCGGGACCTGCAGCCCCTGCACGACCCGGGTCAGGCGATACGCTCCCAGTTCACCCGCTAGGACTCCTGTCTCGACCAGCGACCGGATGCTCTCCTCGATGAAGAACGGGTTGCCCTCGGTCCGCTCGATCACCAGCCGCTTGAGCAGGGCGAGCGTGGCGTCCGCCCCCAGCAGGGCGTCGAGCAACGTCGCGGCGCTCTCGGGCGGCAGGGGGTCGACCTGGAGCTGCCGGTAGTAGGTCTTGCTCCCCCAGCCGTGCTGATACTCTGGCCTGTAGTTCGTTAGCAGCAGGAGACGTGCCGTCGGCAGGCTTTCCATCAGGCTGTCCAGGAGCGCCTGGGTCTCGGCGTCGATCCAGTGCAGGTCCTCGAACAGGACCATGAGCGGCTGCACCTGGCTCTCGCGCAGGAGCAGGCGCTTGACCCCATCGAGGATGCGCTGGCGGCGCTGGGGGGGATCCAGGCGTTCCCAGTCCTCGTCTTCGACCGGGACGTCGAGCAGCCACAGGATCGGCGCGATGCTGGGCTCCAGCTGCCGGTCCAGGGACAGGAGCTTGCCCGTGACCTTCTCGCGGATCTTGCGGGTGTCGTCCGCGCTCTCGATTGAGAAATACGCCCGGAGGAGCTCGATGATCGGCAGGTAGTTCGTCGCCTTGCCGTAGGAGACGGAGCCGGACTCGAGGATCAACCAGCCCTGGGCGCGATGGGAGTGAGCGAACTCCCAGTAGAGCCGGGACTTGCCGACGCCGGGCTCCCCCACCACTGCCACCACCTGCCCGTGACCGGCCCGGGCGCGCTCGAGCGCCTGACGGAGCTGATCCAGCTCGCTCTCGCGGCCCACGAAGCGGGTGAGGCCGCGCGCGGCGGCGGCCTGGAAGCGCGAGCGCACGGTGGCCGCCCGGGTCAGCTCGTACACCTCGAGCGGCGCCTCGAGCCCTTTGACCGGCAGCGGGCCGAGAGGCTTGACCTCGACGTACCCCTCGGCGAGCGCCAGCGTGTCCGCAGAGAGCAAGATGGACCCCGGCAGGGCCATCTGCTCCATGCGGGCGGCGACGTGGGTGGTCTGGCCGACGGCGGTGTAATCCATGTGGAGGTCGCTCCGGATCGAGCGCACTACGACCTCGCCGGAGTTCAGGCCGACACGGATCTGAAGGGGGACACCTTCGGCGCGCCGAACGCTCTCTGCGTAGCGCTTGACCGCCTGCTGCATGCGGAGCGCCGCGTAGCAGGCCCGTGTCGCGTGATCCTCGTGTGCGAGCGGAGCGCCGAACAGCGCCATGATCCCGTCGCCCATCACCTGGTTCACCGTGCCTTCGTAGCGGTGGACGGCCTCCATCATCCGTTCGAGAACTGGATCGAGGATCCTGCGGGCCTCCTCCGGGTCGCGGTCGGCCAGGAGCTCCATGGAGCCCTTCATATCGGCGAACAGGACTGTTACCTGCTTGCGCTCGCCTTCCAGAGCCGCCTTGGACGTGAGGATCTTCTCGGCGAGGTGTTTGGGGGTGTAGGAGTCCGGCGAGGTGAACTTTGAAGCCGCCCCAGCGGCCTGGGCCGTCATCACCACCGGCTGGCCGCACTTCTTGCAGAACTTCGCGCCCAGCTGGTTTGCCGCGCCACAGCTCGGGCAAGCCGTTTCAAGCCGAGCCCCGCACTCCTGACAGAACGCGGCATCAGCCGGGCTCTCGTGCTGGCAGCGGGGACACTTCATCGGGGACCTCCCGACAGCCGGGCGGGTGAAGGATCGGGACGGTGACGGGAGAGTAGCCCGGCGCGTCAGGAGCGGTCAAGGAACCTCCCTTGACAAACGATGGGGGCCGGCACAGAGTCCGGCCACCGTCCTGACCCTCCGACCCTTCAGGGGAGGCTTCGATGCCCCTGGCTCGGGTCCGTGGACAGCCGTTCGATGCCCTCGTCGGTCACGAAAACCGGCGGGGGCGTCTGTGTGCGCGTAGCCCGCCTCCGCAACGGCTCTTGCAAGGGGGCGTGCGGGCTACAAAACCGTTACCGTGAATTCCTGCCAGAAGGGGAACCTGCCATGAAGCAGTCGTTGACGTGTCTTTTCATCGCGGCGGTGGTGATCGGGGTGATCGGGTGGGCAGAGGCCCAGCCGGCCTACGGGCCGTCCATTACCCTTGAGCAGGCGAAGAAGGTGATGGCCGGGGCGGAGGCCGAGGCCAAGAAGAACAATTGGCCCGTGGTGATCGCCATCCTGGATTCAGGCGGCAACATCGTCCTGCTCCAGCGGCTGGACGACACCCAGTTCGGCAGCATCGAGGTGGCCCGCCAGAAGGCCTGGAGTGCCGTGGCCTACCGGCGGCCTAGCAAGGTCTGGCAGGACGTGGTGGCGGGCGGCGGCGCCGGCCTCCGCATCCTGAAGCTTGAGGGTGCAGCCCCCTTCGATGGCGGGCTCCCCATCCTCGTCGACGGCCGGATCGTGGGAGCCGTCGGCGTGTCGGGTGTGACCGGGGAACAGGACGGCCAGATCGCCAAGGCGGGGGTGGACGCCCTCAAGTAGCCGGCCCCGCCGTGCTGCGTCCCGACGGTCGGTCCCCATAGGGTCGCCACGAGACCCGGGAGCCGCGTCGGGCGCCGAGCCACCCTCGGCACTCGTTGAGTCTTCTGGGCCAGAGCGGCGTCAAAGAGGGACCTGACGTGGCTGATTGCCCCGCGAACCCGAAGATTCGTGTGACAGGGACGCGAAGCCGTCGGCTGAGCATGCCACAGGCCTGGAGAGGGGTTGTCCTTCACCAAAACCGCGTCCGATTCGCTTGGTGAGCGTCCGTGCTCTTCCGACGGCCCAAGATGTTGGAGACTGGTAGGAGGTAGGGCTGTCGGCATCCTCAGCTCCACCAACCCTACGAACCCTGCCGGCTTACCGGCTCACCACCGTGACGCGCACACCGCGCGCAGTCAGCCACGCCTTGACCAGCTGCCAGTGGCTCGCCGCGTCCCGGTTCCACCGCGCCATAGCGTCGGCCTCGACGGCGACCGTGGGGCGGTCTCGTCGAAGCACCGCGCCGACGAGCTTCGCAAGATCGGTGGGGCCCGCCTGAAGCTCCAAGAGCAGGTCTTGGGTAGCCCGATCCATGCCGCGCCCCTCGTCTGGCGTCCGCTCGCCGCCCGCCCCCGCCGTGATGGAGACCTCCAGTACCTCGCCGTGGAGAAAACTGCTCGGCCAGTGAACTAGCAAGGGCCGGGCCGGGTTCACGCCGACGGCCGGACGGAACGAAAATCGGCAGTTAGCCTCTCGATCGCTCCACGTACTGCGCTCGTGGTGGTGGTGGTGGTTGGAGCTCCCCGGTGGTTCGCGCGCGCTTGACGCGGCGCTGAAGAGACCCTATCCTTTCGGCCGCCTCCCCGTAAGGCGGGTCAGCCGGAGGATCACGGTGAGAGTCATCTGCGCGTCCTGTCGTTCCGAAGGTCGGCCAGGGCTTATCGGGGAGCGTCCACCGTACGACGATCCGCGCGAAACGACGGGCGTGTGCTGGCGGCACAAGCTGCAAACGCTCAAGCGCGCCCAGGAACACGAGCCGAGCGGGCGAGAGCCCCGGGTCCGCTTCCTGGTGGTCGTCGCCCGCCACGCCGCCGACCTGCTCACCCAGGTCAGCGAGCAATTCCTCGACGACCCTCGGGTCCAGGTCCTGCTCGACCGGCGGCGCGGGGACCGTCGAAAGGCGCGCGCGTTGCATCAGCCCGATCGCCGCCAGCGGGACCGGCGACGCGCTGTGGATTATTGGGAGGATACCCGCCACCATTCGGTGGTGATCGTGCCGACGTGGAAGATGTCCGAGGCGAAGTGCAGCACGCCACCATCGCAACCCCCGATCGACGAGGTCTCGGCTATGGAAAGCACCGATACCGTCACGCAGGCTTGGCGCAACGTGGAAGCGTGGGTCCGCGACAGCCAGCAGATGCTGACGCGGGTCATCCCGGGCATGGTCCAGGAGTGTGACGAGCTGCGCCGACGCGCCGGCGCCGCCGACGATCACGTTGCCCGGCTGCAGCGTGAGCTCGAAGATCTCCAGCGAGAGGTCGCGCGGCTGGGGACCGAGACCGACCGCCTGGTGGCGGATCGGTCAGCCCTGTCCGACACCGTTCAGCGCAGCGTGAACGAGATCGCGCGCCTGGCCGGCGAGGTGCTGGCCGTCTTGAAGGAACGTTGAGTGTCGACCGGGCGCGGCGCCGGCGGCGGACGACAGGCACGGGACAAGATGTTGTCCGCCGCCACGAGCGAAGCGGGCGGTGTGATCAGCACCCTCGTCGGGCCCGGGCCCGGCGGTACCGAGACGGCGCCCCGGCCAGCGGCTCTGCCCCGCCCGGACACCAGGGTGCTCGTCATCGACGACGAGCCGGGCGTCCGCGACGTCATCGCCACCACTCTCGGCCGCGAAGGGTACCTGGTCACCACGTGTGCCAACGGGCGGGAAGCCGTGGCGCGCTTCGACGCCGAGGCCTTCGACGTGGTCGTGACCGACCTCGGGATGCGCGGGCTGACCGGCTGGGATGTCGCCGCCCACGTCAAGGCCAACCGTCCGGCGACGCCCGTCGTTCTGGTGACCGGCTGGGGCGACCGCTTCACGGCCGAGGAGGTTCACAGCCGGGGCGTGGACTTCCTCGTCTCCAAGCCGTTCTCGCTGGATCAGATCCGGGCCGTCGTCCGCCGCGCCCTGACGGTGTAGATCAGCCTCCCAGATACAGGTGTAGCCAGTCAGTCGCGGAACTCTTCGTCCAGGATCTCGCGGATGAAACGGTCGATGGAGACCGGGTAAAACCGGGCGTCGGGTGAGACGATGACGCCGGTGTTGATGATCTCGCGCTGGGTCAGCTCCTCCAGCACGCGCTCGAGCTGCCCTTCGGGGTCCCGGGTCTGGCGCCGGATCTGGAGCTCTTCGCTTTCCAGGGCCAGGCGAGGCGCGTAGCGGAAGCTGAAGACACGGGCCACCAGGGTCTGGTGCATCAGGTCTCGCTCACCGAACAGCTCGCCATAGGTCGGCCCATCCCGTCCGGGCGCGATGACCAGCCGGGGGGAGACCCGGATGCGCCCCCGCACCTCCACCGACCGGCCGGGGTGCTCGCGCTCGCCGCCGACCACGATGTACGGCAGCACGTGGTAGCCGGCGATGATGCCGGCCAGCGGGCGGCGCACCACACGCGTGGCCTCGAACACGTGCCTGATCAGCTCGGGATCGTCCCAGGGGGCGTTGGCCATGGGCTTCTAGTCTACGGCATCGCCAGCTCGTTGACTTTCCACCTCCGGTGGTGCGAGTCTGACGTCGATGCACGATCGCGCCATCGACCGTGGCGGCCGGATCGAGTGGCTGCACTTCTGCGAGCGGTGCGGAGAGCAAATGGAGGAACAGAAGTGCAAGATCGTGTGCCCTCGATGTTCCTACCAGCGGGATTGCAGCGACCCCTGATCCGCCCAGCGGAGATCGCCTGGCTCGCCGGCCTGCTCGAGGGCGAGGGGGTCTTCGGGGTCCGTGCCGCGATCAAGGACTGGCGCAGCCAGCGTAACGGTGTCATCAACGCTGGTTTGAGCGACGCCATCCTCACTTACCGGGCCGCCCGCCTCAGCCAGGCCGAGATCATGGCGCCGCTCAAAGTCAGCAAGAGCACGGTATACCGTTGCACGCGCGGCCGGCTCCCACGAATACGCGTAACCCGGCAGCAGCAGGCCGCGCGCCTTGCGACAGACCCCGTCGCCTGCGAGCGACGAATCGGATAGCCTGCCGCCAGCGGCACAAGTGATCTGCCGCGCGCCGAGTTGTTTCACGCCCTCAGCGGCACAGAACCTGCAGCCCCATCTGGTTCATGAACGCGTCTGCACCGGCGAAGGACCCCACCGGCTTCTATGTGGCCGCCCTCCGGGCGCTCCAGAAAGCCGGGGTGCCGTTCCTGGTTGGCGGCGCCTACGCGCTCGAGCGCTACACCGGCGTCTGCCGCGACACCAAGGACCTCGACGTGTTCGTCCACCCTCGGGACAGCGCGCTGGCCCTGCGCGCGCTCGGGGCCGCCGGCTACAGCACGGAGCTGACGTTCGCCCACTGGCTGGGCAAGGCCTTCTCGGGCGACGACGTGATCGACATCATCTTCAGCTCGGGCAACGGCTGCGCCACTGTGGACGACGAGTGGTTCGCGCACGCCGTGGAGGCGACGGTGCTGGGGGTGTCCGTCGAGCTTTGTCCCCCCGAGGAGATGATCTGGTCGAAGGGCTTCATCATGGAGCGGGAGCGCTACGACGGCGCCGACGTCGCCCATCTGCTTCGGGCCGACGCCGAGCGGCTGGACTGGCGGCGCCTGCTCCGGCGGTTCGGCCGACACTGGCGCGTCCTCTTCAGCCATCTCGTGCTCTTCGGCTTCATCTACCCGGCCGAGCGCGGCCGAATTCCGTCCTGGGTCATGGAGGCGCTTGCGCGGCGCCTGGGGGAGGAGAGCCGGCGGGACGCTCCGTCCGATCCCGTGTGCTGCGGCACGCTGCTTTCCCGGGCCCAGTACCTCGTCGACGTCGACACTTGGGGCTATCGCGACGCGCGGCTCGTAGGGCCGGCCTCGATGACGGAAGACGAAGTCGCCGAGTGGACGGCGGCCATCGAGGGGCCGCCGCCCACGGCGACCGGCGTGGTCGGTCAGGACCATGCGGCTGGCAGCGACCGCTGACCTACACTGCCCGCGGACGCCGCCGGAGACGTTGGTCCAACTCCTCGCCCCGGTGCCCGACGTGGCCGACGTCCTGGTCCTGGCCGGCGACCTGACCGACCACGGCACCGAAGACGAAGCCCGAGCGCTCGCTCGGGCGCTGACCGGCATCAAGGTTCCGATCGTGGCCGTCCTTGGCAATCACGACTACGAGACGGGCCGGCCGGACGTTGTCAAATCGGTGCTGGCCGACGCCGGGGTTCATGTGCTGGACGGCGATGCCGTGGAGATCCGGGGCGTGGGGTTCGCCGGCGTGAAAGGCTTCGCCGGCGGCTTCGGCGCCCGGGCGCTCCAACCGTGGGGCGAGGAGGCGGTCAAGAGCTTCGTGCACGCGGCGGTCGACGAAGCGCTCCGGCTGGAATCCGCCCTCGCCAAGCTGCGGACCTCGCGCCAGGTCGCGGTCCTCCATTACGCGCCCGTCGAGGGCACGGTCAAGGGCGAGCCGCCGGAGATCTATCCGTTCCTCGGCTCGAGCCGGCTGGAGGATCCGTTGACTCGCTACCCCGTGACTGTCGTGGTGCACGGACATGCACACCACGGCAGCCTCGAGGGGCGCACGCGGGGCGACGCTCCGGTCTACAACGTCGCCATCCCGCTGCTGCAGCGCGCCTTTCCGGACCGTCCGCCGTTCAGGGTAATTGCGCTTCCGGAGGCGTAGCCGACCGCACGACGCCGACAGCGCGGGCCCGCCGGGCTACGTCCCGCGAAGCGTCGTCCAGGGCCTCGCCGGTCCGTCGCCTGAGGTCACCGAGTGCCGTCCGGAAGGCCGCCCGGCGGCGGTACCCCAGCTCGGGGTCGAAGAAATACATGAGACCGGCTCCCAGGCCTAGCGCGAGCAGTCCCAGGCTCCCCGCGCCGAGACCTGTCGACTGCGGCCGGCGCCGTTCGAAGGGCAGCGTATCCACGAAATCATTCAGCCACCGTGCCATGGCGTTCCTCCTCAGGGGATTTGTGGCGTGTCAAGCCGCGCGGGGCGAGCGAGCCCGGGCTTCCGCCCCGGAGCGTGCTCGCTCGTAGCCGCGCCGGAAGGCCTCGCGCTCGCAAGTCTCGGGGTAGCGCTCTCTCAGGTGACCGAGCGCCTCACCGTGAGGCCCCGCCTCCGGGCCCAGGCTCAGGGCCGCCTCGAAGCCGCAGCGGTAGTCTGTCTCGTCACGCGCGAACTCGCCTCCGGCGGCGGTGTAGGCGGCGGCCTCGGCCTCCCGCAGTCCGATCCACCAGCGCTCGCGCGCGGCGTCGAGGCTTTCGGCTCCCGCCTCGGCCAGCACGCGACGCACGTTCTCGGCCTCGGTCTCGTCAGCGGCTAGGGCCACGACGAGACTGCGACCCTGGCGGAGCGCATCCTCGTAAACGTACAGCTCGTCCTTGGGCAGACCCTCTCGGAGCGTGGTGTCCAGGGCTTCGCCAATGGCGACGCCGGCCACGCCCAGCACGGCCGCTCCCAGCAGCCCCAGTGCAAGCACGGGACCGACGCCCGGCACGAACATGCTGACGAGCGCACCCGCCTGCAGACCGGTGGCGGCGCCGGTCGCTCCACCGACGACTCCGCCGAGGGCGCGCCCGATGCCTGGAGGCTCGGCCTCCGTGGTGGGTACTCCAGCCAAGGAGCGATCATCCGGAAAGACAAGGCTGATTTTGTCTCGCGGGATGCCGGCGGCCTCGATCGCCCGCATGGCGCGTTCGGCCGCCGCACGTTCTGTAAAAGTGCCGACCACGGTTTTCATACCCCGGAACGGGATGCGGATTGCGTGCCAGCAGATGCCGGGTGTGGCGTTGTTACAACGGCGCCGGTCCCGCGATCATCCAGCGGGCGCGTCAGGCGGAAGCGAACGCCCCAGCACCGTCATCGCGTCGAGGATCACGCGCCGCCGGGCTGCGAGGCGCTGGCCCAGATCGCGGCGGAGGAGGAACGCCAGGAAGCCTCGCGTCTCACGCCTGAGGCGCTCGACCCGCTCGCGCCAGCTCAGCGCAAAGAAGCCGGCAGGCAGGAGGGCGAGCACGAAGGCCACCAGCCACCACGGTCCGCCCCGCGTGGCCACCAGCCAGCCCTCACCGACCCAGCACGACGGATACAGCACCGTCGCTGCCGCCATCTTGTACGTCGCTTCCTCATCCAGCTCGGGCCGGAGGGCCCGGACGGCCAGGCGCGTGAGCTGGTAGGGCGCGACGTGAAGCACGGTCCCCAACAGCGCCAGGGGCGTCCCCAGAATCAGCGCCAGCCCTTCGCGGACGGCGTAGCGGGCCGCGGCCATCCGCGCCTCCCGCGAACCGCGAGCCTCCCCGAGCCCGGCCAAGTCGAGGGCCTTGGTGTACCGCTCGACTCGCCGCCGCAAGGCCTCCAGACGCTCGGGCGCCATCCCGCGCAGGTGCCGGTAGACGCTCGTCGCCTGCTTCACCCACGCCGCCCGAGCCGCCGGGTCGTGCGCGACAGGTGAACCCTGGGCCCACATCGCGGTCACCATTTCCAGAAAGCGCCGAGACTGCCGATCTTCCGCGTCTTCCATCACCGCCCGCAGCCGCGCGGCCAGGCGCTCAGTGAGGCGGCGCACCGCGCCCACCGGATCGGTGGCGTAGAGCGCGATGCCGTCGCTGGTGACGATCGGTTCGCCGAACATCACCAACGCCCGGGCGGCTCGGAACGCTCCCGGCTCCTGGTAGACGACGGCCGCCGGCACCAGCGCGACACCGGGCGCGCCTGCCGCCTCGGCAGCGAGGAGCAGGCGTGCCGTGCCGGTTCGGAGCGGGCGCAGGACCGGCTCGGGTTCACTGGCGCCCTCCGGGAAGACCAGGATCGCGCCCCCGGCGGCCAGGGCTCGAGTCGCGCCGCGGAACATCGCCTCGTTCTCGGCGGGGTCCGATCCAGGATCCTGCCGCCGGTGAACCGGCAGGGCGCCGAGCAGGCGGAGAAACGGCCCGATGAGCGGATGGCGGAAGAGCGGGGCTTTGGCCAGCGGGATCATCGGCCGGTCGAGGCTGGCCATGAGCAGCATGGGGTCCACGAGCGCGTTCTGGTGGTTCGCAGCGAGGATCAGGGGACCGGCCGCCGGCACACGCGCGGCGTGGACGACCTCGATCCGGCGATAGAAGACGCCGAGCAGGAGCCGGGCGAACGCGCGGACGAGACGGTAGCTCAGACCGCGCCGAGCGGCGCTCGGTGCACCAGCCATCGGCCCGGCCAGCCGCGCACGGCGCAGTCGGCGCTGAGCGTGCCGGCGCCGACCAGCCGCCCCGCCGCCGCCTCCACCTCGTCGCGGCCGAGGCGGAAGAGGCGGGCGAGCAGCGGCGTCTGCGTGAAGACGGCGCCGCGCAAGTACCGATCGAGCACATGGTCGATGGCAGCTTCGCGCCCGAGCCGCCGGCCCGCCGCGGTAGCCTCGGGCAGCCACGCCTCGAGCAGGTCCCACCGGTACGAGAACGTCGGCTCGTAACGCTCTTCGGTTTTCACCACCCACAACCCTTGCTGCAGCTCGGCCATGGCCCGCTCGAACTCGCGCGTCCTGGCCGGCTCCAGCATGAAGGTGTTGGCGCGAAGGTCACGCGTGTACAGCGGGTGCTCCTTGATCAAGACGTCCATGATCCGCCGCGCGGTGTGGCTCAAGTGCCCGTTCGCGTGTTCCTCCACGTAATGCCGGGCCCGCTGCCGGCCGCGAACCAGCGCGTAGAACGCGGGGAAGAGGTCGAGCGCGACGAGCAGCGGGCGGCCCTTGAGGAGCTTGCCGTAGTACACCCGCCGGGCGGCGGGCAGGCGGTGCTTCAGGTCCCAGGTGAGTCCGACCCCGGCGTCGTGATGGGAGCGACGCGGCCAGCGCGGGTTGGCCCGGCCGGTGACCGCCTCCCACAGGCAGGCCACGCCTTCGGGGAACGAGTAGAACGTGGAGCAGAAGCCGACCTCCTCGACGAACGCCAGCGCGCTCCGGTCGGAGCGCACGCGCCACGCCGGCGCGTGCCGGAACCGGCGGCCGCGCAGGCGCAGCAGCGTCGCCCGGTCGAGTTCGACCGCCGCCGCGCCGCGTCCGGCGGCCATCGCTCGCGCGGCGGCGCGCTCCCGGGGAACCGCACGCAGGAGGCGCGCGCGCGGCTCAGCCCCCAGCCAGGGCATCCGTCTTGGCCGCCATGACGAAGTCGTTGCGGTGCAGGCCGCGGATCGCATGCGTCCACCACGTCACGGTGACCCGACCCCACTCGGTCAGAATCGCCGGATGATGCCCCTCGGCCTCGGCGACGGCCCCGACGCGGTTGGTGAAAGCGAGGGCGGCGACAAAGTCGGCGAAGGTGAACATGCGCTCGAGCCGCCTGACACCGTCGCGCTCGACGAGCGTCCAGCGTGGCACTTGCGGCGACCACTCGCGGATCTCCGCCTCCGTCACCGGCGGCGCGCCGGGGCGACACGCGGAACATCGCTCGCCGGCCAGGCGACTTGTCATCGGCGGTCTCCTCGAACGCCGGGCCCGAGCATGACACCGCGTGCTGCCGAGCGCAAACACTCGTCCATTCTTGGCGGACGACCCGGCGCGCGAGGCGCGCTCGGAGTCGGCGGACCGATATTTCCGGCCGGCTGGTCCGCGCGCGCGTGCTAGGCTGCTAGCAGGGTTGAAATCCCGCGCCGGGCGCGAGAGAGCACTCGCATGAACGAGACGCCGACCGCCGACATCCGCGAGAGGGTGGCGCACTGGGTTCAGGAGACCCTGAAGCTCCTGCCCCATCTGCCGCCACTCCTGCACGGTGACGAGGCGGCCAAGATCGCCGAGCTGCAACGCGAATGTGAGCGGCAGCGCAAGGAGCTCGACGAGATGCGTCGCGAGCACGATCGCCTGCGCATCGATCGTGACGAAGTCACCCAGGCCCTGAGCCGGCTGATGGACTCCGTGCAGCCGATCAACCAGATCGCCCAGCGGCTCGGCTTGCGGCGCAGCCCCTTCGAGCGCGAGGCCAAGCCGGCGAGCCCGGCGGCGACCCCGGCCCCGGGCGCGCCGACGTCCGTTCCCAAGTCCAGCTGACGGCTACTTCTTCCTAAAGGCGGCCGTCGCGGCCCGCCGCTTGAGCCCGATGGTCAGATCGAAGCGCTGCTCCGTCTCGGTGTCGGCGTTGAACAGCCCGATCCACACCGCGCTGTAGTCGCGGCCCAGCCCGGCCACTGTCGTGCCCTGCCGCTCGTGACGCCGAGCCTGCGCGGGGGCGGCCCGCGTCGACGCCGTCACCACCCAGGCGTGGTCGGAGGGTGACCCATTCTCGCTCAGCCGCACCTCGACCGTGCGTGGGTCCTTGACCTCCGTGGCCTCGACGCGGAAGAAGCGCGCGGTCAAGGGGGCGACGGCGGCGGTGAACTCGTGATCGGCGAATCGCCTCTGCTCCTGCGTGAAGCGCTCGGCCTTCTGGGTGGTGTCCCCGAGGCGGCCGCTCGGACGCACGAACACCGTGGTGGCCTGCTCGCTGTCCTCGATCCCCCCGTTCACCCAAGGCGCCGTCCGCGGCAACGCCGCCAGCATCACCGCCCGGATGAAATCCCCGAACCCCGGCCGAAGCAGCTCGGCGACGTAGTCGTACAGGCGTCGGCCGAGCGATGTCCCCTTGCGGGCGGGCAAGCGGTTGAGGGCCTCGGACACGAATCCCGCGGAGCGCTGCTCCATGTAGTCGAGGAGGACCGCGTAGCCGTAGGCCAACAGACCGTCCTCGTAGTCGGCGCTGGTCTGAATGGGCACGCTGAAGACGTAGGGGTACTTCACGAGGACGTCGGGCACGGAGTCGGCGAAGCTCACCTGCCGGGACTTCATCGAGGTCCAGCTGGCGTTGGCCGAGATCCACCACTGGGCCGTCTCCAGCCCGAGGTCGGCCTCCTCGACTTCGGCCGCTCGCGCCGGCGCCTCCTCGGCGGCGGCCGGCCGCCGAGCTTCCTCCTCAGCGCGGCGGCGGGCCTCTTGCTCGCGTCGCCGGCGCTCCTCCTCCTCCTGGCGCTTGGCTTCTTCCTCGGCCCGGCGCTTATTCTCGTCCTCCGCGCGACGCCGGGCCTCCTCAACCGTCCTCCGCTGGGCCTCTTCCTCGGCCTGGCGGCGGGCGGCCTCCTCGGCTGCCCGGCGCTCTTGCTCCATGCGCTGGGCCCGCTCGTCGGCTTCCGCCGCCCGTTTGCGGGCCTCCTCCGCGGCGTGGCGCTTGGCCTCCTCGGCCTGCCGCAGCGCCGCTTCCTCCTCCGCGCGGCGACGAGCCTCCAGCTCGGCTTGGCGCTTGGCGTCCTCGGCGGCCGGCGGCCGCGCCTCCTCGAACGCCGACCGCTGCGCCGGTGGCACCTCCGACTCCTGGCGCCGTCGCGCCCGCCGGCTCTCCGTATCGGTGACGACCCTGAGCAGCACCTCGAGCTCGCGTACCGTCGTCACCGGCGGCGTTGGGCCGAGAGACAGGGCGGCGGCCGCGTCGAGCACGCGCGTTCTCAGATCTTCGAAGTCGGTGCGGATACCCGCCAGCTCGTCGACCAGCCCCTCGGGAGGGAGCAGCCGCCGCTCGATGAGGCCGCGGCCCGCCGCCGCGAGCTCGGTGCTTATGCGGGCCAGTCGCTCGGCGAGCGCCGCCAGCCGGCGGGCGAAGTCGGTGTGATTGCCGCTCACGGTCTCACCGGGCGCGGCCCGGCCCACCGAACATCGTCCGCCCCACGGGCGCGGCCGCTGCCTGGGGCCGGAGACTCAGCACCACCTCGAACCGCTTGTCGTCCTCCGGCTCGGAGTTGAAGAGCGCGACCCACAGACCACTGTAACTGCGCCCCAGCCCTTCGAGCAGCGCTCCCTGGGCGCCCGGGCGCTTGGGAGCGGTATGCAGCATATGATCGCTGCGCAGGGTGAGGAGCAGGGCGGAGTCGGAGGGCTTGCCGTCCTCGGTGACCGTGACCTCGATGTCCCGCCCCTCCTTGAGGTCGCCCCGCTTGAGACAGACGAAGCGCGTCGTCAGCGGCCCCGCTACGACAGCGAAGCGATGCTTGCCGTACCGGTCCTTGGGATCCGTGAGCTCCTGAGTCCGCTCGGCCGTCTCGCCGATCGCGGCGTTCGGCCGGGTCGCCACCACCGTCGACGCGTCGTTCTCGACGAGGGCGCCGTCCACCCAAACGCCTGGATTGGGGATGGCGGCGACCATGACGTCACGCAGGAAGTCCGGGTAGGTCTCCCGGAGCTTGCCCTTCGTAGCCAACAGGTCGTACAGCGCGCGGGCCAGCGCCGCCGGGTCGGCGGATCCACCGGTCTGCTGCAACGCCTGGTCGAGAGCTGTCCGCACGAACGCCGGCGACTGGTTCTCGACGTGCTCGATGAGCAGGAAGTAGCCCTCGGCGAGGAGACCCTCGTCGTACTTGGTGCTCTGCCGGATGGGCACGCTCAGCAGATGCGGATGTCTGGCCAGCGCCGCCCGCAGCGCGTGGGCTGTCGCCACTCCCGACGCTTTCCAGGCGGCCCAGGCGGCGTGCGCGGCAGCCCACCACGGCACGGCAGCCGCCCGCGGGTCGGGCTGGGGAACCTGGACTGCCGGCTCGGCCGCGCGAAACGGGGCGCTCACCTGTGGCTCCGCGGCGGGGGACCGGGGCGGCGCCGACGTGGTCACCTCCGGCTCCGGCGCCCGGGGACGCGGCGGCGCCGGCGCTGCCGGAGCGGGACGCGGCTCGGGGGTGACGACGTCGACCGGCCGGGACGGCGCGCGCGCCGGCCGTCGCTCCACCCCTTCGACGACGAGTCGACCGCGAGTCGCCGCGATCGCCAGTTGCCGACCGAACGCCCGCCCCACGGTCTCTTCCAGCTGCATCCACCGGTCGTCGTCGACGTCCTCCCGCCCCACGACCAGAGCCAGGAGGTCAGCGAAGGGCACCGTCGACTCGTCAACCCGCTGCGCGGGGTAGTCGCGGCTCGTGGAGGCCAGCCGCGAGAGCTTGAGGCGTAGCTCGCTGGCCTTGGCCTGGCACTCGAGGAGCGGCTGGAAGGCCGCCTCGTCGTGATGAGCGATGGCCAGGGCGCGGTTGAGCACGCCGATCGCGCGCTGGACGGCGGCCTCCAGCGCGGCCTGTCGGGTCTTGTCGTCTTCGGGCTCGGCCCGCGCGCGCGGGGCGGTGGTCCGGTCGGTCTCGGTTTGTAGGATTGATCTCACCACCGGCTCCAGATCGGTCAGCGACACCGCGGCCGCGGCGGCCGGCGACACCGCCACGCCGATGGGCCCGGCGCGCTGGATGATGCGAGCCCGCAGATCGACGAAGGCCCCGCGCAGCGCCGCAAGCTGCCGCCCCAGCGTGTCGGGCGGCAGCACGGTCTCCGACTGCATCGCCCGGCTCATTTCGATGAGCTCGCCGCCGAGCTGGGAGCAGCGCTCGGTCAGCCCGGTCAGCTCATCCTGGAGGTCCCGGTTGGCCGGACCACCGCGCGAGTCGGGCGACGTCCAGCGCACCTCGTACAGCCGCTGCGGCTCCTGAAATCCCTTGAGGTCGTGGGGGCCACGGTCCACGAACTCCACGGGCTCGATCCGACCCGAGACGTTCCGCGTCGTCTCTGAAACCAGGATCTGTCCCGGGCCCGCCGAAGAGCAGATGCGCGAGGCCAGATTCACGGGGCCGCCGAAGAAGTCTCCGTCCTCCTGGATGGGCTCCCCGGTGTTGATCCCGATGCCGAGGGCGATCCGTGTTCCCTGTTCGTCGGCGCCACCGGAGGCCAGGGCTCGCTGGATGGCGACGGCGCACTGGATGGCCGCGCGGGCGGTCCGAAACGCCGCCATGAAACTGTCGCCCTGCGTCTTGACGACCTGGCCGCCGAACAGCTCGATCTGCCGGCGCACGAGGCTGTTGTGCTGCTGCAGAATCCGATACGCCGTTTCGTCGCCGTACTGGTCGGTGTACTCGGTGAAGCCCCGGATATCGCTGAAGAAGATCGTGACGGTGGCGCCGAACGAGAGCGAGGCGCCGGGTGCGGGCTGGCCCCTTGCCGACATCCTTCCTCCGTCGACGGGTCCGATGGGAGTCACGGGATTTCAGAATATCATCCAACGTCGGATGGGCGTGACGCCCTCGGCGCGGGTTCAGTGGTCCAAATGACTCACGATCGGGCACGGGTGTCGCGAGGCCCGGCGCCGGCCGCCTTTGCGTTCTGTCCCAGGATTCCGGCCAGTTAGCCGAGACGGCGAGGCGCCCTAAGTTGCCTCGGCGATGGCCTTGACGGCGTCGGGGTTCTCCAGCGAGGACAGGTCTCCCGCCTCGCGCCCCAGGTGCGTGGCGCGGATCACGCGGCGCATGATCTTCGCCGAGCGGGTCTTGGGCAGGTCGCGGGCGAACAGCACGCGCTCGGGCTTGAGGGCCTTGCCCATCTGCTGCGCCACGCGCTCGCTGAGCGCGCCCCGCAGAGCCTCCGACGGCGTCTGATCGGGCTTCAGCACCACGAAGCACACCACGGCTTCGCCTTTGACCTCGTGGGGCACGCCGATGACGCCGGCCTCGGCCACCGCCGGATGGCCGACGAGGATCGACTCCACCTCGGCGGGCCCCAGGCGCTTGCCCGCGATCTTCAGGGTGTCGTCGGAGCGTCCCTGCAGGAACCAGAAGCCATCCTCGTCGACGAGGGCCCAGTCCCCGTGCACCCACGCGCCGGGCCAGCGCGACCAGTACGTCTCCTCGTAGCGCTTGGCATCGCGCCAGAAGCCCGCCGTCATTCCCGGCCACGGCCGGGTGACGACCAGCTCGCCGACCTGACCGCGCACCGGGCGGCCGTCGTCGCCGTAGACGTCGGCGGCCATGCCGGGAATGGGCCCGGCGAAGGAGCACGGCTTGAGCGGAGCGATGGGGAAGCAGCCGAGGATGCCGCCGGAGATCTCGGTTCCTCCCGTGTAGTTGATGATGGGCAGGCGGCCGCCGCCCACGTGCTCGAACAGCCACCGGTAGGGCTCGGGGTTCCAGGGTTCGCCGGTGGAGCCGAGGATGCGGAGCGAGGACAGATCGTGCGCTCGCGGATGCTCGGGTCCGTGGGGCATGAGGGCGCGCACGGCGGTGGGGGAGAGTCCCATGACGGTGATGCGGTGGCGCTCCACCAGAGCCCAAAGGCGGTCGGGGCGCGGGAAATCGGGCACACCCTCGAAGAGAACGGCGGTGGCCCCGTGGCCGAGACCGGCCGTGATCAGCATGGGCCCCATCAACCAGCCGAGATCGGTGAGCCAGAAGAGGCGATCGCCGTCACCGACGTCGTGGCAGTAGGCGAAGTCGTTCAGCGCCTTGAGGAGAAAGCCGCCGTGCGTGAGCACGGCGCCCTTGGGCCGGCCCGTCGTGCCCGACGTGTAGGCGATGATGCAAGGGTGGTCGGCACCGACCGGAACCACCGGGCAGCGCTCCGACTCCGGCGCCACCGCATCGTCCCACCAAAGGTCCCGGCCGGCGCGCCAGGGGACGTCGCGCCCGAGACGCCGGAACACCAGGACGTGCTCGATGCTGGAACAGGCAGCGACCGCCTCGTCGGCCGTTTCCTTCATCCGTACGACCTGACCGCGGCGGTGAAAGCCATCGGCGGTGATGAGGACCTTGGCCTCGGAGTCGGAAAGCCGTGAGGCCACCGCCTGCGCGCCGAACCCCGAGAAGCAGGGTGTGTAGATGGCCCCCAGGCGCGTGATGGCCAGCGTGGCGATGGCCGCCTCGGGTGACATCGGCAGGAACACGCCCACGCGGTCCCCCTTCGTCACACCGAGTCGGGTGAGGGCGTTGGCCAGCCGGCCGACCTCGCTCGCCAGCTCCCGGTACGTCAGCGTCCGCGTCCGGCCGTCGTCGGCCTCCCAGACGATCGCGGCCCGCTCGCCCCGGCCGGCGTCGATGTGCCGATCGACGCAGTTGTCGGCGAGGTTCAGGCGGCCCCCGGGAAACCACGCAGGCCAGGCCGGGCCGCGCGCGGCGTCCAGCACCCGCGCATATGGTCGCGACCACCGGATGCCGAGATCACGCACGACCGCCGACCAGTACCACTCCATGTCCTCGATCGACCGGCGGCAGAGCTCCTGCAGCGAGCCTACGCCGTTGGCCCGCATGAAGCGGCCGATGCGGGAACGTTCGGCCACCTCCGGAGTCGGCCGCCAGATGATGTCGTCGGTCTCAGTCCTCATCCAGGCCACCTCGAATCCGTTCGGCCGTATTGTGCGGGCGAGCCCCCGGGCGGCTCAAGTTGATGTTGGAGCGGGGGCCGCGAGGCCGGCTTGGACCGTGGGGGGGCTGTTCGAGGTGCGCCGTGCTTCGCTGGAGCGGGGTCCGCGAGGCCGGCTTGGACCGTGGGGGGCCTGTTCTAGGCGCGTATGGCTGACACTCATGGGCCAGGACGGCACGCGGCGCCCGGCTTACTCGATCGATCGGCAGGCGCGTGAGCGCAAAACCGCGCGGCAACGTCGCGGCGGGGCTGGCATCGGGCGTGCAAGCGCTCGCCGCAGAGGTCACGATATGGCCAAGGCCAAGGGACGCGACTGCCCGTACCATGCGGTCATCGAGGAGATCCTCGCGCTGGCCCACCGCGCGGTGGCGTCCGGCGACGACGGCGGTCGCGCCGTGGCCCTGGTGGCCCAACTCCGGGCCATCGCCCTCGTCAACAGCTTCCACGCCCTCGACACTATCGTCCCGGCGCCCGCCGTCCGGACGTCGTCGACGGGGGGCGTCGTGCTGCGCTGGACGGTTCACGAGCAGAACGTCGAGATCGTCTTCCTCGCCGCCGGCGGCCAGTTCACCGTCGCCGACGTCCAGAACGGCGAGCTTCTCCACGGAGGACTGCTCGACGAGGTCGATCCGTTGCACGATGTCGTGAGCCACTACGTTCTCCGCCGTCCCTCGGCCGCCTACGCCGGCTAGTTCACTCGGAGAGGTCTCGACGGCCCGGTCGCAGGCCCGGCCGTCACCCCCGGAGCGTTCGCATCACCTCGGCGTTCGCCAGCGCCTCGTGAGGGGCGCCCTCGAAGATGATCTCCCCCCGATCGATGGCGTAGAGCCGGTCGGCGACCCGCGCGGCGTTCGTGACGTTGGACTCCGCGATGAGGAGCGAGATGCCCATGGCCTTGATGCGCTTGGCGGCGTCGACGAAGCGGGTCACCACCACCGGGGCCAGCCCCTCGAAGGGCTCGTCGAGCAGCAAGATCGACGGGGCCAGGGCCATCGCGCGCCCGATCGCCACCATCTTCCTCTGCCCACCGCTGAGGTTGAGCCCTCGCCGTCCGGTGAGCTCGGCGATCTCGGGGAACAGCTCCAGGATCCGCCCGTCGACGGTGCCGGAGTCGCCGGCCGCCCGGTGCCCGTCGAGCGCGAGCCAGCGGCCGATCTGGAGATTTTCGGCCACGGTGAGGTCGGGGAAGATGCCGCAGTCCTCAGGCGCGTAGCCGATCCCCAACTTGGCCCGCTGGTGAGCGGGCAGGCGGGTGATGTCGCGTCCGCGGAACGTGACGCGACCCGCGCGCACAGACAGGAGCCCGATGGCGCTGTCGAGCGTGGTGGTCTTGCCGGCGCCGTTGCGGCCGACCAGGCAGACGGCCTCACCCTCGTGCACACGCAGCGACACCGCCCGCAGCACGTGGGCGGGACCGCGATGGGTGTTGATGTTCTGCAGCTCGAACAGCGGCGCGTTCACCGACCGACCTCGGCCCCCAGCAAGTTCGCCGTCACCGCCGCATGACGACGGATCTCGTCCGGCGTGCCGTCGGCCAGGATCGTCCCCTGGTGCATGGCCACGATGCGGTCCGAGTAGGTGAAGATCACGTCCATGTCGTGCTCGATCACAACGGCGGTGATCCGCCCCGAGCGCACGATGGCGCTCACGACGTCCATGATGGGCGCCTTCTCGCGCGTGCTGACCCCGCTGGTCGGCTCGTCGAGGAAGAGCAGCTTGGGCCGGAGCGCGTAGGCCACCGCCACGTCGAGGAGCTTGCGCTCGCCCTGGGCGAGGCCACCGGCCGTCACGCGCGCCTTGCCTTCGAGGCCGAACTGGCGGAGCACGTCCACGGCCTCGTCGGCAACGGCGCTGTCGCGGCCGGCCAGCGTCATAAGCCGCCGCGTCTTGCCGTCGCGCGAGAAGATGGTGAGGGCGACGTTGTCGAAGGCGGTGAGGTGGTCGAAGAGGTTGACGATCTGGAAGCTCCGCGCGATCCCGGCGCGGATCCGCTCGTTGACCGATTGCCGCGTCACGTCCCGGTCCTCGAAGAGGATGGCGCCGGCGTCGGCGCGCAGGAGCCCGCTGATCAGGTTCACCAGGGTGGTCTTGCCGGCCCCATTGGACCCGATGAGCCCCAGCATCTCGCCGGGGCGGACGGTAAAGTCGACGTGGTTGACGGCGACGTTGGCGCCGAACGCCTTGGTGAGGCCGCGGGTGACGAGCAGGCTCATATGTCGGAGGGGGCCTCGACGGCCCTGATGAAGTTGGAGGGGGCAGCGGCCGCCCCCTCCAAACCTCCCCATTCGCGCGAGGTGCGGCCACCGTGCGCCGGCAAAGCCGGCGCTCGAACCGCGAGGCGTCGACTGACTCGGGTTGACACAGAATGGTTCATGCCGGCCTGAGCCGCCGGACCCGCGTCGCCAGTTGACCCAGCACTCCCACCAGGCCGGTGGGCATGGTGAGCACGAGCAGGACAAGAACGATGCCCAGGACGAGCTGCCAGTAGATTGTGAAGCCGACAGCGTAGGTCTCGAGGTAGTTGTAGGCGATGGCCCCGACGATAGGACCCGCGAACGTGTGAAAACCGCCCAGCACGGTGAAGAAGACGATCCGCCCGGAGAACGGCCAGTAGAGGATGTCGGGCGTGGTCAGGCCGTTCAGCGGCACCCACAGCGCCCCCGCCAGCCCCGTGAAGGCCCCCGAAATCACGAAGGCGACCCACCGGTAGCGGCGGACCTGCACACCGACAAACTCTGCCCGCGTCTCGTTGTCGCGGATGCCCTGCAGCGCCTTGCCGAACGGCGAGTGGACGATGACCCACATCACACCCACGCAGACCACGAAGAGGGCCAGCACGTAATAGTAGTAGCGGAACTCGAGGAACCCCAGCTTGTCGGCGGCCGGGGCGAAGAGGCCGCCGAGCAGCCGGGGG
Source organism: Candidatus Rokuibacteriota bacterium (assembly GCA_050731755.1). GTDB lineage: Bacteria > Methylomirabilota > Methylomirabilia > Rokubacteriales > CSP1-6 > JBOHPP01. Next base: position 6,069 of record JBOHPP010000038.1, on the reverse strand, counting down.
GTGGGCACGCGCAACCCGTCGGTGCCGCCGGTGACCCAGAAGAGCTTGAGGGCCAGGCTCCACAGCACCTGGGACAGGGCCAGGGTGAGGATGCCAAAGAAGATCCGCGTGTAGCGCACGCAGACCAGCCCGAACAGGGCCGCCACCGCGGCCGAGGCCAGCACGCCGGCCACGACGAAGACCTCCATGATCCTGATGTCGAGGTACTTGACGAGCATCGCCACCGTGTAGGCGCCCATGCCGAAGTAGGCGGAGTGGCCGAACGACAGCAGCCCGGTATACCCCAGGAGGAGATTGAAGCCCAGGGCGGCGATGGCGAAGATGAGCCCGTAGCAGAGCTGGATCGTCTGGAACGGAGGCGCCACAAAGGGGACGATGGCCAGGGCCACGACCGCCACCGCCGCCAGCGCGAGCTGCCAGCCCGGCGCCCCCGCCAGCGAGGCGCGGACCACCGCGGTCATGCCCGCCCGAACAGCCCGGCCGGCCGGGCGAAGAGGACGAGGGCAGCGATCAGGTAGAGAACGGCCAGCTCCACCTCGGCGAAGTAGATGATGCCGATGGTCCGGACGAAGCCCACGATGAGGGCGCCCACCAGGGCGCCTTCCAGGCTGCCCAGGCCGCCGATCACCACCACCACGAAGGCCAGGATCAGGGCGTCCACGCCCATGCCGAGGACGGCTCCCGACAACGGCATGACGACGGCCCCCCCGAGCCCCGCCATCAGGCATCCGATCGTGAAGGCCTGGACGTAGACGCGCTCGACGTTGATGCCGAGGGCCGCCGCCATCCGCCGGTCCTGGGACGTCGCCCGTAGCGTCACGCCGAACCGGGTGCGGTACACGAATGCCCAGAGCGCGACGGCAGCGACCCCGCCGACGACGATGACGAAGATGTTGTAGGCGGGGTAGGTCGCGCCCACGATCGACACGCTGCCCAACGCATCGGACAGCGCGCTGGCCGTGAGCGGATGGGACCCCCAGAGGAGCCGCATGACGTCCTCGAGGATCAGGAGCAGCCCGAAAGTCATCAGGAGCTGGTACTCCTCGGCCCGGCGGTAGAGCGGCCGGAGCAGCGTGGGCTCCAGCAGCGCGCCGGCCACGGCCGCTGCGGCTGCCCCGGTCGCGAGCAGGATGAACAGCAGGCTCACGTGGAGGTGACTGGCCACGAGCCCGATGGCCCACGCCGCCACGTAGGCGCCAAAGGCGTAGAGGTTGCCGTGGGCCATGTTGATGATCCGCATCACGCCGTAGACAAGCGACAGACCCGAGGCGATCAGAAAGAGGATCGACGCATAGAAGAGGGAGTTGAGGACCTGGGTGAGGAAGGTATCCACGGGGCGTTACCTTGCCCCACGGCATAGGCGCGTTTCCAGCGCATCGAGGAGGGCCTCAGTCAAGCGGCACCGCCCGCGCATGCGGGTCGACGACGTTGCCGTTGACGCTGATGGCGAGCAGAACCATCTGCGGGGCCGGCGGCCATCCCCGCCGGCTCACGACGAAGGTCCCCTGCTCATTCGGCGGGACGGCGCCGGCCTTCACGACCCCCCCGTCGGCGCCCACGACGACGTACCGGCACATCGCGATCGCGCCCCTCTCCTTCTGGACCCCGGGGCTGCCGACCGGCTCAGCGACGATGCGGTGCTCGCGGGCGAAGCGCTCTACCCGCTCAGCCTCCCCTAGGACCTCGATCCGGTCGGCAGTGACCGTCGCCCGGTTGATGAAGCCGCGGAGCGGCAGCGGATACCGGTTGAACGAGCCGACCCCGAGGGGATAAGTGAAGTCGCGGAAGACCCGGAGCACCGCCCCGGTCGCCGACCACGCGTGCAGCATGTAGGGGCCGTTGGTCACGAGCAGGTGGCGGCGCTCGGCCGCGAACTGCCCGAGCTTCCCCCACCGCTCGCGGGCCTGGCGCGGCGTCACCCACGCTCGCAACGCTTCCGGGACGTAGCCCTGGTTCTCGAGTTCCGCGACGAGAGGCAGGAGCTTGTCGCGCAGCCGCGCGTCGCGAACGACGTCGAGCCACGGCAGGCCACGCCGTCGCGCCTCCTCCGCGGAGAACGCGGCGAGGCCGCGTCTGACCGCCTCCTCCATGAGGGCGACAGCGTGCCAGGGCACCGGACTCCACGGAGGGCTCACGACCGCGAGGTGCAGCGGATCGCGCAGAGCCAGGTCGAGGTAGACGTCGATGACGGGGACGTCGTACTTCATCGTCACCTCGCCGAAGCGCAGCACATCGGTATCGGTCCTCACGACCTTCACGCCCACGAGGGCCTGCCGCATGAGCGTGGTGGCGCGGCGCACCTCCCCCTCCTGTTCGGCCCCCTGGCCGGCGCCCCACTTGAACGCGAAGGCCAGCGCGTAGAGCGCGTCGGCGGCGGTCATCAGGGTGCCGTCGTGGTAGGCCGAGGTGAGGACGCGGTAGGTCAGCTTCGCCCGTGCTGTTTTGCCGTCTCCGGCCTCCTTGAAGAGCCCCGTGCCGGGCTCGGGCCGGAGCGCGTCCCGGGGCACCCGGACGGGCATGGGTGGCACGGTCTCCGTCGTCTGGAGCCGGACGCGATTTTCGACCCACGAGGCGCCCGAGGGCTCCGGGATTAAGGCCGCGTCGCCGAGGGCCGCCCACATGAGGCGTCCCGTGGCGTCGGTGAAGCCGGCGACGGGGTTCCAGGCGGCGGCGGCCGGCGCGGCCACGCCGAGGGTGAGCCAGCCGTTCCAGGGAAAATCCTTCAGCTTCACGGTGCGGATGAAGATCGCGGAGTTGAAGCCGGTCGCGGCGTCGGCCGCGACGTTCTCGACGCCGGCTGAGTACTCCGTGTTGGCGATCTCGCGGTGCACCGTGTAGCCGGCGATCACCCGCTCGCATCCCGCGGTGAGATGCCCGACCAGCGCACGCTCCAGGTTGAGCCGCTCGACGGTGCCCGCGGCGCCGCCGGCGGTGAGCCGCTGGAAGGTCTCCCCGGCCTGCGCCCGCTGCGTGCGATCGGCGAGGCCCCCGGCCAGGAGGAGCCAGGCGTGGAGCCACCCCTCCTTGATCCAGGGCGCCGCCAGACCGCCATGAAGCGTCGCGCTCTCGCCAGCAACGAGGTCCCGCACGCTGACCTCTTCGACCAGCGCATCCCACGACGGTTCGGGACCCGGCGCCGGCGCACCGGTGAACGCCTGGGCGAGGCGGCCGCGAGCCCGGACCCGGAGCCCTGACGGCAGGCCCGGTGCGGCGGCGCGCGGGAATCGACGCACCGCCGCGTCCGCGACATCGACATGATGCAGGTAATCGGGATGGTAGGGCGTCACCGGGTAGGGATGAAACGTCCAGCCGGCCGGGGCAAGCCCGCCCACGATGCGGCGGGCCGCCGCGCACCGTGCCTCGACGTCGCGCAGCGACGGCGCCGTCCGATTGAGCGTCACCAGGACGTAGGATCCCAGCGACTCGAAGGCGGTCACGCGGGCCGGCAGCGGTTTGCCCGCGTAGGGGTCCGGACCGAGGTACGCGTGGACCGTGTCTTTCTCGAAGCCGGCGGCCGCGGCGGCCGGCGTCATGGTCTCGACGGTGATCTCCTGCGGGTAGTACGAAGGATAGAATGGCATCTCGTGGCCGGCCCGTGCGGGCGCCAGCCACGCCAGGCAGGCCAGCGTGAGGACGACGAACGAAAGCAGCCGCCGGGAGGACGGGCGGGCGCCCGCCCTCCCGGCCGGCAGTCGCCTTACGAGACCCTCGGCCAGGTCTCCTCGATCCATTTGTAGGTCGCCGTCGGCTCGCCCTTCGGCCAGCCGGGCGGCGCGGTGATGTTGCGGATGGGCACCGTGATGATCCGCTTGGGGTCGGGCACCGGGAACGGATAGTCGGCGGAGTTCATCGCGAAGCCGGTGACGGCGTCCTTGTATCCCTGGTGGTTGTCGGGACGGATGTAGACGTAGCCCGCCGGCGACGGCCACATGAGCCCTTCCAGCATGGCGATGATCGCCTGGTCGTCGGGCCAGCCGCCCACGAGCTGGTTGGCCTTCTCGACGGCCACGCGCAGCATGTGGAGCGCGGTGTAGGCGCCCTCGGCCTCGAAGTTCGGGTACTCCTTGAACTTGTCGTGGAACTTCTTCACGAACTCTGCGTTCAGCGGCCACCGGTTGCCGGGCGGGTAGAGGAAGTGGTAGTTGGCGTGCACGCCGGCCACGATGTCCGTGGGGTGATCCTTCCCGAGCGCGTGGGGGGCCACGCCGAAGGCCAGCGTGGTCGCCACCTTCATCTTCTTGAACATGTCGTACCGCAGGGCCTGCTTGTAGAGGGCGACGTAGTCGCCGCCCCACACCGAGCAGAACAGCAGGTCGGGCTTGGCCGAGATCGTCTTGCTGATGTGCGCGGTGAACTCGGTGGTGCCGAGCTTGGGCCAGGCCTCGGAGACGACCTCGATGTTCCCCGACAGCTTCTTCATGGCGATGTTGAAGTGGTCGAAAGCGTTGCGGCCGTACGAGTAGTCCGGGTGGATGTGGGCGATCTTCGTCACCTTGGGCCACGCGGTCGAGGCTGCGATGGCTGCCATCAGGCCATCGGCCGACTGGATGTTCGTTACCCGGAACACGTAGTGCGGGTCGGGCACGGCCTTCTCGAACAGGAAGTCCGTGCAGCCGTCCGTGAACAGCGTGAGAACCTTGAGCTCCTCGGCGACCGGCCCCAGGGCCGGCGTGTTGCCGCTGGAGATGACGCCGGTGAAGCAGTCGATGCTCTCCGAAAGCTTCATCCGGCGCAACTCTTTGACGTTGGCGTCGGTGCCCGCCGCCTCGTCGGCCTTGAGCGTCTCGATCTTTCGCTTGCCGAGCAGACCGCCCTGGGCGTTGATCTCCTCAGCGGCCAGGATGTGCCCCTTGTAGGACTGCTCACCGAGCACCGCGGCCGGGCCCGTGAAGAACGTCATGTGCCCGGTCTTGTAGGGCTTGTCGGGGATGGTGCCCTTGGGCTTGACCTGGGCCTGGGCGGGCGCCGGCGCCACGAGGGAGCCGGCCGCGGCCCCGACGGTCCCGATCGTCACGCCCAGTCGATTCAGAAACTCTCGACGACTTACCTCTGCAACCATACGAGCCCCCTTCCGGTGGGAGTAGAGGAGTTGATCGATGTGGCTCGGCTTTAACGTGCGCCATGCCGAAAGTCAAGCCCGCCCCCGGTCGGCTCCGAAGGCGCGGGCCTCGGGGCTTGCGCCGTCGGAGCTTTGTCGTCATCATCGAGCCGGCACCGGCCGAGCATATGCGCCACACGATCACGAGAGCGGTGGGCGATTCGCTGACAGGGGTCCGGCGCGCCCTCCGGCATCACCCGGGTGTGTTCCTGGGGGCGGCCCTGGCTACCGCCGCGCTCAGCGTGCTGCTGCCCCCCGTCGTGCTCTCGCTCTTCCGCAAGCCGGTGGACTACTTCACGTTCAACCCCTGGCTCAAGCGGCTGCCCGACTATCTCGCCTCCGACACCGCCATCGGCGAGAAGGTCTCCAAGCTGTCCGACCTCGCCCTCTTCTGGTTCTCGGCCGATAGCCCCTTCGGCGGGACGGAGTGGGGCTACGCCGTCGACGTGCGCGATCTCGGCCGGATCGTGGTGACCTCGCTGCTCATCGGCGGGTACTTCGCCCTCTGGGTCCACACCCGGCGCCGGCGCCCGCCCGACGGCTTCCACGCCCGGGCCGCCGGCCGGGGCGGCGCTGTGGGCGCGGTGGCCAGCGTCGTCGGGCTCTCGACGGGGCCATGCAGCGTGATGGGCTGTGGCGCGCCGATACTGCCGGTGGTCGGCCTCGCCTTCGCCGGCCTGTCGAGCGGGACGCTGGCGCTCCTGGCGAGCGTGTCCACCGTGGCGGCCACAGGCGTCCCGCTGATGATGGTGCTCGCCGTCAGCTACCTGGGCTTGCGCGCCGAGTCCCTCGAAGGGGGGCTTCGCCCCCCATCCTCGTCGGAGGGGACCTCGACGGCCCCCTCCGAGACCTCCCCCCGGACCTGATTGCGGCGGCAAAGCCGCCGCCCGAAAGGCGGCTGATTAGCGGCCGGCGGCCCGGGGCCCGACGAGCCGGTCGAAAGGGCCCGAGATCCGGATCACCTCGTTGAG
>JBOHPP010000037.1:0-6472 GCA_050731755.1 Candidatus Rokuibacteriota bacterium | reverse complement strand
GCTAGGGCGCGACGACGCGGTTCTGGAGCACCCCGATCTTCTCGATCTCGGCCTCGATCCTGTCCCCCGCCTTGAGGAACTTGCCGAGCGCGGCCCCCACGCCTTCGGGAGTGCCGGTGGCGATGACGTCGCCGGTCAGGACGGTGAATCCTTCCGAGAGCACCGCGATGCACTGGGCGACCGGGAAGATCATCTTCGAAGTGTGGCTCGACTGGCGCGTTTGATCGTTCACCCGGAGTGAGATGGCCAGCGCCTGGGGATCGGGCACCTCGTCGGCGCTGACCAACACGGGGCCCATCGGGCAGAAGGTGTCGAGCGTCTTGCCCTTGAACCATTGCCCGTGCCGCTTCTGGAGGTCGCGGGCGGTCACGTCGTTGACGATCGTGGAGCCGAACACGTGATCGAGCGCCTGCGCTTCGGGGATGTCGCGTCCGGCCCGGCGCTCCCGCGCGTCGCGCGCCGTGTTCAGGGCGTCGGACGGACCGAGCCTCGCTCGCGCGCCAGATCGACGGCCAGTGCGCCCAGATCGAGAACGACGTCCTCGACCGCGGCGCCCACCCGGGGCTTGGCGGCGCCCTTCCGGTAAGTCACCAATCGCATGTCTGACCTCGTACGGGTTGGTTGACTGTTCGAGCGCCGGCTTCGCCGGCGCAATCCTGGTACTGGGGGGAGGCTTCGGAAGGGGGGGCAAAGCCTCCCCCCGAGTTTACCGGCGGGGCACGGGCGTGGCGACAGCCCGGGGGCGACAGCCCAGTAGGCTGTCGCCTGCCCTGTTAAATCGACTGCCGCATCACCGTGCGCTCGGGCAACGTGATCCCCCGCTCGCGGGCCATCTGCTCGAGCTCGCCGGGAAGGGCGAACCGGACATTCTCGTCGACGACGTGGATCTCGCGCACGCCGGTCCCGTGCCGGCGCAGGGTCTGCACCGCCTCGGTCACCAGGATCTCCGGCGCCGACGCGCCGGCCGTCACGCCGACCCGCCGGGCGCCCTCCAGCCATTCGGGCCGGATGTCGCGGACGTCGTTGATGAGGTAGGCCCGCGTGCCCGCCGACTGGGAGACCTCGACCAGGCGGATCGAGTTGGAGCTGTTCGCCGCCCCGATCACCAGCAAGACGTCCACGTCTCCGGCCACCGTCTTCACCGCGGCCTGGCGGTTCTGGGTCGCATAGCAGATGTCGTTGCGGGACGGCCCCACGATCTTGGGGAACCGGCGGCGAAGCGCCTCGATCACGTCCCGGGTGTCGTCGACGGAAAGCGTGGTCTGCGTGAGGTACGCGATCTTGTCGGGATTGGGCACCTGCAGCGTGTCGACCTCGGCGGCGCTGTCCACGACGATGATGCGGTCGGGGGCCTCGCCCAGCGTGCCGATCACCTCGTCGTGGTCCTCGTGTCCGATGAGCATGATGGAGTACCCCTCGCGGGCATACCGGATCGCCTCCAGATGCACCTTGGTGACGAGCGGGCAGGTGGCGTCGATCACCCGCAGCCCCCGGTGGCCGGCATCCTCCCGCACGGCCGGGGAGACGCCATGGGCGCTGAAGATCACGGTGGCATCGTCGGGGACCTCATGGAGCTCGTCCACGAAGATGGCCCCTTTGGCCCGCAGCTTGTCCACGACGTAGCCGTTGTGGACAATCTCCCGCCGCACGTAGACCGGCGGCCCGCAGACTTCCAACGCCAGCTCGACGATGTCGATGGCGCGCTCCACCCCGGCGCAGAATCCCCGGGGCCCGGCCAGCACGATCTCGGTGATCGGGGTGCCCATGGCTACCTGAGGAAGAAGGATACTCCGGCCAGGCCGGTATGCGCTTCGAATCCACGGTTGGGGTCATCGGTGCCCCCGTTGGACACGTGGACCAGGCGATAGCCGGCGTAGAGCGCCACCCGGTCGGTCACGAAGACCGAGGCCCCGGCGCCGGCGGCCAGCCAGAAGGTGAAGTCCGAATCGATCTCGCGGACGTTCAGATCGGTGCCGCCGATGGCGCCGGCGACCTCGACGTACGGCACCACGCGGCCCAGGCCGAGGAAGTGCAAGCGACCGACGAGAGCCAGGCCCGCGAAGAAGGCGCTGACCACGCCCGTATATCGTTGATAGATCGGCTCCAGCCCGATCTCCAGCGAGCCTCGGACAGCGCCCCCGCCCAGCGGCGCGAACGGCAGGCGACTCACGCGCAAACCGGCATACCAGAGATCGAAACCGGTCTCCTCGTTGCGGACGTCAAAGTTTTCCTCACCGCCGCCGCCGCCCTCGAGGGACAAGACCCACGTCCCCTTCTGGAAGACCTCGGCGGCCTGAAAGGCGGCGGTCGGCAGCGGGACCGCGAGGGCGCCGAGCAGCGTCGCAAGAACCACGCCAGACGCTCGCTTCATGGCTCGATCAGCACTTTCAAGGCGTCACCTCGCGACATGAGCTCCAGCGCCCGCACGACGCCGTCCAGGCCCATGCGATGCGTGAGCAGGCCGGCGGGGTCGAGCGCATTCGATTCCAACAGGTCCACCGCCCGCCGGATCAGGTCGGGCGTGTGATGGAACGCCCCGACGAGCGTCAGCTCCTCGTAGTGCAGGCGTGCCGTGTCGAGAGCCACGCGGTCTCCCGGGGCGCAGCCGCCGAAGAGGACCACAGTGCCGCCGCGGGCGACGGCCGCCACCGTCTGCTCCCACACTTCGGGACGGCCGGTGGCGTCCACGGCGACGTCGGCGCCCCGGTCACCGGTCGCCGCGCGCACCGACGCCGGGAGGTCGGGACCGTCGGCACCGTCCACGCATTGACCGATGCCAAGCTTCCGGACCCGCTCGAATCGCGGACCCGGCTTGCCGACCAGGATCACGTGGGCCTTGCGCGCAGCGGCCACCATGCCCAGGAGGCAGCCGAGCGGGCCGTGCCCGAAGATGACCACCGTCTGCCCGGATTCCACGCGACCGCGCTCGATCCCGCCGATGGCGCAGGCCAGAGGCTCGACGAAGGCGGCGCGGGCCGCGGGCACCGTCGGGCCCAGGCGCACGACGTTTCGCCGGACCAGGCGCGACGGGAGCGCGATGGCCTCGCCATAGGCTCCATTGATGAACAGCAGGTTCTCGCAGAGGTTGAAGCGCCCGGCCTGGCAGAGCGGGCAGGCGTCGCACGGTGCCGAGTTGGCGGCCACGGCGCGGTCGCCTTCGCGGAGGCCGCGCACACCGGCCCCGACGGCGCTGACCGTGCCCGCGAACTCGTGACCGAACACCGTGGGCACGGTGGGGATCATCACCGGGTGGCCGCGGCGGAAGGTCTTCACGTCGGTGCCGCAGGTCAGCGCCGCCTCGATGCGCAACACGATCTCGCCCGGACCCGGCGTGGGCCAGGGCAACTCCTCGAAGCGGAGGTCCCCAGGGCCGTGGAAGACGACGGCTCTCATGGCGTCACGTACACCTTCAGCGCGCTACGGCTCTGCATGAGCGCGACCCCCTCGTCCAGCCGCTCGAGTGGGACCCGATGGGTATAGAGGCCGTTCACGAGCATGTCCCCCTCGGCGATCAGCCGATGAGCCTCGGTCAGGTCGGCCGGAGACGACGAGTACGTCGCCGTGAGCGTCAGCTCGCGGTGATAGAGTGTCTCGAGCGCTAGGGGCAGTGAGTCGTCGGGGCCGCCCGCGAAGTAGTGGATGCTGCCGCCGTCCCGCACGACCTTGACCGCCCACTCCAGCGCCTTCGCGGCGCCGCCGGTGATCACCACCAGATCGGCGCCCCGTCCCTCGGAGAGCTTCTCGATCGCCGCCTGGGCCGGATCCGGATAGAGCGCGGGAACGCCCTGCCGCTCGGCCAGCTCGATCCGGGTATTCACATGGTCGACGGCGACCACACCGGCGCCGGCGCGGCGGAGAAGCTGAACGAAAAGGTGGCCGATGGAGCCCAGGCCCATCACCACCGCGGTGTCGCCGGAAACGACACCGGAGCGGCGCAGCGCACGCAGGCAGCAGCCCAGCGGCTCCACGAACGATGCCGCTTCGTCGCTCACATGGGCCGGCACCCGGAACGTCGCGTGGGCCACGTTCGGGTCGGGCACGCGCACGTAGTCGGCGAAGCCACCCGGGTCCAGGTGGCTGGCCTTGAACGCGCGGCACATGGAGGGGCTGCCGCGCCGGCAGTAGTGGCATTCGCCGCACGGCACGTGGTGGGCGGCCACGACGCGATCACCGACGGCGAACGCCGTCACCCCCGCGCCCACCTCCACAACGTCGCCCACCAGCTCGTGCCCGAACACCGCCGGCCTCGCCGGCGGCGGTCCGACGATCTTGGCGATGTCGGAGCCGCAGAGACCGCAGCCACGCACCCGGAGCAACAGCTCGCCGGGGCCGATGGCCGGCCGGGGCCAGTCCTCGGCAACCAGCCGCCCCGGCCCCCGGAACACCGCGGCCTTCACGCGCTCATCCCCGCCAACGCGGGTCTCCGCGCGAAGAGCCGTGAGGCCGCCCAGCAGCGCACCGCGATGGCCGCCTTGCGGCGCGTGGGCACCGTGATCCGCGCCCCGAAGACGCGGAACCGCCGCGTCTCGATCTCCCTCAGCAGCGCGAAGTAGATGCGGCCCATGACCTCGGCGGCCACCAGCGAGCGCGCATCGGCGGCCGGGAACGCCGCCCAGGCCCGGCGGTAGAAGTGGTGGGCCCGCCCGGCCTGCCGTTCCATGAGGCCGACGAAGGCCGGGCTGTAGCGGCCGGCTCTCAAGTCCTCCTCCGTCACCCCGAAGGCGTGCAGGTCCGCGCGCGGGAGGTACACCCGGCCGGCCCGCGCATCGCTGCCGACGTCGCGCAGGACGTTGGTGAACTGCAGCGCGAGCCCGAGATTCACCGCGTAGTCGCGGGCGCGGGAGTCCGTGTAGCCGAAGATCTCGATCGCGGCCAGCCCCACCGCCGAGGCCACCCGATAGCAATAGGCGTAGAGGTCCTCGATGCGCTCGTAGCGCGTTCCCTCGAGGTCCATCTCCACCCCGTCGAGAATCGCCTCCAGGGCCTCGCGCGGGATCCCGTAGGCGCGCACGGCGGCGGCCAGGCGCTGGCCGATCGGGTGCCCGGGAGCGCCGGCCGGCTCGTAACAGCGGGCCACCTCGCGCCGCCAGCCGCGCAGCTCGGCGCCGAGCGCGGCGGGATCGGCGCCTCGCTCCTGACCGAGGTCGGCGAGGTCGTCGACAGTCCGGCAGAAGGCGTACACGGCGTACAGCGCGTCACGACGCGCCCGGGGCAGGGTGAGAAAAGCGTAGTAGAAGTTCGAGCGGCTGCGCCGCGTCAGGCGCGACACGAGCTGGGCGGCGCTCATCACGCGCCGACCCGCGCCGCCGCCCGCCGCGCGACGTAGCCGTGCTCGACGAACCACTCCACGGCGTCGCGCAGGCCCTCCCGGGGATCGGTCTGGGGCAGGCCCAGCTCGCGCACGGCCTTGGCCGGGCTGAAGTACATGCGCTTCCTGGCCATGCGCACCGCGGTCAGTGCCACCGGCGGCGTCCCCCGGGTCAGGCGGGCGGCACCCTCCATGCACGCCGCGGCGGTCCAGGCCACGGCGTACGGAATGCGGAAGCGCGGCGGGCGGAGCCCGGTGATGTCGGCGAGCAGGCGGAAGATCTCGGTGAGCGAGAGATTGGCGTGGCCGAGGATATACCGGTCACCCACCCGTCCCTGCCGGGCGGCCAGGAGGTGGCCCCGCGCGACGTCGCGCACATGAACGATGTTGAGGCCGGTGTCAAGCGAGGCCAGCATCCGGCCCCGCAAGAAGTCCACGATCATCCGCCCGGTCGGCGTGGGCTTGACGTCCCAGGGTCCCACCGGGGCCGAGGGATTGACGACGACCACCGGGGCTCCGGTCCGGGCGAACTCCAACGCCACCTGCTCGGCGAGGAACTTGGAGGCCTTGTACGGTCCGACCATTTCGGCGAGCGTCACCGGCGTCTCCTCGGTCCCGGGCGTGCCGTCCGCGGGGATGCCGAGCACGCCCACGGTGGACGTGTACACGATGCGCCGCACGCCGGCGTCGGCCGCGGCCTCGAGGATCGCGCGTGTGCCGTGGACGTTGGTCCGGTAGAGCGCCTCGGGGTCCGGCGCGTACAGGCGATAGTCGGCGGCGACGTGGAAGACCGTGTGCACGCCGGCCACGGCGCGGCGAAGCGAGGCGGGCTCGCCGAGGTCTCCTTCGGCGATCTCGACGGGCAGCCCGGCCACGGCGCGGCGCTCGCCGCCGGGGCGGGCCAGCACCCGCACCGTGGCGCCCTCGCGCAGGAGCTCGCGCACGACGTTGGCGCCGACGAACCCCGTCCCTCCGGTGACGAGCGCGTCAAGCATGGAAGCATCCGGCCGCCGACAGCGACGCGGGAACGGGGTCGCGTCCCCACCACCCGCCGGCGTGAGGCAGCTTCATGATCGCGCGATCTTCCCCAGGCTTGCCGCGACGGTTCTGAGCGCGGCCTCGGTGCTTCGGCCCAGCGCGATCGCGTCGGCCAGGGCCCGAGGG
>JBOHPP010000036.1:0-18279 GCA_050731755.1 Candidatus Rokuibacteriota bacterium | reverse complement strand
GAAGAGGCCCACCAGGCGCCGGCCCAGGCCCCGAGAAGCGCGGCGGCGCCGACGATCGACTCCGGATGGATCATCGGTCGAACACCAAGAAGGCGCCGGTGAGCGTCATCAGGGCCACCGCCAGGCCGACCGCGACCACCAAAGGGCCAACGAAGAGACTGCCGAGCACGCGTCCGTCGTACCTGAGGTGCATGAAGAAGAGGGCCACCAGGGCGAACTTGGCCGCGGCCATCACCAGCAGCAGCGGGACGATGATGGGCGCCAGCTGCCGGATGTAGATGACGCCGACCTCCAGCGCAGTGATCAGGGTCAGCACGATCGCCACCATGACGTAGGTCCCGACCGTCCCCTGTCCCGGCTCGCTCATGGGATGAGATAGACGAGGGTGAAGATCACGATCCAGACGATGTCCACGAAGTGCCAGTAGAGCCCGGCGATCTCCACCTTGATGGCGTCCCTGGCGTGGAGCCGGCCGCGGAGGTCGAGAACCAACAGCGCCAGCAGCCACAGCACCCCCAGGGTGACATGGGCCCCGTGGAACCCGGTGAGCACGAAGAAGGTCGAGCCGAAGAGGTTCTGCTGCAGGGTGAGCCCCTCGTGCACGAAGCTGGTGAACTCGTAGGCCTGGAAGCCCAGGAAGATAAGCCCAAAGAAGGCGGTCCCGGCCAGCCATAGTCGGGTCTGGACGCGGTCGCCGCGCTGAACGGCGGCCAGGGCCAGCACCATGAGGAGGCTCGACATCAGCAGATCGAACGTGCTGATCGTCGTGACCGGGACGTCGAGGACGTCGTGGGGATAGGGCCCCACCACACTGCGCCCGCGGTAGGCCATGTAGGTGGCGATCAGCGTGCCGAAGAGGAGGCACTCGGAGCCGATGAAGGTCCACATGGCGGCCTTCCGGTGGTCGACACCGAGCGTTCCTGTTTGATGCTCATGGGCGTGGTGCTCGTGGTGCTCGAGCGCGAACCGGAAGACTCCATAGACCGTGAGCAGACCGCCGCCCACCACCACGGCCACGTGGATCAGGGCCCCGGCCGCGGCCCCGCCCACCCCCAGCGCCGTCACCACTGGCCAGACCGAGGGCGGCGGCACATGGACCCCGTGGGGGTCGGGCGGCGCCGGCGCCCGGGGTTCGCGGCGGGGGCCGTACTTCTCGCGCCAGAACGTGTCGCGCCCGTAGACGGGCGGGATGGCGTCGAAGTTGTGCACCGGCGGTGGTGACGACGTCCGCCACTCCAGAGTCCGTCCGTCCCAGGGATCGGCGGAGGCGGGCGCGCCCCGCCCAAGGCTTCTCACCGCGTTGATCAGGAACAGCAGAACGCCGAACGCGATGCCGAAGGCGCCGATCGAGGACACCAGGTTCCAGAAGCCCCAGCCGGTCTCCGCCGGGTAGGTGAAAATCCGGCGGGGCATCCCCATGGCGCCCAGATAATGCTGGGGAAAGAACGCCATGTTGAACCCCGCGAAAAGCACCCAGAACTGCCAGCGCCCGAGCCGCTCGTCGAGCAGTCGCCCGGTGATCTTGGGCCACCAGTAGTAGGCGCCGGCGAACAGGCCGAAGAGGCTGCCCCCGATGAGGACGTAGTGCAGGTGGGCGACGACGAAGTAGGTGTCGGTCTGCTGGAGGTCGATGGGCGGTGAGGCGTGCATGATGCCGGACAGGCCGCCGATAGTGAACAGCCCGATCATGCCGACCGCGAAGTGCAGCGCCGTGGTCGCCCGGATGGCGCCGCCCCACAGCGTGGCCAGCCAGTTGAAGATCTTCACGCCGGTGGGAATGGCGATGATCATCGTGGCCATCGAGAACGCCGCGTCGGCCACCGGCCCCATGCCGGCCGCGAACATGTGGTGGCTCCACACCCCGAAGCCGAAGAAGCCGATGAGGATCCCCGAGTAGATCACCACCGGCGCCCCGAACAGCGGCTTGCCCGCGAAGGTGGGGAGCACCTCGGAGACGATGCCCATGGCGGGCAGGATCAGGATGTAGACCTCGGGGTGCCCGAAGATCCAGAAGAGGTGCTGCCAGAGGTGGAGGTCGCCCCCCGCCGCCACGTCATAGAAGTGAGCACCGAAGAACCGGTCGAACATCAAGAAGATCAACCCCACCGTCACCGGGGGAAAGGCCAGGATGACCAGGAACTGGACCACCAGCGTCATCCACACGAAGAGCGGCATGCGCATGAGCGTCATGCCCGGCGCTCTCAGATTGAGGATGGTCACGATGAAGTTCACCGCCGAGATCATCGAGGAGACGCCGAGCACCTGCAGGCTCAGGATCCAGAAGTCGATGCTGGCGGTGGGCGAGAACTGCCGGGAGGTGAGGTTGGCGTAGCCGAACCAGCCGGCGTCCGGCGGCGTTCCGGCCAGGAAGCTGGCATGCAGCAGCAGGCCGCCGGCCAGGAAGATCCAGTACGAGAGCGCGTTCAGACGGGGGAAGGCGACGTCGCGGGCTCCGATCATGAGCGGGACCAGATAATTGAAGAAGGCGGCGCTGAACGGCATGATGGCCAGGAACACCATGGTGGTGCCGTGCATCGTGAAGAGCGCGTTGAAGGTCTCGGCGCTGACCACCGTGTTGTCGGGCCGGGCCAGCTGCAGGCGG
This sequence comes from Candidatus Rokuibacteriota bacterium, assembly GCA_050731755.1. GTDB lineage: Bacteria > Methylomirabilota > Methylomirabilia > Rokubacteriales > CSP1-6 > JBOHPP01. The sequence continues at coordinate 15,677 of JBOHPP010000036.1, read as the reverse complement.
ATGAGGAGCGCCTCCACGCCACCGATGAGAAAGAAGACGAAGGCGCTGACGCCGTAGAGGATGCCGATGCGCTTGTGGTCGACGGTAGTCACCCAACTTTGTAGCGAGTGCCGCCAGCCCGGCTTGGGCCGTGGGTGGGCTGGTCCAGGCGCGGGGGCGCTACGCTCTTCTCCCCGATTGATCATCTCGAATTGACGATCATCTTGCTCGAGGTCATTTCAGGCTGAGCAAGTACGCGGTCAGCGCACGGGCGTCCGCATCGCTCAGCCCCAGGTTCGGCATCTTGACCCCGGGCTTGAGGGCCGGCGGATCGCGGAGCCACGCGGCCAGAGTCTCGGGGGTATTGGGCCGCAGGCCGGCGGCCAGCGTCTTGCGGCTGCCGAAGTGCGTGAGGTCGGGTCCCAGCGTGCCCGCCGACACGCCGCGGATCGTGTGGCAGCCCACGCACGCGCTGCGCGTGTACACGGCCTTGCCGTCGGCGGCCGCGCCCGTCGGCTGGGGCGGCGCCGTCTGCTGGGCCGCCACCCAGCGGGCGAACGCCTCCGGGGGCTCCACGATCACCCGTATGCCCATCAGCGCGTGCGAGGCGCCGCAGAACTCGGCGCACTGCCCCAGGTACTCGCCGGCCGCGTCCGGTGTCAACGCAATGAAGTTGACGCGGCCGGGGACGACGTCGCGCTTGCCCCCGAGCTGCGGCACCCAGAAGGAGTGGATGACGTCGGGCCCTTCGAGCCGCAGCATCACCGGCCGCCCTACCGGCAGGTGCAACTCGTTGGCGGTGACCACGTCGAGCGAGGGGTAGCGGAACTCCCACCACCATTGCCATCCCCGCACTACCACCTCGAGGGCCCCCGGCGGCGGCGCCCCCTGGGTGCGAAAGATGACCTGAATGGTCGGGATGGCGATCACCAGCAGCGCCAGAGCGGGAGCGATGGTCCAACTGATCTCCAGGAGCGTGTGGCCTCGCGTCTGACGCGGGATCGGCGCCCCGGTCCGCGCCCGGAAGCGCAGGAGCACCCAGGCGAGGACGACGGAGACCACCAGCGCGATCAGGAGGGTGGCCCAGGTGACGATGCCGTAGACCTCGAAGATGAGGCGGGCCAGGTCCGAGCGCGGGCTGAGGGAGGAGCGCGGCCCCTCCCACGCGCAACCGGCGGCGAGCACGGCCACCACCAGCAGGTCGGGGCGTACGTGCCGGAGCGCGCGGCGGGCAGGCTCCACGGGCCCGACGATACTCACACGCCCGGGGGGCCGCAACCGGCGCCACGGCCGGGTTATTCGTCGAAGGGGGCCTCGACGGCCCCCTCCGAGCCTCCCCCAGGCCGAGTTGCGCGGGCGAAGCCCGCGCTCGAAAGGACAGTCACTTCCGACAGCGGGCTGCTTCAGCTGGCCAACGCCAGGAGCGTGTTGAGCAGGACGTCAGCGCCGCGCGCGATGGCTTCCGGGTCGCTGGTCTCGTCGACACGGTGGCTCCGGCCGCCGCGCGACGGGATGAAGATCATGCCGGCCTCGGTGACCAGGGCCAGATTCTGGGCGTCGTGACCGGCGGCCGAATAGAGCCGCCGCCATCCGAGCTCGAGCTTGCCGCACACCTGCTCGATGGCCTCCTGGACGCGCGGCGAGCAGGGGGCGGGCTTCGTCGCTGACATGGGCCGCACCTCGACGGCGATGTCCCGCTCGCGGGCCACGCGCTCGGCCAGCGCGGCGCACTCCTGCGCCAACCGCTCGAGCACCTCCCCGTCGGGATCGCGCATCTCGTGCACCAGCTCGGCCCGCCCGGGGACGATATTCGAGGCGCCGGGGTGGACGTGCACGACGCCGAAGTTGGTGACGCTGCGCCCACTGCCCCGGGTGACGACGTGCTCGCGGACCCGCAGCGCGAAGTCGGCGGCGGCCAGGAAGGCGTCGCGCCGGCGCTCCATCGGCGTGGTCCCGGCGTGGTCGGCCTGCCCGAGGAAGACGACGCGGGAGCGGCGCACGCCGACGATGGCGTCCACGACGCCGATGGGCACCCCCGCTTCGTCCAGACGCGGGCCCTGCTCGATGTGCAGCTCGACGTAGGCGGCCACCGATCCGACCGGCGCCTTCGCCTCCGGCGCCCGGCGCGCGTCGAAGCCGGCGCGCTTCATGGCATCCACCAGGCGCTCGCCGTCCACCGCCGCCATCTCGGGGATGCGCGCGGCGTCGAGGGCGCCGCAGAACGCCCGCGAGCCGAACAGGCTTCCGTAACGGCCTTCCTCATCGCTCCAGGCCGCGACGGCCAGGGGGCGGCGCAACGACAGGCCTGCTTCACGGATCGTCTGCAGGCACTCGAGACCGGCCAGGACGCCCAGCGCGCCGTCGAGGATGCCGCCCTCGGGGACGGTATCGATGTGGGAGCCGGTCAGGACCGCGGGGCGCGCCGGATCGAAGCTCCGCGTTCCCAGCGCGCCGAAGATGTTGCCGGCAGGATCGACCCAAGCCTCCAAACCCGCCGCCCGCATCTCGCTGAGCAGCCACGCCCGCGCCTGCTCATGGGGCGAGCTCCAGGCCGGCCGGGTCACGCCTCCGCCGGGAAGCGCCCCGAACCGGGCCAGCGCGACGAGGCGGCTCTGCAGGCGAGGGCCGGAGATCGCGATCACGAGCGCGCAGTATAACGCCTTGACGACGCCGGGGGGCGGTTCCTACAATGAATCACCGTTCAGTCCTGGTCGTGCCCTCCAGGAGGGAAACGTGGACTTCACATTGACCCCCGAGCAGGAGAGCTTCCGGAGCCGCGTCCGCGCGTGGCTCAAGGAGAACATGCCGCGCGAGTGGGCGAACCGGCTGGCCGCCAGCGCCGACGTGCCGCGTCCTGAAGCCTACGATCTTCTCCGTCGCTGGCAGGGCCGGCTCTACGAGGCCGGCTTTGTCGGGTTGACCTGGCCCAAAGAGTACGGGGGCCAGGGATTGAGCTTCATGGAAGAGATGATCCTGCACCAGGAGATGGCCGTGGCCAAGGCGCCGCCCATCCTCAATATCCTGGGCGTGGGCATGGCCGGCCCTACCATCATCGCCTACGGCACCGAGGCTCAGAAACAGCGCTACGTGGCCAAGATCCTCTCCTGCGAGGAGATCTGGTGTCAGGGCTACTCCGAGCCCAACGCCGGCTCCGATCTGGCCTCGCTGCAGACGCGGGCGGTGCGGGACGGCGAGCACTGGGTCATCAACGGCCAGAAGGTGTGGACGTCCCTGGCTCACGTGGCCGACTGGATGATGCTGCTGGCTCGCACCGACGCCGACGCGCCCAGGCATAAGGGCATCACCTATTTCCTGCTCGACATGCGCGCGCCCGGCGTGATCGTGAAGCCGCTCCGCCAGATCACCGGCGATCCCGAGTTCAACGAGGTCTTCTTCGACAACGTGCGCGTGCACGAGTCGCAGATCCTGGGCGGCCTCAACAACGGTTGGGCGGTAGGGCTGACGACGCTCATGTACGAACGGCTGGCTCTCGGATTCGGGCTGCAGGTGCGCCTGCGCATCGGCCTGGACGGGCTGGTCGAGTTGGCCCGGCGCATGGAGAAGCAGGGACGGGTGACCACGCGGGACCCGGTGATGCGGCAAAAGATCGCCCAGCTCTGGATCGAGACGGAGTGCCTCAAGCTCACGGGCGCGCGGGCCATCACCCGGCTGCTCCGGGGCGAGATGCCGGGCCCCGAGGCGTCCACCGGGAAGATGATCTGGGTCGATACCCACCAGCGGCTGCAGGAACTGGCCATGGAGATCGAGGGAGCGTACTCGCAGCTCGGACGAGGGTCGGACTGGGCCGTGGAAGGCGGGCTCTGGCAGTACACGTTCCTCCGGTCGCGGGCGAACTCCATCGAGGGCGGTACCACCGAGGTCCAGAAGAACATCATCGGCGAGCGCGTCCTCGGCCTGCCGAAAGGGTAGGATCATGAACTTCGGGTTCAGCGAAGAGCAGGAGCTGCTCCGGTCCACGGCGCGGAAGTTCCTCGAGAACGAATGCACCTCCGCCTTCGTCCGCCAGCGGATGGAGGAGCCGGCCGGGGTCACCGACGCGTTCTGGGCCAAAGTCGCCGAGCAAGGGTGGTTGGGCCTCGTCTACCCCGAGGCCTACGGCGGCAGTGAGCTCGGCTTCGTCGACCTCACGGTGCTCATGGAGGAGATGGGTCGGGTGGTGATGCCCGGTCCGTACTTCTCCACCGTGGTCCTGGGCGGCCTCACCATACTGGAGACAGGCTCGGCCGAGCAGAAGAAGGACTGGCTGCCGAAGATCGCCGAGGGGACGGCCAAGGTCGCGCTGGCGTGGACGGAACCGAACGCCCGCTGGGACGCTGCCGGCGTGACGGCGACGGCAAAGTCGATCGGTGGCGAGTGGGTCCTGAGCGGCACCAAGCTGTTCGTCCTCGACGCCCACCTGGCGGACGTCATCGTGGTCGTGGCCCGGACCGGCGAGGGCCAGCAGCCCGAGCAGGGCGTGAGCCTGTTCCTGGTGCCGAAGGGGGCGGCCGGGCTGGAGGCCAAGCTCCTGCCCACGATGGACCAGACCCGCAAGCTCTGCGAGGTCGCGCTCCGCGACGTCCGCGTTCCCGCCGCGGCCCTGCTCGGGCCGAAGGACGGCGGCTGGTCGCCGCTGGCCCGCGTCATCGACCGCGCGACCGTGGCGCTATGCGCCGAGATGTGCGGCGGCGCCCAGAAGGTCCTGGACATGACAGTGGACTACGCGAAGATCCGGGTGGCCTTCGGGCGCCCGATCGGCTCGTACCAGGGCGTCAAGCACCGGGCGGCCGACATGCTCGTCGAGGTCGAGAACGCCAAGTCACTGACCTACTACGCGGCGTGGGCGGTCGATGAGAAGGTGCCCGAGGCCGCCCTGGCCGCCTCCATGGCCAAGGCCTACTGCTCGGACGCCTATCGCCGGGTGGCCGGAGCCGGGATCCAGCTTCATGGCGGGATCGGCTTCACCTGGGAGCACGACCTGCACCTCTACTTCAAGCGCGCGAAGTCGTCGGAGTTCACCTTCGGCGATGCGACCTACCACCGCGAGCGAGTGGCCCAGCTGATCAATCTCTGAGTCGGAGGGGTCCGAAGCGATCTCCCTCGAAGCGCGAACGATCCTCAGCCAGCTCCAGTAGCGCGTCTCCCTCCTGTCGCCTTCAGCCGGCCCCAGTTCGGCCACCGTGTTGCTGTGGGTCCACTCCTCGCGGCGATCCATCGAATCGGGGCCATGGATCGCTTTTCGGACATTGTCGCCGCCCGCGCCAGCGCGGTACTGCGGAGGGATGTGCCTCAGCCGCGCCGGCTACCGCCCCCGCACGCCCGAGCAGGGCGTGCTTCACACGGTCGTGCGCACGCACCTGGAGGCGTTCCTGCGCGAAGCGGCTGACCGGACGGGCGGGGCCGGCTTGCCCCGCTTCGTGGAGGACGAGTTCCGGGAGTTCCTCACGTGTGGCATCCTGGCCCACGGGCTCGCCCGCCTCCGCTGTGAGGGCTGCGGGCTGGACCGCCTCCTGCCCTTCTCGTGCAAGGGGCGGGGATTCTGTCCGAGCTGCGGAGGCCGCCGGATGACCGAGCGCGCCGCCCACGCGGTGGACGCGGTTGTGCCGCCAGTCCCCGTCCGCCAGTGGGTGCTCAGCCTGCCGCACTGGCTGCGCTACGTGCTCGCCTGGGACCATGGCTTGTGTCGTGCCGTCCTCGCGGTCTACGTCCGAGCGCTCCTCGGCTTCCAGCGCTGGCGGGCGCGGCGACTCGGCTTCCGCGACGGCAGGAGCGGTAGCCTGACGGTCGTCCAGCGCTTCGGCGGGGCGCTCAATTTGAACATCCACTTCCACACGCTCGTGCTCGACGGGGTGTTCACCAATTCTGCACAGGAAGGACCGAGATTCCATCCCACGCCGCCGCCCGCCGATGCGGAGGTGACCCGGCTGCTGAGCACCATCCGCACCCGGATTCTCCGTCTGCTGGCGCGCCGTGGCCTGGGCCCCGACACCGATGTCTCGCGGACCGATCCGGTGGCGGAGGAATCCCCAGCGCTGGCGGGCCTCAGCAGCGCCTCGGTGCAAGGGCGCGTGGCGCTGGGCCCGCGGGTGGGTGCGCGGGTGATGGCCCTGGGGCGCGACCCGGAAGCCCGGTGGGTCGCCTCCGGGGGACCGCGGCACGCCCATCTCGAGGGCTTCGACCTCCACGCTAATGTCGCCGTGGACGGAGAGAACCGCGAGCGCCTCGAGCAGCTCTGCCGCTACCTCTTGCGGCCCGCTGTTGCTCAGGATCGAATCCGGCTCACCGATGACGGCCGCGTCGTACTCGAACTGAAAGCCGCGTGGGCGGACGGCACCAACCACCTCGTGTTCGAGCCCCGGGAACTGCTCGCCCGGCTCGCCGCCCTCACCCCCCGCCCCCGGATCAATCTCGTCTTCTACCACGGAGTGCTCGCCCCGAACGCCCGGTGGCGCGCCGCCGTGGTGACCTATGGAGCGGTACCGGCCGTTGCGCCGGCGCCGACTGTCGAGGTCTCCACCGGGACCGACGCGTCCGGCGAGGGCGGCGCCGCCTCCCGCCCCACCCCTCGCGGCTGGACGTGGGCCCAGTTGATGCGGCGGGCCTTTGACCTGGACGTGCTGGTCTGTCCCGCTTGCGGCGGCCGGCTGCGCCTGATCGCGACCATCCTCGATCGCCGGACGATCCGAGCCATTCTGCTCTCGCGGGGCTTACCCACCGAGGCCGAGGCGGCCGATCGCGCCCCACCTGCCCAGTCGGCGTTCACCGCGCCTCAAGCCTCAGCGGGCGCCCCCGCCTGATCTTCCACTCTGTCCCGGCCTGCTGCCGGCCGCGTGCGCCTGCCCGCCGATCTTGCCTCGTGGTCGACCCGCAAACTTCGCGCTTGACGGCGCTTCGTGGGCGTTGTACCAGGCAAGGAACCGAGGGGACCGGGGGGCGCAGGGCTGTCCCAAGCAGAGAGTTTATCCGCGTTGTCTCGGGGGAAGCAGTTCTTCGACTTCCGAGAAGGGGCTTTATGTCGCCTATGCCCCAATAACCGAAGCGCGCCAAGTCGTCGGAATTCACCTTCGGCGACGCGACGTACCACCGGGAGCGGGTCGCCCAAGCTGATCAACTTGTAGCCCCGCCGTGGTGTCGACGTGACGAGAGACGAGCTGGCCGCCCGCCTCCAGCACGAGGTCGAGAACCTGGTCAGCAAAGCCCTTCGCCTCTCGGGGAGTACATGCATGTCTCGGTCGCGGTCGACGACTTCTACTGGCGGCGGAGCATTGCTCCCCTACCCATAATCTCCTGGTGTACGCCAGCGGCCACGTCGACAAGTAACGGTTGACGGTCGAGTCCGCATCCCGCGGCGTCGGCCTGGGCGGTATCATCTGGAGCGTGACGCCCGTCGAGCCCAAGCCCGCGGCCTCCGTCCTGCTCGTCCGTCCCGGGCTCCCCGGGGCGCGCGAGCCACTCGAGGTGTGGATGATCCGACGGCAGAAGGGGATGAAGTTCCTCGGTGGCTACTATGCGTTCCCCGGGGGCCGGGTCGATCCGGCCGACGGCGCCCCCGAAGCCCTCGCGCGCTGCCACGGCCTCGCGCGCGCGGAGGCGGAGCAGGTCTTTCCCGGCGGCGAGCTCCCGGCGCTGGCGTACTGGGTCACGGCGGTGCGTGAACTGCTGGAAGAGAGTGGGCTTCTCGTCGCGTGTGATGCGGCAGGACGCCCCATCGTCGCCGGCCAGCCGGTGGTGGCCGCGGCCGTGGAGCGGGTGCGCAAGGCCCTGATGGCCGACGAGGCGCCGTTCGCCACGCTGCTGGCTGAGGAGGGGTGGTACTGCGACACCCGGCCGTTCCGCTATCTCTCGCACTTCGTCACGCCGACCACGAGCCCGATCCGCTTCAGCGCGCGCTTCTTCCTCTGCCCGCTGCCATCCGGCCAGGCGCCGCGTCTCTACATGGAAGAGACGTCGGAGGGCTTCTGGATCGCGCCGGGCGAGGGCTACCGGCGCTTCGGGGCCGGGCAGATGGCCATGGCCGAGCCGGCCGAGTACGGCCTGGGCTACCTGGCCCAGTTCGACTCGCTGGAGGACCTGCTGGCCGCCCACGCCGACGGCCGCCACAAGTTCCACGGCATCATCGACCGCATCGACAGCTTCTGGAGGGACTTCGACTGGAAGCGGAACCGCTGGAAGGCGTGAGCGGTGGCCAACGCCGTCGCCGCGTTCCGCACCGCGACGGGCAAGCTCCAGCGGTTCCTCCTCCAGGACCGCCTTCGCTGATGGCCGCGCACACCACCACCGTGCGCGTCCGCTGGAGCGAGTCCGACCCCGCCGGCATCGTCTTCTATCCGCGGTTCTTCGAGTGGTACGATCTCGGCACCGAGGCGCTGTTCGAGGCGCTCGGGCTGCCGTGGCCCGAGCTGTTTCCCCGGTACGCGATCGTGGGCGTGCCGATCGTGGAGTCGGGATCGACGTTCGTGGCGCCGGTGCGTTATGGGGACCTGGTCACGATCCGGTCCACCGTCGCCTGGGTGAAGGACAAGACCTTTCGTATGGAGCACGAGATCACGGTGGGCGGCACCGTCTGTGCGCGCGGCTTCGAGATCCGCGCCTGGGTGCTGCGTCCCGACCGGCCGGGCCAGCGACTGCGGGCCGCATCCATCCCCCGGGAAGTCGTCCGCCAGCTCCAGGCGTCAGAATGAGCGGGTCGCTGTTGCCAGGTCCGTTTGCGACCGATTGCATGGTTCATCGCAATCGTTACAATACGGTTCGATTTTGGCGCTGCGGCTTATGAGCATAGAAAAAGCGCGTGAGTTATTTAGAGCTGGCAGAGTCACAACTCCGGCGAGTCCAAACTGCTGCGGTTGATCCGCCCGATCAGGTTGAGGCCGTGACGTTCGCATTCTACGCCTACGAGAATGCTGCCGGTGCTGTTGCGGCTGTCAAAAACCTCTCGTGGCCGCACAATCACTATAAGAAGGCTGAGATCGCGTCGAAGCTCTTTACGGATCGTGTGCTCTCGAAGGACATTGGCGGCGAGATGCTGCGTCTCAATGGTTTACGCAAGTGCGTCAATTATGGGGAGCCTGGGCCGGAGCTCGAGGAAATCGACCTCGAAGACCTCGCAAGCGGGCTGGAAGATTTTACGAATGAGGTCGCGAGGATTCTTGATGAAACGGAAGAAGCCTAGCAAGGCGCTAGAGGACGTCCCGGGTGAGGGGATGCCTTTCAACTGGAGGCGGTCCCTTCTACTCGCGCTGGACGCTTTGGCGCGGGCTGGCTTAAAGAGGGACGGACTCGCTGTCTTGGTCGGTTCTTATGCTCATGGAACTGCCTTGTCCGCCAGCGACGTGGATGTCCTGGTGCTATACCGGGGAGATCGGCCGAAAATCGAACCAGTATATGGAATTCATGTGCAATTGGAGGAGGTGGACAAATTTCGGCAGCGGCTTTTGAGAGGCGACGACTACGCGGTAGCGTCGGTCAAATTTGGGAAAGTGGTGAGCGGTCGTAGTGGGCTATGGAACAATCTGCGTCACGAAGCCGAGAAGGCGTCGTGGCCTGACTGGCGCGACAAGATGGGGCAGGCTGATCGGCGGGCAAGACTTGCGCGGGGATTACTTGAAACAGGGGACGCGGACGCAGCATGCGAGGAGTACTTGGTAGCCGCGACGCAGGTTTCAAGAGGGCTCTTACTTCGAAGACGCATCTACCCCTTGTCGAGGCCCCAATTGACTGAGCAGCTGCGCAGTATTGGCGAAACGCGACTGGCAAGTGATCTCCTAACCTTGCTGGGCGCACAGCGCGCGGGAGCAATTCAGCCCGAAGGGGTACGGCGGATAGGCAGCCGAATAGAAAGCGTAGTCGCCCGAGAACTCGCCGTACATCCTGGTGAGGAACACGGTGGCTGACTTGATTGCCGCCTATCTCACGGTCCACACCCCGCGTTACTGCACGTACGAGTCGGCCTTCGGCAACCAGCTCGCGCATCCTGACTTCCAGGCGGTCCGCGATGGACTCGTGGCCCAGGGTCGGCACCTCTCCGCAGTGCGCCCGGACACCATCGTGATCAACTCCTGCCATCTGGTCGCCACGTTCCCCACCGTCGTAGACGGCACTCCCCGCCACCGGGGCGTCCTCACCGCCCAGGAGGCGCCGGACCTCATCCACGGGGTCGAATACGACTTCCCGGGTGACTACGAGCTGGCCGCGGCCGTGATCGACCGTGGCCGGGCGGCGGGACACCAGTGTGTGCTGGCCAACGACGTCCACTACCCGCTCGACTACGGAACCGTCATGCCGCTCGTCTGCTACCTGGACACGAGCCAGCGGATCCCGGTGGTTCCCGTGTCGGTGACGCTGGCCAACGACCTCGAGGAGTGCTTCGGCTGGGGCCAGCACATCGTCCGGGCGCTGCGTGGGTGTGGCCGGCGCGCCGCCTTCGTAGCCAGCGGCAGCCTCAGCCACAAGCTCGTGCGCGGACCCGAGCGCTGGCCGAGCCCCGAGGACCAGGAGCTGGACCATCGGTTCGCTCGCTTGCTGGTGGATGGCGAGTACGAGAAGGCCTGGGCCTGGCTGCCGGAGTACGTGGAGACGGTGCAGGCCGAGATGGGGGGACGCCACCTGGCCATGATGCTGGGGGCGATCATCGAGTCAGGCGCACGGTTCGCGGGGACGGCCCATGCCTACGGCCCCTCGTCGGGCAGCGGCAACTACGTGATCTCGCTGGCCCTGTCCGGGGCTGATGGTGCGCCCGGCGGCTAGACGGGAGGTCCGTCGATTTGCTAGAATCCGCCCGCTCGGACAGGCGGTTAGCGGACGAGAACTCCCGTCAACAGGAGGTAGCCGTGTACGCGATCATCCGTGCCCTTCTGATCGGACTCCTCGTCGCCGGCGTGGCGGCGGGCCCGGCGGCGGCGGCCGAGACGGTGAAGATCGGGTTCATCACCTCACTCTCGGGGCCGGCCGGGATCATCGGCGAGCACATGAAGAACTCGGTGGAGCTGGCCCTCGACCACCTCGGCCGCAAGGTCGGCGGGCTCGACGTCGAGGTCATCTACGGCGACGACCAGCGCAAGCCCGACGTGGGCAAGCAGCTCGCCGACGAGATGCTCAAGAAGCACAAGGTGCACTTCGTCAGCGGCATCATCTGGTCCAACGTCATGCTGGCGGTGGCGCCCACCGTTACCCAGGCCGGCACCTTCATGATCGGCACCAACGCGGGCCCCCACGAGCTGGCCGGCAAGATGTGCCACGAGCTGTTCTTCACCACCTCCTGGCAGAACGACCAGACGCCGGAGGCCATGGGCAAGTACATGTCGGACCAGGGCCTCACCGACGTGTACGCCATGGCCCCCAACTACGCCGCCGGCAAGGACATGATCTCGGGGTTCAAGCGCTACTTCAAAGGCCGGGTCGTCGAGGAGGTCTACACCAAGCTCGGCCAGCAGGACTACCAGGCCGAGATCAGCCAGCTCCGCGCCGCCAATCCCAAGGCCGTGTTCGTCTTCTACCCGGGCGACATGGGCATCCAGTTCCTCAAGCAGTACGCCCAGGCCGGCCTCCGCGGCCAGATCCCACTCTACTCGGTGTATACGGTCGACGAGATCTCGCTCCCGGTCGTGAAGGAGGCGGCGCTGGGCCAATGGGAGACCCGCTACTGGAGCCCCGACCTCAAGAACGAGGCCAACCAGAAGTACGTGAGCGACTTCCGGAAGAAGTACGGCAAGACGCCAGTGTTCTACGGCGCTCAGAGCTACGACGGCATCATGCTGATCGATTCCGCGGTGCGGGCGGTCAAGGGCGATCTCTCCAACAAGAAGGGCATGATCGCCGCCATGCGCAAGGCCGACTACAAGTCCACCCGAGGTAAGTACACCTATAACGTCAACCACTTCCCGATCCAGAACTTCTATCTGCTCCGCGCGGTGCAGGGGCCGGGCGGGGACCCCGAGATGCAGATCCAGAAAGCCGTCTTCGAGAACCACAAGGACGCCTACCACCAGGAATGCGGGATGAAGTGGTAGTGACCCCGCGGGGGTGAGGAAGGGGCGCGGGACCACCGCGCCCCTTTTGTTATGCGGATGCGTCGATGACCCTGCTGCTGGTACTGGAGCAGGCCCTGAACGGCCTGCAATACGGCGTGACGCTCTTCCTCATGGCCGCCGGCCTCACGCTGGTCTTCGGCATCATGAATCTCGTCAACCTGGCCCATGGCTCGCTCTACATGGTGGGCGCCTACCTGGCGACGAGCTTCTACCAGTGGACGGGCTCGTTCCTGCTTGGGGTGACCCTGGCCCTGGCCGTGACGCTTCTGGTCGGGATCGCGGTGGAGGTCGTCGCCCTCCGCACGCTCTACGAGCGCGACCACCTCGACCAGGTGTTGGCCACGTTCGGCCTCATCCTCTTCTTCAACGAGCTGATCGCGATCCTGTGGGGCCGGTCGGCGCTCTACACCGGCTTGCCTTCCTGGCTCGGCGGTCACGTCCTCGTGCTGCCTGGCGTCCGCTACCCCGTGTATCGCGCATTGGTCATCCTGGTCGGCCTGGCGGTGGCGGCGTTGCTCTGGGTCGTCGTAGCCCGCACGCGGCTGGGGATGCTGATCCGGGCCGGCGCCAGCAACCGCACCATGGTGGCGGCGCTGGGCGTCAACATTCGCCTTCTCTACACGCTGGTCTTCGGCTTGGGCGCCGCGCTGGCCGGCCTGGCCGGGCTCATGGCCGGGCCCATCTATGCCGTGCAGCCCGGCATGGGCGAGCAGATCCTCATCCAGGTCTTCGTCGTGATCGTCATCGGTGGCATCGGGTCGATCCGGGGCGCCCTGATCGGCGCGATCATCGTGGGCATGGTGGACACCCTGGGCCGGGCCTTCCTGAAGCCGACGCTGGCCACCGTCCTGTCGCCGAGCGCCGCTGACAGCGCGGGGCCCGCCCTGGCTTCGATGCTGATTTACTTGTTAATGGCCGCGGTGCTGTTCTTCCGCCCCCAGGGCCTGTTCCCGGTCCGGGGCCGATAGGCATGGCGCCCTCACTGCGCACGATCGCGATGGCGGTCGGCCTGCTCGCACTCGGGTTGGTCCCGGTGGCGGCCGGCGCCTTCAATCAACCGTTCTACGTCGACCTCTTCCGCCGCATCATGATCTTCGCCATCGCCGCGCTGAGCCTGGACCTGATCCTGGGCTACGGGGGCATGGTGTCCTTCGGCCACGCCGCCTACCTTGGGATCGGCGCCTACGCCGTGGGGATCCTCACCTACCACGGCGTGCAGAACGGCTATCTCCAGTGGGCAGTGGCCATCGCGGCCTCGGCCCTGGTGGCGCTGGTGATCGGGGCCGTGTCCATCCGGACCAGCGGCGTGTACTTCATCATGATCACGCTGGCGTTCACGCAGATGCTCTATTACCTGGGCATCAGCATCGAGGAGTACGGCGGCGATGACGGCATGCGGCTGGCCGTGCGTAGCCAGTTTCCCGGGGTCATAGATTTGAAAAATCCCGCCGCCTTCTACTACCTGGTCCTGGGCATCCTGGCGTTGTTCCTGTTCCTCGGCCATCGGATGGTCGACGCCCGCTTCGGGATGGTCATCCGCGCGGCCCGGCTGAACGAGCCGCGCGCCCTGGCCATCGGCTTTTCGCCGTTCCGCTACAAGCTGGCCGCCTTCGTCATCGCCGGCGCGATGGGCGGCGTGGCCGGCGCGTTGCTGGTGAACCACACCGAGTACCTCACGCCCGAGTTCATGCACTGGACGCGCTCGGGCGAGATCATGTTCATGGTGATCCTGGGCGGCATGGGCACGCTGGCCGGCCCGGTCCTGGGCGCGCTGGTCTTCCTCCTGCTCGAGGACCTGCTGTCGGCCTGGACGGTGCACTGGCAGATCATCCTGGGGCCGTTTCTGGTGGGGGTCGTGCTCTTCGCCAAGCGAGGCCTGTTCGGCCTGCTGCCCGGAGGCCGGGGGCGTGGCTGAGCCGCTCCTCGAGGTCCGCGGCGTCACCAAGAGCTTCGGTGGTCTCATCGCCACTAACCGCGTCGATCTCGACGTCGTGGAGGGCGAGACCCATGCCCTCATCGGACCCAACGGCGCCGGCAAGACCACCCTCATCGGCCAGCTGGCTGGAGACCTCACCCCCGATGCCGGGCGGATCCGGTACGACGGCGGCGACGTCACCAGGCTGCCGGCTCCGGCCCGCTGTCTGCGGGGTCTCGCTCGGTCGTTTCAGATCACCAGCGTCTTTCGGGAGTTCACGGCGCTCGACAACGTCACCCTGGCCGTGCAAGCTCACGCCGGGCACAGCTTCCGCTTCTGGCGAGCGGCCCGGACGGATCCCGCGCTCCACACACCGGCGCGCGCGATCCTGGAATCGGTGGGCCTGGGGGCGCGGGCCGGTGTCGTGGCCACGAACCTGGCCCACGGCGAGCAGCGGCAGCTGGAGATCGCCATGGTGCTGGCCACCCGTCCCCGCCTGCTCCTGCTCGACGAGCCCATGGCCGGCATGGGCCTCGAGGAGTCGCAGCGCATGATCGCGTTCCTGCGCGGGCTCAAGGGCCGGCACACCATCCTGCTGGTCGAGCACGACATGGACGCGGTGTTCGCGCTGGCCGATCGCATCTCGGTCATGGTCTACGGCCGGCTGATCGCGACCGGGTCGCCCGAGGAGATCCGCGCCAACCTGCAGGTCCGCGAGGCCTACCTGGGTGAGGACGACCGGCGATGATGCTGGCCGTCGAGGCGCTGGAGGCCGGCTACGGCACGCTCCAGGTGCTGTTCGGAGTCAGCCTGGAAGTCAAAGCCGGCGAGGTGGTGACCCTGCTCGGTCGCAACGGGATGGGCAAGACCACGACGATCCGGGCCATCATGGGGCTCGTCCCGGCCCGGGCCGGCCAGGTCCGGTTCCTCGGCCAGGCGATTCACCGGCTGCCGCCGTACCGCGTGGCCCAGGCCGGCGTGGGGCTGGTGCCCGAGGGGCGTCAGGTTTTCCCCAACCTCACCGTGCGGGAAAATCTCGTGGCGACTGCCGCCAACCGGCTGGATCAAGCGGACCCCTGGACTGTCGAACGGGTGTTCGATCTCTTTCCCCACCTGAGGGCGCGCGCGCGGGCCATGGCCGGCTCGCTCTCCGGCGGCGAGCAGCAGATGCTGGCTATCGGCCGCGCCCTCATGACCAATCCGCGCCTGCTCATCCTGGACGAGGCCACCGAGGGGCTGGCTCCGCTGGTACGCGCCGAGATCTGGCGCTGCCTCGAGCGCCTGAAGGCGTCCGGCCAGTCGATCCTGCTGGTCGACAAGAACGTGCAGGCGCTGACCCGCGTGGCCGACACCCACTACATCCTCGAGAAGGGCCGCATCGTGTGGACCGGGCCGTCGGCCGCGCTCGCGGCACGCGAGGACATCCAACACCGTTATCTCGGTGTCTAGAGGCCGCTTCACGGTATGGACGGCTGAGCGAAAAGCGCGCATGCAACGAGTGGGAGCGGCAGCCCTGATCACGGACGGGGAGGGCAGGGTTCTTCTGGTTCGGCATACTTCCGGTGCGTGCCGACTGGTTCAGGTGCCGTCCCACGCCCCGATGGGGTCGAAGTGGACGCGTGTGCCTTTCGGCGTCCTGACAGCCTTCCCCGGCCCATCAGTGACTTCACGATCCTCCGAATTCGGGAGGGCATGGTTGGAGGCAAATACCCCATGCCCACGCTCGTCGGCCCGCGTCAGTGGTTGTGAGAACCGTC
>JBOHPP010000035.1:0-10642 GCA_050731755.1 Candidatus Rokuibacteriota bacterium | reverse complement strand
AGCCATCGTTGCCGCCATAGATCCTCCAGAGGCCTATTCGGCGACGGTGACCCGCAGCACCTCCTCCACCGTCGTCACGCCTTCCAAGACTTTGGCGAGCCCGGCCTGACGGAGCGTTCTCACGCCCTGCGACTGCGCCACCGTACGCAACTCGCTGGTGGGCGCGCCTTTGAGGATCATATCGCGCAACTCCGGTGTGACCGGCATGACTTCGTAGAGGGCCACCCGCCCCTTCATTCCTGTGAAGTTACAGGCCGGGCAGCCTTTGCCCTTATAGATGGTCACCGCTCCCTGCCCCTGCGGCTGATGGCCGTAAGGCGCCAGGCTGGCCTCCTCGATCTCATGGGGCTCCCGACAGTCCTTGCAGACCTTGCGCCCCAGCCGTTGGGCGAGGATCAGCACCAAGGAGGAAGCGATCAAGAACGGCGGGATCCCCATGTCAACGAGCCGCGCCACGGTGGACGTACAGTCGTTGGTGTGCAGCGTGGAGAAGACCAGGTGCCCGGTCAGCGCCGCCCGGATGGCGATCTGCGCTGTCTCCAGGTCACGAGTCTCTCCCACCAGGATCACGTCGGGGTCCTGGCGCAGGAACGAGCGGAGCACCGCGGCGAACGTTCGCCCCACGCTCTCGTTGACCTGGACCTGATTGACCCCTTTGAGGTTGTATTCGACCGGGTCCTCGGCCGTCATGATGTTGTGGTCCGGCGAGTTGATGGTGTGGATCGCCGAGTAGAGCGTCGTCGTCTTGCCCGACCCCGTGGGGCCCGTGATCAACACCATCCCGTACGGCTGGTGGATCGCCTTCTGGAAGTACTCCAGGCTCGAGGGGTCGAACCCCAGCTGGGCCAGGTCCAGCCGGAGGGCGTCTTTGTCCAGGATCCGGAGCACCGCCTTCTCGCCATAGATCGTGGGCAGGATCGACACGCGGAAATCGATCTCCCGGGTGGCGTAGCGCAGCCTGATCCGCCCGTCCTGGGGCAGTCGCCGCTCGGCGATGTCCAGGTTTGACATGATCTTCAGTCGCGAGTTGATGGCCGGCTCCAGCCGTTTGGGGGGAGCCAGCATCTCCTGGAGCACGCCGTCGATGCGGAAGCGGATCCGGTACACCTTCTCATAGGGTTCGAAGTGGATGTCCGAGGCCCGCTTCTGGATGGCGTCCGCCAGGACCATGTTCACCAGCTTCACCACCGGCGCCTCGTCCGCCGACTCCTTTAGCTCGATGACGTCGAGCTTGGCGCCCGCCTCGTTGTCCTCGAGGACTTCGACGGCGGCGGCGGTGACGTCGGTGGCCAACTCGCTCAGGATCTCGGTGACGGCGCCCCCCTGCCCCTCGTAACTGCGGTCGATCGCCTTCCGGATGGCGGCCTGGGAGGCGACGACCGGCAGCACCTGCAGATTGGTCATGAAGGCGATGTCGTCCAGCGCGAAGACGTTCGTGGGATCGGCCATGGCCAGGGTGAGCGTGTTGCCGACGCGCTTGACCGGCAACACCTCGTACTTCTTGGCGATGGCCGCCGGCACCAGCTTGAGCACCTCGGCGTCCACGTCGAGCTGGGAGAGCGTCATGGAGGGAATGCCGTACTGGCGGGACAGGAAGCCGATCAGCTGCTCTTCGGTGAGGAGGTTGAGACGGACCAGGATCGAACCCAGCTTCTCGGTGGTCCCCTTCTGCTCACGCAGGGCCTTGAGAAGCTGCTCCTGGCTGATGAGCCCCTCGGCGACCAGGAGATCCCCCAGTCGCCGGTTGATAGCCTGCCCGGGCTTTGCTTGTGCCACTACCTCAGTCTTACTTCACTCCGCCCAGGCGCTTCAATGTCTCAATAAATGCTCGGTAGGCTTCGTCCTGGTAGAGCACGAAGACCACCCGGCGCAGGCTGGACTGCCCCTTTTTGACATGGGCGAGGACCTCGTTGAGCATCGCCTCCGCGGAAACCCCCGGCGCGACGTGCCCGACGCCGGTCCCCAGTGCCGGCAGGGCCAGGGAGGTGATGCGGTGCTTGATGGCCATGGCCAGCACCGCCTTGGTCGTCTTGGCGATCGTCTCGGCATCGGTCTTGAGATCGGGACCCAGGACCGCGGCGTGGATGACGTGGGTCGCGGCGAGGTTGCCGCCCGTAGTGAGCACGGCCTCGCCCACCTCGACCGGCCCCTGCCGCATGGCCTCCTCCTCGACGATGACGCCCCCCCGACGCTTGATGGCGCCGGCGACGCCCGCCCCCATGGCCAGGCTCGAGTTGGCGGCGTTGACGAGCGCGTCGACCTCCCAGTCCGCGATGTCGCCGCGCTCGATGGAGATGGTGGTCGCGCCGAGTTTGAGCTTCATGGTGGGGGTCAGGGGGAGCCGGTGTCTTGCGCCCGCGCGCGTTCCTGGGCTTTGGCCATCTCCCACGAGCGCTCCATTTCCTCGGGCGACACGCCTTCCAGGGGTCGACCGCGACCGCGGAGGTCACCCTCCATGTCTGTGAACCGGCGTCGGAACTTTTCGATGGCTCCGCTCAGCGCGTCCTCCGCGTCAAGGCCGGCCAGGCGCGCCACGTTCACGACGGAGAAGAGCAAATCACCCAACTCATCGGCGACGCGGGCCCGATCCCCGCCGGCGATGACCGCCGCTGACTCACGAACCTCCTCCTCGACCTTCTGCCAGGCGGCGCCGGCATCCGGCCAGTCGAACCGCACCCGCGCGGCCTTGGCCTGCATGCGCTGCGCGCGGAGGAGCGCGGGCAAGGCCCGGGGAACGCCGTCGATCGCCGAGCGGGAGCGGCCCTCGGCGGCCGCCTCTCTGCGCTTGAGGGCCTCCCACTGGGCGAGGGCCTCCTCGGCTGTAGCCACGGGGACGTCGCCGAACACGTGCGGATGACGCCGCACCATCTTGTCGACGAGGCGCCGCAGGACGTCGCCGATGGCGAACTTTCCCAGCTCGCTGGCGATCTGGGCATGAAAGAGCACCTGCAGGAGCACGTCGCCCAACTCCTCCTGGAGGTGGGCTTCATTTCCCGCCTCGAGAGCTTCAAGGACCTCGTAGGCCTCCTCGATCAGGTACGCCTTCAACGTGGTCCGGGTCTGCTGGCGATCCCAGGGGCAGCCGCCGTTCCCACGAAGCCGTGCCATGATCTCGACCAAGCGATCGAAGAGGGTGCCGGGGGACTCGGCCATGTCCGTACCTGAAGGGTGAAGTGATTATACAGTACGCACTTTTGCCTGTGCTACGTTCGCGCTCATGACCGAGCAAGACGCGGATCGCGGCTTCGAGGTCAGGGACCGGCGGCGCCGGCCCGATGATGAGCCCTCGCCATCCGTCGAGCAGTGGACACCGGAAGCCGGAGAGCGGGCACCGGGCCGGCCGCGACCGCCGGGATCGGCTCAACGCAGCCTCGTGAACCTCTTCATGACGCTGGCGAGCTTCGCGATGGCCGCGCTGGAGGGTGTTCAGGACCCCGCCACCGGGCAGCTCATCCGCGACCCGCAGCAGGCAGCGGAACTCATCGACACCTTGATGCTGTTGCGCGAGAAGACGGAAGGCCACCGAACCGCTGAAGAAAGCCAAGCGCTCGACGAACTGATCTACGACCTCCACCTCCGCTACGTCACCGCGACGACGTCGTCCTGATCACGACGCGCCCACGCTCGACCTCCAGGCCCTCCACCGTCGGCGGCAGCGGCCAGCGCAACAGCCCGAGGGTCGTCGGGTCGAGGAAGAGCCGCAAGAAGAAGGCCGGCACGCGTCGGCGGCCGAGACGAAAACGCTCGACGTCCAGGCGGAGGTAGCGGCGTCCTCCGTCGCCCACCTGCTCCAGCCGGGCCGCGCCGTCGAGACGGAGCCATAGCGGCTGCTCGAGCCACCGCGATGGCAGAAGATCGGCGGTGTCTGAGCCGGCGAGCTCTCCGAGGGGGGCCCGCAAGGAGGTGCGAGCGGCCAGCTCCACCATCCTGTCCTCGTGCAGGCGGAGGCGAATGGCCCCCAGCGGTGCACCGGCGAGGTCGGGAAGGTGCTTGGCCAGGAAGGCGTTGACCTCGGCTTCGGAGAGGGCGATGGTCTGCCGCCCGGCCCCCGATCCATCTCGGGGCTTCCGACCCGGCACGAGGACTGCGAGCTTTCGTTCGGCGCTCGCGGCGTCAGCGGCGGTGCTGAGGACCGGTCCGAGGTCTGGCTCTCCGAGAATTCCACGCACGAGCCAGGGTATGCCTACCACGAGGACCGTGACGATCACGAGCATCGCCAGGAAGGCGGCGCAGCCTGCTCGCACGCCGAAACGGTAGCACGATCCCATCTGAAGCCCTTGATTCTTGTGAACTTAGCGTGGCAGAGCGCCGGTCGGGCCAGGCCAAATTGACAGGTACTAACTCAGCTGATATATAAGAAGCGAACTCAATATGGGCTGGCCAGGAAGGGATGGGCCGGCGGAGCACATAAGAGGGTTGCACTATGGCGGTGGAGCGTTGGCGTCCGTTCGGGACCTCTCTGACGAGTTGGGAGCCGTTTCGTGATGTGACCGACATCCAGCAGGAAGTGAATCGGCTCTTCGACAGCTTCTTCGGTCGGCCGACAACGGTCTCGGCGGCCGAGCGGATGTGGGTTCCGCTCTGCGAGATGTACGAGACCAAGGACGACCTCCACGTGACCTTCGAGCTCCCGGGGATCCGCGAGAAGGAAGTCCAGGTGACCATCACTGGCGATCTGCTGACCGTGAAGGGTGAGCGGAAGTGGGAGAAGGAGCTGAAGGACGAGAGCTACCACCGGATGGAGCGCGTCTACGGCAAGTTCGAGCGAGCCGTGCCGCTTCCGTTTCCGGTACAGGCCGACAAGGTGAAGGCCACCTACCGCGACGGAGTCCTCGACATCAGGCTCCCGAAGGCGGACGAGGTCAAACCCAGAGAGATCAAGATCGACATCGTGTAGTCACCCCCGGCGTCATGCCGCGCGCCGGCCAAGCCGGCGCGCGGCCGAAGCTGGGATGATCCGCCGGCTAAAAGGGAGACAGACATGGCGAAGGTAATCGGCATCGACCTCGGGACGACGAACTCCGTCGTGGCGATCGTGGAGGGCGGTAACCCCACGGTCATCGCCAACCAGGAGGGCAGTCGGCTGACCCCGTCCGTGGTGGGATTCACCAAGGACGGTGAGATCCTCGTCGGCCAGGTCGCCAAGCGGCAGGCCATCACCAACCCCGAGAACACCGTCTTTTCGATCAAGCGCTTCATGGGCCGCCGCTACGACGAGGTGCTGGGGGAAATCAAACTCGTCCCCTACAAGGTCGTGAAAGCCGCGAACGGCGATGCGCGTGTCGAGATCCGCGGCAAGCAGTACTCGCCGCCGGAGATCTCCGCCATGATTCTCCGCAAGCTGAAGGAAGCGGCCGAGGCCTATTTGGGCGAGAAGCTGACGCAGGCGGTCATTACCGTCCCGGCGTACTTCAACGACAGCCAGCGCCAGGCCACCAAGGACGCCGGGAAGATCGCCGGCCTGGAGGTCTTGCGGATCATCAACGAGCCCACCGCCGCGGCTCTCGCCTACGGGATGGACAAGAAGAAGGACCAGACCATTGCCGTCTACGATCTGGGCGGCGGGACCTTCGACATTTCGATCCTCGAGATCGGCGAAGGCGTGTTCGAGGTGAAGGCCACCAACGGCGACACCCATCTGGGCGGTGACGACTTCGACCAACGCGTGATGGACTGGATCGCCGAGGAATTCAAGAAGGAGCACGGCATCGACCTCCGCAAAGACCGCATGGCGCTGCAGCGGCTGAAGGAGGCGGCGGAAAAGGCCAAGTGCGAGCTCTCGACCACGTTGCAGACGGAGATCAATCTGCCGTTCATCACCGCCGACGCCAGCGGGCCCAAGCACCTAGTGCTGACCCTGACCCGGGCCAAGCTGGAGGCGCTGGTGGCCGAACTCATCGAGCGCACGATCGGGCCCTGCCGCCAGGCCATGCAGGACGCCGGGGTCACCGCCAAGGACATGGACGAGGTCATCCTGGTCGGCGGCCAGACCCGCATGCCCAAGGTCCAGGAGGTCGTCAAGCAACTGTTCGGCAGGGAGCCCCACAAGGGCGTGAACCCCGACGAGGTGGTCGGGGTGGGAGCGGCGGTGCAGGCCGCGGTGCTTACCGGCGAGGTGAAGGACCTGCTGCTGCTCGACGTGACGCCGCTATCGCTCGGCATCGAGACCCTCGGTGGCGTCATGACCCCGCTGATTCAGCGGAACACGACGATTCCCACGAAGAAGAGCGAAATCTTCACGACGGCGGCCGACAACCAGACCTCCGTCGAGGTCCACGTGTTGCAGGGCGAGCGCCCGATGGCCCGGGACAACCGGACGCTGGGCAAGTTCCACCTGGTCGGCATCCCGCCCGCCCCGCGCGGGGTGCCCCAGGTCGAGGTGACGTTCGACATCGATGCCAACGGCATCCTCAACGTGTCGGCCCGGGACACGGCCACCGGCAAACACCAGAACATCACCATCACCGCCTCCTCGGGCCTCACCAAGGACGAGGTGGAGCGCATGGTGAAGGATGCCCAGGCCCACGCGGCCGAGGACACCCAGCGCAAGCAGGAGATCGAGGTGCGCAATCAGGCCGACTCGCTCGTGTACTCGACAGAGCGCACGCTCGGCGAGCACGGCGCCAAGCTCGACGAGGCCGATCGCAAGGCCATCGACGAGGCGCTGGCCGAGGCCAAGGAGGCGCTCCGGGGCGAGGACGTCGAACGAATCAAGCGGGCGCAGGAGAGCCTGATGCGAGCCTCCCACAAGCTGGCCGAGGTCATGTACCGTGAGGCCCAGGCCAAGGACGCCCCGAGTGGGGCGGGCTCGCGACCCGGGGAGGGGGGTGCCGGCGGGGCCGGCGGCGCCAAGGAGGGCGAGGTCGTCGACGCCGACTTTGAGGACCTGGGGGAGAAGAAGTAGGGCGGCGCCATGCGTCGCGATTACTACGCGGTGCTGGGCATCGCGGCCACGGCAGGACTGCGTGAGATCCGTCGAGCCTACCAGCGGCTGGCCCGGCAGTACTCGCCGGACGTGAACCTCTGGGACGAGGAAGCCCGTGCGCTGTTCACGGAAATCGCCGAGGCCTACCGCGTGCTGCGGGATCCGGCGGCCCGCGTCATGTACGACCGCTTCGGCCATCACGGCGGCGCCGGAGCGCTGGAGGGCGGACGCCGCGGGGACGACGAGCACGTGGCGGTAGAGCTCGCGTTCGCCAAGGCGGCGTGCGGCGCCACGCTCGAGCTGAATGTGGCTCGCTTCTCGCCCTGCGGCGCGTGCGACGCCACCGGGCAGAGCCGGGACGGGGAAGTCTGCACGCTATGTCGCGGACGGGGCGTGCGGAGAGGCACCGACGCCGTCCCGGTGGCCATTCCCCCCGGCGTGGATTCGGGCACCCAGGTGCGTGTCCGCGGCGAGGGCCACGCCGGGCCCTTCGGCGGCCCCCGCGGGGACCTGATCGTGAGCACGCGGGTGCGTGAGCATCCGTTCTTCAAACGACAGGGCGAGGGTCTCTACTGTGAGGTGCCGATCAGCGTGTGGGAGGCCTTGCGGGGAGCCCGCGTGCACGTCCCTACGCCGGCCGGTGAGACGATCGTGGTCGTGCCGCCGGGAACGCCGGCCGGGCAGGTGTTTCGGCTGCGGGGCCACGGGCTCCCCAAGCTCGTCGGCGAGGGACGGGGAGACCTCTACGTGACGATCCGGGTCGAGGTGCCTCGCGGACTCGACGCCCGCACCGATGAACTGCTGCGCGAGCTGGAGCGGCTGATCCCTCTGGCTCCCCGAGCCGACCTGGCCCGGTACGAGGGAGGCGCGCAGTGACCGATCGGGCCAAGCCGCGGTACACGATCGGCGTGGTGGCGGACATGCTGGAGGTGCACCCCCAGACCCTCCGTTTTTACGAGCGGAAGGGCCTGCTGCGTCCGGGCCGCACCGGAGGACGGACGCGCATCTACTCGCAAGAGGACGTCGATGAGCTGGCGCGGGTCCTTCGCCTGACCCGCGATCTCGGCGTGAATCTGGCCGGCGTCGAGATCATCCTAAGAATGAGGCGACGGATGTTCGAGCTCCAGAAGCAGATCGAGGATTTGCTGGCCTACGTCCGGGACGACGACGACGGCGGGAGCCGCGGCGCCCGCGAGCCCGGAGCGAGGAAGGAGGCCTTGGTACGGGCGGCCTCCGCTCACCGGCAGCCGGTCGATCTCTTCTAACTCGCTCCGGCGCCGGAAAAGGACGAGGTCGCGACACCATGGATCGGCCCATTCCGGATGTGGTGGCCACGCTGCCGCTGCGCTCGGCGGTGGTGTTCCCGCACGCCGTCGTGCCGCTGGCGGCGGGCCGGCCGTCGTCGGTCCGCCTCATCGAAGAGGCGGCGGCGCAGGGCCGGCCGATTGCCGCCGTGCTCCAGCGCGATCCGGCCGAGGAAGCCCCGACCATGGAGGGTCTTCACCCCGTAGGCACGGTGGCGATGATCCACCGCGTCTTCAAGCAGCCGGACGGCACCCTGCGCCTGGTCGTCCAGGGGCTCAGTCGCGTGCGGCTGCTCGAGGTCGTCGAGCGCGAGCCGTACCTCCGGGCCCGAGTCGAGCCCCTCGACGATGAGGTCCCGGCCTCCGAGGATCTCGAGGCCGAGGCCCTGGGACGGAGCGCCACTGCCGTGTTCCAGAAAGTGGTGTCGCTGTCGCCGACGCTTCCCGACGAGCTGGCCGGTGTGGTCGCCGGCGCCGAGAGCGGCAGCGCCGTAGCCGACGTCGTCGCCGCCTCGCTCCCCACGCTGCCGCTTCCCCTCAAGCAGGAGCTGCTGGAGACGACCAACGTCAAGCAACGGCTCCAGAAGCTCGTGGCGGCGCTGGGCAAGGAGGCCGAGGTTCTCGAACTGGGCTCGAAGATCCAGTCCGAGATCCAGTCGGAGATGTCCAAGACCCAGCGTGAGTATTACTTGAGAGAGCAGCTCAAGGCGATCCAGAAGGAGCTCGGCGAGACTGATGATCGCACCCAGGAGGTGGAGTCACTGCGGCAGAAGATCGAGGCAGCCGGGATGCCCGACGAGGCTCGCAAGGAGGCTCTGCGCGAGCTGGACCGGCTGGCCAAGATGCCGCCAGCCGCCGCCGAGTATACGGTGGCGCGGACCTACATCGACTGGCTGGTGTCGATGCCCTGGCGGACCGAAACCACGGACGCGGTGGACATCGAGCGGGCCCGCACCGTCCTCGACGAGGATCACGAGGGACTGGGCAAGGTCAAGGACCGGATCCTCGAGTACCTGGCGGTGAAGAAGATCCGTCCGGAGGGCAAGGATCCGATTCTGTGCTTCGTCGGCCCGCCCGGGGTGGGCAAGACCTCGCTCGGACGCTCCATCGCCCGCGCCCTCGGTCGCGCGTTCCATCGGATGTCGCTGGGTGGGATGCGCGACGAGGCCGAGATTCGAGGGCATCGCCGGACGTACATCGGCGCGCTGCCCGGACAGGTCGTCCAGGGACTGCGGCGGGCCGCGACGAAGAATCCCGTCTTCATGCTGGACGAAGTCGACAAGCTCGGTGCCGACTTCCGGGGAGACCCGGCCTCGGCCCTGCTGGAGGTGCTCGACCCCGAGCAGAACGCGTCGTTTCGCGATCACTACCTCGACGTGCCGTTCGACCTCTCGCGGGTCCTGTTCATCACCACAGCGAACATCATGGATACCGTCCCCGCCCCCCTGCGGGACCGCATGGAGATCATCCCCCTGGCCGGGTACACCGAGGAGGAGAAGGTGCAGATCGGCCAGCGCCACCTCGTGCCCAAGCAGATCCGCGAGCATGGTCTGCGGCCGGGCGTGGACATCGAGTTCACATCGGAGGCGCTGCGCCTGCTGGCCCGAGGGTACACGCGCGAGGCGGGCGTCCGGAACCTGGAGCGCGAGATCGCCAGCGCCTGCCGCAAGGTGGCGCGACAGCGCGCCGAGGGGCGGACCGAGACCGTTCGGATCACGCCTGACGCCGTCACGTCGTTCCTGGGTGCGCCCCGGTTCGAGCTGGAGGAGCTGGAAGAGCGGACGCGGGTGCCGGGCGTGGCCGTGGGTCTGGCCTGGACACCAGCCGGCGGCGATCTCCTGTTCATCGAGGCGACGCGCATGAAAGGGGCGCGCACGCTCGCGCTCACCGGGCAGCTCGGTGAGGTGATGAAGGAGTCGGCTCAGGCGGCGCTGTCGTGGGTCCGCTCGAACGCCCGCGAGCTGGGGGTGGCCGAGAATTTCTGGGAGGCTTCGGACATCCACATCCACGTACCCGCGGGGGCCATCCCCAAGGACGGCCCGTCCGCCGGCGTTACGCTGGCCGTCGCCCTCACGTCCCTGCTCACCGGGCGGCGTGTCCGACCGGGCCTGGCCATGACCGGCGAGTTCAGCCTCTCTGGTCGAGTGCTCCCGGTCGGCGGCATCAAGGAAAAGGTGCTCGCGGCGCACCGGGCGGGCGTCCACACGGTGATCCTGCCCCGGCGCAACGAGAAGAACCTGCGCGAAGACGTGCCGGCCGAGGTCCGGCAGGGGCTCACCATCGAGCTCGTCGACACGCTCGAGCAGGTGCTGGACCTGGCGCTCGAGGAACCCGTAGAGGCCGAAGCGGTCCCAGCCTAACCTCTTGCGCCGTCGGACGTTTTCGGCACGACCCTTGACACGGTCGTGCCGGC
>JBOHPP010000034.1:0-7030 GCA_050731755.1 Candidatus Rokuibacteriota bacterium | reverse complement strand
GGTGGTTTGACGCGCACCTGTGGGCCTATGCGGAGGAGTACGGCCTCGCGGAGCTGGTCTCGGAGGATTTCGAGCATGGGCGAACGTACGGGACTGTCCGGGCCGTCAACCCCTTTCCGCCAGGAGGCTGAGCTGGTCGACCCTACATCGGCGTCGTTGCTTCCCGACTCGCCGCCGGAGGCCCTGGGGACAGTCGTGATCCCGTTGCGGAGCGAGCCTGTTTGCCGCTATTGATGTGTGCGTAAATAATAGACATTCGGCGTCTCTGGCGGTACCATTGGGGCATGAGACCACAGGGAAGCCCCGAGGAGTTGGAGCGGCGCCGACGGCGAGGTATTGAGCTGTTGACGGCGGGTGCCTCGGTCACCGAGGTCGCCCGACGGCTCGGGTGTTCGCACAGCTCCGTGATCCTCTGGCGCGAGGCGGTGCGTCACCGCGGACTCACGGCGTTGGCGGCGAGGCCGGCGCCGGGCCGGCCACCGAAGTTGACGGCCGGGCAGCGGCGGCAGATCGCTCGCCTCCTGCTGCGGGGCACCGCGGCATGGGGCTTCGAGACCGACCTCTGGACAACCCGACGGATCGCGACCGTGATCCAGCGCGCCTTCGGCGTGCGCTTGCATCGGGCCCACGTGGGGCGGATGCTCACGGCCCTCGGCTGGTCGTGCCAGAAGCCCGAGCGCCGCGCGGTCGAGCGCGATGAGGCGGCCATCGCCCGCTGGAAACGGTATCGCTGGGTCGCGGTAAAAAAAACGCGCAGCGCCTGAACGCCCATCTGGTGTTCCTGGACGAATGTGGCTTTCTGCTGATCCCAAACGTCCGGCGAACCTGGGCGCCGCGAGGCCACACCCCGATCGTGCGGCATCGGTACCGCCACGACAAAATCTCGGCGATCTCGGCCGTCACCGTCAGCGCCCGCCGACGCCGCGTGGGGCTCTACATCCATTTTCATCCGGATACCAACATCACCCATGTGGAGGTGGCGGTGTTCCTTCGCGCCTTACTCCGCCATCTCCGTGGGCATGTCATCGTCCTGTGGGACGGCGGCAGCATTCACAAGGGCCCGGACGTTCGGGCCCTGCTGGCCCGGTGTCCCCGTTTGCACGTCGAGCCGTTCCCGGGCTATGCGCCCGAACTGAACCCCGACGAGTTCGTCTGGGCCCACTTCAAGACCACCCTCGCGAATGGTCGACCGAACGACCTCGACGAGCTCATGACGGCCCTCTGCCGCATCACCAAGAAGGCGCGCACGCGTCCGGATCTCATTCGATCCTTTGTCACGGCGTCCGAGCTACCATCTTTTTTGTGACCGTAATGTCTATTATTTATGCACATATCAATATCAACAGCAACCTCGTGCGCCTCATGTGGCCCTCCTTTGAAGGGCGGAGTGTGCACCGCACGGTCGGTGTACCGCGCGTGCAGGAGGCGCATGTCAACAGGCTGTGAAATCTTCCGGGGTGGGTTACAAGGAGCTGAAGCGGCGAATCGCATAGGGCAGCGGCTCAGAACCCTCGCAAGGCGGAGGGTCGCATTCCTCGCCCAGCCCACTCGGGACGGAATCGGCTCGATCACGCCGAACATCTAAAGGCCCAGCGCAGGGGGCCGA
Organism: Candidatus Rokuibacteriota bacterium; assembly: GCA_050731755.1. Classification (GTDB taxonomy): domain Bacteria; phylum Methylomirabilota; class Methylomirabilia; order Rokubacteriales; family CSP1-6; genus JBOHPP01. Next base: position 5,424 of record JBOHPP010000034.1, on the reverse strand, counting down.
CCGCCAACGTCTCACAATTCCAGGGAGGAGATCGTCATGGCAGCGAATCCGGTCGTCTGGTTCGAGGTGCTGGGAAAGGACGGCAAGCGACTCCGGGACTTCTACGGGCAGCTGCTCGACTGGCGGATCAAGGTGGACGACAGCCAGGGTTCGGTCAAGGGCTACGGAGAGGTGGAGGCCGGCCCGGGGGGCATCCCCGGCGGTATCGGGCAAACACCTGATGGCAGCGCCGGGCACGTGACCTTTTACGTGTCGGTGGCCGATCCCAAGGCGACACTCGACAAGGCCACCAGGCTCGGTGGCAAGACGGTGATGCCGCCGACCGACGTCGCACCCGGGGTGAACATTGCTCTGTTCGCGGATCCCGAGGGGCACATCATCGGGCTTTTCAAGCAGCAACCGCAGGGGTGAGCACTAACTGAGACTAGGGGTTAGGGAGCGCGACTCCCTAACCCCTTCGGACCTTTGTCCGTGTTCTGGCTGTGATCACCTCGAAGCGGTCTGAGCGCCCTTCCCAATCTCTCCGATGTGGCGCTCGGCGTCGGCCCTCAGTCGCATGCCCGCAAGTCGCCCGTTCGACGTGGTGATCAGCACGTGCTCCTTCCGCTTGAGCGGCTCGGTGACCTCTTCGAGCGTGAGGTGGGGGCGGAAGGTGGTCGGCCCCGGCCGCATCGCATCCGCGGCCCCTTCTCTTGGCCGGTCGGTCCGGGAATGTTGCCGTTGCATCCCGGTGTTGACATCGTGAGAGGCCTGGAGATTCCGGGCCGGAAAGGGGGGACGCTATGAAGCGCGCAATCCTCGTCGCTTTGGCGCTGTTCACGCTCGCGGCGCCCGCGTTGGTTAGCGCGAGCGGCCGGGTGGACGACATCCGCCGGCCCACGCTCGACATCGTCCAGGCGCCCTAGACTCCCACACCGCGCGCGACCGGGGCGCGCCGCTCCGGCGGCCCCGGTCGAAACTCTCGCTGGCGGAGTCGCAGCCACGGTCGTGGGAATAGGGCGCCCGGTTCGAGGGTTCGAGGTAGCGAGGGAGAGCGCCATGAATCTGCGTTGTTGGGGTCAGCTGCGATGGCTAGGCCTCGCGATTCTTCTCGCCGGGGCTGTGATGCTGACCGCGAGCGTTGTCGTGCCGCCGCGGACACCGCTCGATGCCGTGCCCGAAACGCGGAGCCCCGGCTGCGATCGCAGCGACTCCGCGTGGATCTCGGAGTGCTGAGCGGCGCCGGGCCGCGCTGACCGCGCGCTCAGACGTGGCGCGTCGTGCCGGAGATCCTGCATCAGCTTACGATTCGGGCTCGGCCGGCACAGGTTTATCGCGCGTTGACGACGGCCGAAGCGCTCGCGGCCTGGTGGACGCGGGACGTCGTGGCGGAGCCGGCGATCGGCTCGGTCGCTCAATTCGGGTTCAACCGCCGCGAGGTCGTCTTCCGGATGTTCGTGCAGGAGCTCGAGGAGGAAAAGCGGGTGCGCTGGCGATGCCTTGGCGGGCACCCGGAGTGGAAGGACACTGAGATCACGCTTTCACTCTCTGCGGTCGCCGACGGCACCGTCGTCCGCTTCGCCCACGGGGGGTGGAAGTCGAGCGACGGCATCTTGGCCGTCTGCAGCTTCGACTGGGCCTGCTACCTGGCAAGCCTCAAGAGATATCTGGAGACCGGTTGCGGCTCGCCGCATCCCGGATAGTCATCGGGACGCCGCGCTGTCTGGGTTGAGGGCCCGAACCATTCCCAAATGGCAGCCGTTCGACGCGCCGGCTTATTCCGAGCCCCGGGAATAGATTGCCCGGCTGCGGGGTTACCATCGTCGAAGGGGCCGGAGGGGATCCTGATCGGCTGGAGTCCCGGGGGCGGGCACGTCGCAGAGTTCGAGCAGGTGGCGCTGGTCCACCTGGACGCGCTGTACCAGGTGGCTCTGCGGATGACGCGGAACCGCGCGGAGGCCGAGGACGTCGTCCAGGAGGCCTTCCTCAGGGCGTTCCGAAGCTTTGACCGGTTCAACCCGGGGACGAACTGTCGAGCCTGGCTGTTCACGATCCTGAGGAACGTCTTCCTGAACCGCGTGAGGAGGCACGGGCGGGAAGTGCTCGAGGCCGATGTGGGAGACCTCGTCACGGCCGAGGCCGCGAGCGAGGGGCGGCTCGTTTCCGGGAACCCGGAAGAGGAGTTGCTCCAGACGGTGCTGCACGGCGACGTGGATCGCGCCCTCAAGACGCTGCCGCTGCCCTTTCGAGAAGCGGTCGTGCTTGTCGACCTCGAGGGCCTGAGCTACCGCGAGGTGGCCGAGGTGCTCGGCTGCCCCGTCGGGACGGTGATGTCGCGGCTCTCGAGGGGGCGCGCGCTTCTGCGGCAGATGCTGGGACGCTTCGCCAGGGAGCACGGGTACGTGAAGGAGGATGAATGAACTGCGCGGAGGTTCGGGCCAGGCTCCATGCGTACGTGGACGGCGAGCTGACGGTCGGTGAGATCGCGGCGGTCGACGGTCACTGCGAGGAGTGTCGGGAGTGTGAGGCGCTGGCCCGGAGCGAGCGCGAGTTCAGGCGGCTGCTCCGCCGGCAGCCTCGCGAGGCCGCGCCGCCGGAACTGCGCGCGCGAATCCTTCACAGCGTTCATCGCGAGGCGCGGGTGGCGACGTCGCGACGGTGGGTACTGGTCCCCGCGGTCGCCGTGGCGACGGCGCTGGTGGTTGCCGTGCTCCTGCCCTGGTCGCGCCAGGCGCCGCCGCTGGTCGCCGAGCTGGTGGACAAGCACATCGCCTACGCGCAGATCGAGCGGCCAGCCGAGCTGGCCTCCGGTGACCGCGGCGAGGTGGCCGAGTGGTTCCGCAGCCGGGCGGGCATGCGCGTGACCGTTCCCGACTACTCGCCCTCCGGAATCCAGCTGGTCGGCGCCCGGCTGGCCGACGCGCACGAGCACAAGGCCGCCTATCTGCTCTACGAGAAGGGCCGGACGCTGCTGTCCGTGTTCATGGTCCCCGTGTCGGGAGCGGAGGGGCAGTTGCGCGGCCGGGTCGTGCCCTACCGGGGCCACGACTACCTCGCCTACGAGCAGAAGGGATTCCGGACCATCTCGTGGACGGACGGCCAGACGCTCTATGGTCTCGTCTCCATGCTCGACTACCAGGCGCTGCTAGAGTGCGCCGACCGCTTGCGCCTAGAGCGCGCCAACCAGACGCGGCTCTGAGATCCATGTCGCTTCTGCGGCGTTCGACCGCGCTCGCCGTCCTCGTTGCACTCGCGTGTACGGCGGCTGAGGCCGTGACCCTCCGGACCAACCGGGCGAAGGCGCTGGTGCCACTGGACGAGATCATTCCCGGCGGTCCGCCGCCGGACGGCATCCCGGCGATCGACCGTCCGAACTTCGTCGTGCCGGCAGATGCGTCCGCCTGGCTCAAGCCCAAGGAGCCGGTTCTCGCGCTGACGATCGGCGGCGATGCCCGTGCGTACCCGCTGCAGATCCTCATGTGGCACGAGATCGTCAACGACGTCGTCGGCGGCGTGCCGGTGACGGTCACCTTCTGCCCGCTCTGCAACTCGGCGCTGGTCTTCGAGCGCGCCGTGGACGGCGCGATCCTCGACTTCGGCACGTCGGGGATGCTCTATAAGAGCGACCTCGTCATGTACGACCGCCAGAGCCACTCGCTCTGGTCGCAGATGGAGGGGCGCGCAATCGTCGGCGACCGCGCCGGCACCCAGCTCACAGCCCGCCCCGTCAACACCATCGCGTTCGAGGACTGGTATGCGACCTATCCGCAGGGCAAGGTGCTCTCGCGTGCCACCGGCCACCGCCGGAGCTACGGCGTGAACCCCTACGAGTCGTACGATGAGCCGACGCTCGGCCCGTTCCTCTATCACGGAAAGCTCGATCCCCGGCGGCCGCCGAAGGAGCGGGTGGTTGGCGTCGCCATCGGTGAGGCCCGGCGCGCGTACCCCTTCCCGCTCCTCGAGAAGCATCGCGTCGCGCACGACACGGTCGGCGGCCAGGCGATCGTGATCTTCTACCAACCCGGCACCCTCTCGGCCCTGGACGACAGCGAGATCGCGAAGTCACGGGCCGTCGGCGCGACGGCGGTCTTCAGCGCACGGCACGGCGACCGCCCGCTGACCTTCGAGGCGACGCCGGAGGGCTTCCGCGACGGCCAGACGGGCTCGCGTTGGAGTTTCTTCGGCGCCGCGGTGAGCGGGCGTCTCGCCGGGCAGCGGCTGATGCCGGTGCAGCACGTGGACGCCTTCTGGTTCGCCTGGGCGGCGTTCAACCCGATGACGACGCTCTGGACCGGGCCGTGACGGACGCCCGCGTCTGGTTCAGCTCCTGGAGGCGCTCCAGCGCGACGGGAGTACCGTGATGGATCTGGTACCTCGCCGGTCAGCCGGCTACGTCGTGGCGATGAGGCGCGTGGCGGCGCTGCTCAGCGCGGCCCTCCTGCTCGGGGGCGCCGTCTCCCCACTCGCGGCCGAGACGGCCATCGACACCGCACTGTGGCAGGCAGCAGGCGTCACCGCCGTTCCACCCGTTCGCGTGTCGCGTCTGACGCTGCCTGATGTCGGGGGCCGGCAAAGGTGGTCCGCCCTGTTCCGGTCCACTCGGGGTTCCGGGCTATTCATTGGTGCGCACGCGCGATGGCCGAGCGGTTCTTCATTGACGGGGCCAGAGCAAGTGCGCGAGGTTCGGGGACCCGAAGATTCATGGCCACCACACGGGACCGGGCGGTGCTCACGCTTGCGGCAGATGTTCCGCCACTGCCAGGGCGCCTGACCCGCCGCTCCGTGTCTTGGCGCGGTCTGGCTCACGCGCTGTCCGCCTCCCACGTTCTCGGCGGTCTCGCCGCGTTCGTGGCGATCGCCTTTCATGCCGCCGCCACCAGTCGCCTCGGACGCCTGCTGCCCGCCGGCGAGAGCCCCATCTTCGCCAGCCTCCGGGACTATTCCCCCGCGCTCGTCTGGGCATCGCTGGCCGGGCTCGCCGCCGTCTGCACCGCCGACCTGCTATCGCGTTCGTTGGTGACCGGGGTCCGGTCAACCGGCGCCAGCGGATGGCCAGTGGCGCGGTGGCGTCCGGCGGTGGCCGCCACGCTCGAGCTGGCTGCAGCAGCGGCGGCCGGCGCGAGCGTGCTCAGCGGCTCGAGCGCCGGGCTGGCCGCCGCGCACACCGCGCTCCAAGGGGCGATCCTGCTGCGTGTTCTCGTCATGCCGTGGACGAGCGACCGGCCGGGGAGGACCGTCCACCTCCTGGACCTCGAAGAGCGACGTCCTCTCGTCATCATCGCCTGCGCGTTCGTGCTGGGCGCCGCGCCCGTCCTCCTCGACCCGGGCCTCCGCCGCGTTGCCGACCATGTCGTCCTCGACGCGGCGGCCGCCCGGGCGCTGAGCCGGGCGCTGCCGCCGATGCTCTCCGGGATCACGGCGGTCTGGGCGGCGGCGGCGCTACTG
>JBOHPP010000033.1:0-7351 GCA_050731755.1 Candidatus Rokuibacteriota bacterium | reverse complement strand
GGATTGGAACGATGGGATGAACGAGGTGGGCGCCGAAGGGAAGGGTGAGAGCGTCTGGCTCGGGTGGTTCCTTCACGCCGTTCTGTCCGAATGGGCGAAGCTGGCCGCCGGGCGCGGGGAGGGCCAGCGCGCCGAGCGATGGCGTGGGTACGTGGGCGCGCTGAAGGAGTCGCTCGAGCGCGAGGCCTGGGACGGCCACTGGTATCGGCGCGCTTATTTCGATGATGGGACGCCGCTGGGCGCCGCCGTCAACGACGCCTGCCGCATCGATTCGATCGCGCAGTCCTGGAGCGTGATCTCGGCAGCCGCCGACCCGGCACGCCGAGAGCGCGCCATGGCGGCCGTCGACGAACTCCTCGTGCGTCGCGCCGACGGCGTCGTGTTGCTTTTCACGCCGCCGTTCGACGACACGTCCCTGGAGCCCGGCTACGTCAAGGGGTATGTGCCCGGCGTCCGCGAGAACGGCGGGCAGTACACGCATGCGGCGATCTGGTCGGCGATCGCCTTCGCGTCGCTCGGCGACGGGGACAAGGCCGCCGAGCTCTTCGCGATGTTGAATCCCATCAACCACGCCAGCACCGAAGCGGGCGTCCAACGCTACAAGGTCGAGCCGTACGTCGTCGCGGCGGACGTCTACGCTGAGCCGCCGCACGTCGGCCGCGGAGGCTGGACGTGGTACACCGGCTCAGCGGGGTGGATGTATCGGGCCGGGCTGGAGTCGATTCTCGGGTTCCGGCTGCGCGGCGCGGGGCTCGTGATCGACCCGTGTATCCCGCGGGCGTGGCCCGGCTTCGAAATGGTCTTCCGCCATCGCTCCGCGCGTTATGACATCGTCGTGGAGAACCCACAGGGTGTGGTGCGGGGAGTGTCGTCAGTGGAGGTCGATGGCGTCTCCCTCGACGGCGATCTCCGCATCAGGCTCGCCGATGACCGGAGAACACATCGCGTCCGAATCGTCCTCGGCTGATTAGAAGCCCTTCCGTCTCATGCAACTACGATATGCGGCCTGGTACGTGGCGTTCTTGGCTCCTTCCGCCTCCATGCCGTGGATTTGCGGATCGGCGGACTCGATGACTCTGCCCGTGAAGTCTGCGAAGTGGGTCGTCATGGCGCCGCCACGCGCGCGATGGGCCCGGACGTGGTCGCCCTTGATCGGTGAGGCAGTGCCTGCTTTGACCGCTCGGGGCGCTTCTTCATTGCAGGCGGCGAAGTCGGCAGTGGTGGGGACCTCGCCGTCGACCGTCCGCGGGGCGGCCAGCGAGAGAAGGAGGATCAGGGCGAGAACAGCCACGCCTTTGTACTGCCTCGGGAGAGCACGACACTGGAGAGAAATACACCTGAGCGTGCGAAAATCGATCAGGGCAATCTTGATATGCGACGGGGCGGCCGATGCTATTTTCCTACGAAGCTCACCCGTACACTCACCCGTCCACCCCATCAACTCCTCCTCTTGAATGTGCAAGAGCCGGTCTTGAGTGAATCCGAAGCTCGCCTGCCGGAGGATCTCAAACTTCTTCTCGACGAGCGCTCGCTGTCCTTCATTCAGGGGCATGAACATCGCCCTTTGATCCTTCCCCGTTGTCCTTGACGATCCGGTAGAGTACCCACCCGCTTGCGTCTTGGCCCCCGACGCGCTCGGCCCGCTCGAACAAGCTCAGCCGGGTTCTTCGCGGCGTCGACGGATACTCCGCGAGAACCGCATTCCGGCCCAACAGGACCGCCGCCGCGGGTAACGGCGCTTCAATGCCGTAACGCGCCAAGATTCCCCGCCTCTCGTTGTAGAACTCCATAAGCCACCTCATCCCCCACCTCCTCGTGGGACTCTGCCGCGCGCCTCCTTCCGGCGATGCGCCAGTCCGGCGGCGTAATGAAAACGCGGTGACACCTGTCGCCGCCACAAAACCGCTGCGAGGTGTCTTGAAGTTCTGCCCCGCAAGTCTCGCACCTGGCCATCGCCTGTCCTCCTCACCCTCGCCGCACCAGGCCACCCCCGCTCACCACCTCGAGGCAGTGAGCGGTTCGCATGGCGTCCCTTCCGCCGGCTACGTCTTGGCCTTCACGAGCTCCTCGGCGCACGCATTCGCCACTCCTGAGTTCGGCGTCTTGTCCCCGCGCGGAGTGGCCCAACCGCCCTCTTCGACGAACTGCCGCTGCTTCCACGAGTCGATCTTCCGGAACTCTGCGAGCTTGGCGACTGCGTTGGGCTGCTGCATGAAGCTCGCGACGCAGGAGGGGGTGAGAGCGACGATCACCGCCGAGTTGGCGCGCTCCACCGCCATCCGCTCGGCAGTGCCGCCGCCGACCCATCCCATCCATGAAAAGCCGACGATCATGGTTACGACAGCGCCGACGACCACACCCCAGACCGCTGGTTTGAGCCAAGGTACTTGCCATTGCATGAGACACCTCCTGATTCTGGGAGAAAGGTATTTTTCTCTCAGTTCTGCCTCACGTCCTTAGGCGATCGTGGGCCAAGTCTTGCGTTGAGCCACGATCGGGATAGCCGCCCCGACGAACGCGACGACCACCAGCGTGACCATCCCCGCTTGTGGAGAGACCCCCAGGGCCAGGAAGATCCAGCTCCCGACGATGCTCCCGACGACACCGAGGATGATGTCCCCCCTCAGCCCGTAGCCTCCGCTTTTCATGACGTACCCAGCCAGCACCCCGGCCAGCACTCCTACGAGAACCCACGACACGAACACGGCGAAACTCATGACTTCTCCTCCTTCGGCCTACTTCCCCTTCGTCGTCTCACGCCCGGCGCCCCGTGGCGGTGGGCTCCGCCTGGATAGACGAGGGCTCAGGCGCCTCTGGCCAGCGGGCGGAGCGGCCGGCCTGTCGCCGTTTTGTCGCACCAGGAGGGCCGCGAGCATTTCGATCGCCCGCTGGTCCAGGGCCCGGTCGTCGATCATCACCTGCACGGCGGGGCCCGCGAGCGCCCGCACTCGCTCGGCTGCCGAAGTGGAGCAGACGATGACGTCCACGCGTCGCATCAGACGACCCAGGGCGGCCCCCTCGTCGGGGCAAGCCCCGACCAGCGCGATATTCGGCAGGCCGGCGTTCGCGATCGAGTGCTCCAGGTTGTGGGCCGTCTCGACGGCGCCGGAGGCCACCCCCACCCGCGTCCCCGACGGGCACTGGGCCAGGCGGTGGAGGGTCTCGAGATGCGCCTCGGCGAGGAGCGCGATCACCGGGACGCCCCTGCCGCTCAGGAGTCGCTCCACCTCCGGGAGATGGCAGAAGCTCGTGACCGCCGCCCGCCAGCGACCGGCTGGCTTCTGGCGCCGCGTCACCGCCGCCACCTCGCCCAGGAGCACCTTGTCGACGCGGACGGGGAGGTGGGCCTCGAGTTGCCGGGCAAAGAAGTCGAGCTCCGGCGGGCTGCATTCCACGAGAAGGACCTCCACGGTCCCCCGGACGGCGGCGGGCCGGACCCCGGCCAAGCTCAGAACGCCCACCGACAAGTCGTCGGCGGTCATCCCGAGGGCCGCCGCCCGGATCACCATATCTTGTAAGAAACCCTCGCGGAGATGAGGGGAGGGGCGGGCGGGCGGCGCCGGGGCCACGAACACGCCCTTCCCCCGCCGAGCCTCCACGTACCCGCTCTGCTTGAGATCCTCGATGACGCGCGCGACCGTATTCGGATTGATGCCGAGGAAGCCGGCCAGCTCCCGGATGCTGGGCAGGGCTTGGTCCCGCGGGACGCCGCCGCTCTCGATGACGTGCTTGAGCTGCTCCGTCAGTTGCCGGCGGATCGGGATCGGGCTGTGCCCGTCGACCTGCAGCTTCATGGCGATCTTCATACTGTATGGCCACAATAGTACGCTAGATCAATTTCGTCAAGGTGTATTATTTGAGTGGTACACTGCACTGGATGCGCCTCGAGAGCCGGACGACACGCACAGCAGCATCGTCATCCCCGGCACCGCCGAGGAAAAGCCGCCACCGCGGGCCGGTGGGGCACGCGCTGAATCCGGACGCCCGCGGGCCGAGGCGGTGAAGCAACGGCGGGCGGCCGCGCCGTATGCGAAGGCGCTCTTCGCGCTCGCGAAGGAGCGCAACCAGATCGAGCTCGTCGGCCGCGAGCTCGGCGATGCGGCGGCGACGTTCGAGAGCGACCGGAACCTGCGCGACTTCCTCGCCCGGCCATGGATTCCGGCGACAGCGAAGCGGATGGCGGCCACGCAGGTCGCGCAGCGATCGGGCCTCTCAAAGCTCACCTCCGACTTCTTGGCTCTCGTGGCCGAGCGCGGCCGGGCCGACCATCTTGAGGCGATCGTCGAGAAGTATCAGAAGTTCCTGGACGAGGACCTCGGGCGCGTGCGCGCTCACGTTCACACCGCCGTCCCGCTCACGGACGAGGAGCGAGGAATGCTGTCCGCGAAGCTCGGGCAGGCTCTGGGGGGCCGGCAGGTCGTGCTCAAGGAGGTCGTCGACCGCGCGATGCTGGGCGGCTTCATCGTGGAGAGCGGCAGCGTGGTGGTGGACGGCAGCCTCGAGGGGCAGCTGGAACGGATGCGCCGTCGCCTCGCGAGTAGCTAATGTTGCGAACCAGCGTCAAATCAGACCGAAGTGCCGGAGCGCCTCTTCGATGGCCTCACGCTTTTCGGGCGGGCACGGTTCGACGCGACGACCCCGACCGGCGCGGTTTGCCGCACGGCGCGTCGGTAAGCCCCGAAGAGCCTTGACATGAGCGATCCAACCGTTTTTCGGGACGAACCCGTGGTGACGCTGAACGAACTTCCGTATCTCAATGTAAGTCGACATCCCAGCCCCCTGGACGCGTAGAGAGGGCTCGGGCCGATGTCGCCGATCAGCGCGTCGGCTTCCTCTGGTACGCTTTCACTTCCTGCGCGATCAAATCGATGAATGCCTTTGCCACCGGGTGTGGATCTCGCCAGATCGCCGCGACGTCCTGGCCCTTCGCCTGCAAGACGTCGTTGACCAACTGACAGGATCGGTCGTACTCAGACTTGGTGACGTGAGTAACGGCGGCACCCCGGTGCCTCAGCTCGTCCCAGGCAGCGAGCAGCAGTTCGTGATGGCCCCGCATGTGGTTCTCAACCGCCTCGAGCACATCGGTGGGGGCTCCGTTGAGTTGGCGCACTGCTCGACGAACGACCTCACGGAAGCCGGCGAACCCCTCGACGGTCATGGCTCGTTGGTTGTCGGGCCGCCTGTTCGGCTCCTCAGCGGCAGGTTCCGTTCGTCCATCGCGACGTCCTCCTTGCTGCAGCTTTGTGACTCGGCGGGGGCGAAATCAAGTGAAGATTCTTCGGACGCCGCCGAGGAAGCCGGTGTCCTCGGCCACCACCTGATCGAGCCTGCCGAAGTCCAGCCACACCCCCTGGCAGCGCGAGCACTCGTCCAGCTCGACACCCCGATACGGGACGGGGACCAGCTCGCCGGCACACTTCGGGCACCGTCCCCGGGCAACGGCGAGGATGCGCTGTCGTTCTTCTGCGGCCGCCTGGGTTTCCCGCTCGTTGAGGGCTTTCCTCCGTCGCTCGAACTCGAGTCGCGCGAAGTACTCCTCTTCCTGTTGTGTCGGCTTCACCTGCATCGCATCCTCCTCCTTGCTTCCCAAAGAGAGTCTCAGAGATGCGTCCGCCAACGCGCCTGTCAAGCGCCTGGCGGCTCCAGGGCGCGGCAAGGCCCGAGGACCGTCATGAGGACGATCCCCCGGCGCACCTCCCGCCGACCTCTGAGACGCGAAGGCGCTCGCTCATCAGCCGCAGCCGGTGCCACCGCCGCTCCGAGCGCTGCGCCGCGCGGAGTGGCGCGGGACCCGGGGGCCGTTGCCAGCGCCAGCGGCGGGGGCGTTCGCACGCGAGGGATGACGCTCGGCGCGGGCCCGAGGTCTCGCGGTGCCTCGCCCTCGAGGCGTCTCCGGACCGCACGCACCAGGACGCTGAACAGCGGGGCTAGCACGAGCGCCGCGAAGAGGAGAACCTGGACCCGCGTCATCGCGGACCCCTTACGTCCTCGGGCTCGTGGGCGCCCAATCGGGGGCGGCCGCGATCGAGTCCCGCATCGTCGTGTCGGCCTGCACGTTCTTCATCCGGTAGTAGTCCATGATCCCGAGGTGGCCCTGGCGGAAGGCGTCGGCCATGGCCCGCGGCACCTCGGCCTCGGCCTCGACGACGCGCGCCCTCATCTCCTGCTCGAGCGCGATGGCCATGGCACGCCGCTCCTCGGCCTTGGCCTGCGCGATCTGCTTGTCGGCGTTGGCCTGGTCGATCTGGAGCTTGGCGCCGATGTTCTCGCCGACGTCGACGTCCGCGATGTCGATCGACAGGATCTCGTAGGCGGTCCCCGCGTCGAGCCCCTTGGACAGCACGTGCTTGGAAATGTGATTCGGGTTCTCCAGCACGTCCTTGTGGGTGCTGGCCGAGCCGATCGTGCTGACGACCCCTTCTCCGATTCGTGCGATGACGGTCTCCTCGCCGGCGCCGCCCACCAGCCGGTCGAGATTCGTGCGGACCGTCACCCGACAGATGGCGTGGAGCTGGATGCCGTCCTTGGCCACCGCCGCGATGCGGGGCGTCTCGATCACCTTGGGAAGGACCGACATCTTGACGGCCGCCAGCACATCGCGCCCGGCCAGGTCGATCGCCGCGGCCCGCTTGAACGGCATCGTGATGTTCGCCTTGTCCGCCGAGATCATGGCGATCACCACGTTGACGACGTTCCCGCCGGCCAGGTAGTGCGCCTCGAGATCGTTGATCGGGACGTCCAGCCCGGCCTTCACCGCGCTGATGCGGGCGGTGACCACCGTGCCCGGCGGCACCCGGCGGAAGCGCATCCCGATCAGACTGAAGAGCCCGACGTAGGCCCCCGACGCCCAGGCGGCGATCCAGAGCCGGACGGGGATCAGGTAGAGAGCAAACACAAGTACGGCAACCACCAGGACGAAAAGGGTGAAGCCTCCGAACACACCTGTCTCGATGCCAAACATGGCTCAGTCCTTTCCGCGAAGCTGCCGCACGACGATCCGGTTGCCGTCCACCTTGACCACCGTGATCGGTTCGCCCGCGTCGATGAATTCCCCATCGGACACGACGTCCACTCGGTCCCCCTCGAGAGTAGCGATGCCGGCCGGCCGCAGCGTGGACGCCGCCGTGCCGCGTTTGCCCAGCCACATGAGGTCCGCGGCCGCCGCGGAGGCAAACCCCTCGCCCGTTCCCAGCTCGGTCTCGAGGACGAGCCGGCGGCCGAAGGGCAGGCGCGGCAGGAGGCGCAGCATGGCCAGCGAGGCCCCGATGGCCAGGAGCAGCGAAAGGACGACTTGCCCCGCCGCCCTGAGGATCACTTCCCATGTCGCCCCGCTGCCGACGAGGCTCAGACC
>JBOHPP010000032.1:0-9015 GCA_050731755.1 Candidatus Rokuibacteriota bacterium | reverse complement strand
CCGGCGACCGGGTGACCATGTTGATGCCGCTCACCAGCGAGGCGGCAGTCTGGAAGGCCCTGCCCTCGGAGCGCCGCAACCGGGTGCGCAAGGGGCAGAAGAACGGCCTCACCACCACCTGGGGCGGCGCTGAACTGCTCGACGACTTCTATCCCGTGTTCGCGGCCAACATGCGGGACCTGGGCTCGCCCGTGCACAGCCGTCGCTTCTTCACGCTCATCCTGGCCGAGCTCGGCGAGAGCGCCCGGGTCCTCCTCGTCCGCGACGCCGGAAATCGCGCCGTGGGCGCCGCCGTCTGCCTGTTCTTCCGCGACACCATCATGGTGCCGTGGGTCTCCTCGCTCCGAGACGCCTTCGCCCTCTGCCCGAACTTCACCCTGTACTGGGAGGTTATCCGGTTCGGGTGCGCTTCTGGCTATCGGGTCCTCGATTTCGGGCGGTCCTTCCGGAACGCGGGGACGTTCGAGTTCAAGCGGCAGTGGGGGGCGGAGCCCTGGCCGCTGCCGTGGATCTTCATCGACGTCGACGCCGGCGCGCCGCCGCCGGTCGATCGTGACGCCGGCCGCTTCGCCCCCTTGGTGGCCGCCTGGAAACGCTTGCCGCTGCCCCTGACCAACGTCCTGGGGCCGTGGATCCGAGGCCAGGTGCCGAATTGAGCCTGACCGCGTCCATCGCCATCCTCAACTATCAGCGGCGCGACGTGCTCCGGCGCGCCCTGGAGGCGGCCCGGCAACAGCGCGTCCCGGGGCTGGAAATCATCGCCGTCGACAACGCCTCCACCGACGGCAGCGCCGAGATGGTGCGGCGTGAGTTCCCGGACGTGCGCCTCGTGCGATTGCCCGAGAACCTGGGCGCCGCCGCTCGCAACGCCGGTGTCGCCGCGGCCAAGGGCGACGTCGTGTTCACGCTCGACAACGACGTGCTGTTCTCCAGCCCCGACGACGTCGAGCGGGGCCTCGGCGTCTTCGCCCGCCATCCCCGCGCTGCCGTCGTAAACTTCATGATCGTGGGTCCCGACGGCCGGCTCAGTCGCCGCGACTGGTGCCATCCCCGCGACCCCGACCGCTGGGCCGAGCACGAGTTCGCGACCAGCTACGTGCTGGAAGGGGCTTCGGCCTGCCGCCGCTCGGCGTTCCTGGCCGCCGGCGGCTACTGGGCGCCCTTCTTCATCGGCCACGAGGGCTGGGACCTGGCGCTGAGACTGGTCGCCGCCGGACACGAGCTGGTGTACACGCCAACCGTGCGCGTGCAGCACCTGGTCGAGTCGTCGGTGCGGCCGTCGAGCCGCATCTACTACACGTTCACCCGCAACGCGATCTGGGTCGCCCTGCGCAACCACCGCCCACGGCGCGCCGCCGCGGTGATCGTCCAGGATCTGCTCCTGATGGCCTTCTGCGCGGTCCGGGCCGGCCAGCCCGGTGCCTGGGCCCGAGGGATTCTCGACGCCGTCCGCGGCGCCCGGCGAGCGCTGGCCGCCCGCCAGCCGCTGTCGGCCGATGCGTATGCCCGCCTGGGTGCGATCTACGCCCACCGGCCGGGGATGGTGACCCGCGCCCGGCGCCATTTGCGCGAACGCCTGATCTGAGGGAACGAGCCCGGGCATACTAGGGCTGTGATCCCCTTCACGCGCGAAGCGGTCGCGCGTCTGGCTGGCGCCACCGCCCGGCTCATCGAGCGCGCCGCGCGCCTCAGCCGCTGGGGCGGCGGTCGTCGCGGTCCGCTGGCGCTGACCGCGCTCGGGCTGGGCGTCGCCTCCGCTGTGGGTCTCACCGCCGTCGTGACCTACACGGGCGTCGAGCTGGCCCGCTTCGGGCGAGCCCACGCGCGGCGCACGACACTCGTGTACGCGGCGCCCCAGCGGCTGATGCCCGGCATGAACGTGCGCGCCGTCGACCTGGCCGCCACCCTGGCCCGGCTCCGCTACGTGGAAGTGCGCTCGGAGGTCACGGCGCCCGGTCAATTCCGCCGGACCCCCACGGCGTGGGAGGTGTACGTCCGCGGCGCCGAGGAAGGGGGCGAGCGCCGGCCGCTACCGCTCCAGGTGGAGTTGAACGGCGAGCGCATCGCGCGCGTGCTGCACGACGGCCAGCCCCTGGCCGAGAGCGCGCTCGAGCCCGAGGTCGTGGCCAGTGTCGCCGACCGGCCGGGCGAGGAGTCCCGCCCCATGCGCCTGGGTGAGGCGCCCCTGGCGCTCCTGCACGCCGTGCTCGCCGTGGAGGACCACCGGTACTTCGATCATGGCGGCCTCGACCTCCGGGGTCTGCTGCGCGCGGCCTGGACGAACGTGCGGGCCGGCCGGGTCATGCAGGGCGGCAGCACCATCACCCAGCAGCTCGTCAAAAATCGGCTGCTCGGTTCCCAGCGGACATTCGGGCGCAAGCTGCGCGAGGCCTGGCTGGCCGCCGTGCTGGAGTGGCGCTACAGCAAGGAGGAGATCCTCGAGGCCTATCTCAACGAGATTTACCTCGGCCAGCGGGGCGGGCTCGCCGTGCGCGGCGTGGGGGCGGCGGCCCGCACCTACTTCCGCAAGGAGGTCCACCAGCTCACGCTGGGCGAGGCGGCGCTGCTGGCCGGCCTGCTGCGGGCTCCCAACAGCTACTCGCCCTTGCTGAACCCCGATCGGTCACGCCAGCGGCGCGACGTGGTCCTGACCCGCATGCGCGAGTTGGGCCGGATCTCCCCGGCCGACTATGAGGCCGCGCGGCGCGAGCCGGTTCGGGAGCAGCCGGCGCCGGCGACCGGACAACCGGCTCCCTACTTCGCCGACTTCGTCCGCCAGGAGCTCGAGCAGCGGCTGGGCGGAAGCCTCGGCGGCAACGAGAAGGTGCTCACCGCGCTCGACATGGGACTCCAGCGGCTTGCCGAGCGGGCGGTGTCCCGCGGCCTGGAGCAGCTCGAAACCCGCCATCCGCGGTTGCGCCGCACGGAGACGACCGAGCGACTGCAAGCCGTCCTCATCGCGCTCGACCCCGCCACCGGCGAGATCCGGGCGATGGTGGGAGGGCGGGACTACCAGGCCAGCCAGTTCAACCGAGCCGTGCTGGCCCGCCGCCAGCCGGGTTCGGTGTTCAAGCCGTTCGTCTTCGCCGCCGCCCTGGGCCGCGATGGAGGTGGCGCCGCCTTCACCGCGGCGACGTTCATCGACGACAGCCCGATCGTCCTCGAGGTGGACGGGCAGCCCTGGAGCCCGCGGAACTACGGCGACCATTACGAAGGCCGGGTGCACGTGCGCCGGGCCCTCGAGCAATCGCTCAATGCGGCCACGGTGCGGATCGCGCTGGAGACCGGCCTCAGCCGGGTGATCGCGAGCGCGCGCACGCTGGGCATCGCCAGTCCGCTCAGCCCGGTGCCGGCGATGGCGCTCGGCGCCTTCGAGGTCACGCCGATGGAACTGGCCCGCGCCTATCTGCCCTTCGCCAACGGCGGCGTCGGCCGGGAGAGCGCCATCGCGGTCCGCGCGGTCCAGGAGGCCGACGGCAGTCCGGTGCCGCTCGACGTGCCCCAGACGGTGCAGGCGCTGCCGCCGGCGGAAGCTTATCTCATGACGTCGCTCCTGGCCGGCGTAATCGAGCGCGGGACGGGGGCGCCCGCCCGTAGCCTTGGCGTGACCGGGCCGGTGGCCGGCAAGACCGGGACCACCAACGACGGGCGCGACGCGTGGTTCGTGGGCTACGCGGCCAATGTGCTGTCCCTGGTGTGGGTGGGTTTCGACAGCGGAGAGGCCCACGGGCTGAGCGGGGCGGAGGCGGCGCTTCCCATCTGGTCAGACTTCATGCGCGACGCCATGGCCGCCTACCCGGCCGATCAGTTCGCCGTGCCGATGGGGATCGTGGCCGTGGACGTCGACACCACGAACGGCAAAGCCGCCAACCGCTTCTGTCCAATCGTGGTGCGTGAGGTCTTCCTGGCGGGGACAGAGCCGGCCCCGTGCGACGAGCACGGCAAGGTCGGCGAGCAGATCGTGAACTGGTGGAGGCGGTTCCGCGAGTGGCTCCGCCGCTGAGCTCGATCATCCACGAGCGTCGCTCGTGGATGATCCGGGCTAGACCGGTCGGCGGCCCTGGATGATGCGGATCAGGACCACGGCGATCGCGATGACCAGCAAGACGTGGATGAACCCGTTGAGCGTGTACGAGCTGACCACGCCGAGGAGCCACAAGATCAGCAGGACGACGAAGATGGTCCAGAGCATGCGTAACTCCTTTCCGGCTGCGTGTGCCTACCGATGGTGTTGCGGGTCCGGTGCCAAGGCTCGCGACGCCAGCTCGGCGAACGAGCGGACGACGACATCCACCTCCGGCGTGAGCGCGGCGCCGCCCGGCGCATAGAGTACCGTACGCATGCCGACGGCACGGGCGCCGCGAATGTCCGAGGGGACGCTGTCGCCCACCATGGCCACCGCGCCCGCCGGCAACCCGAGCTGGCGCAAGGCCATGAGGAAGAGCGAGGGCTCGGGCTTTCCCACCACGACAGGGCGGACGCCGGCGGCGAAGGCGACGGCCTGCACGATGGCGCCGCATCCGGGCAGGAAGTCACCGCCGTCGATGGGCAGGCGGGGGTCGAGGTTCGGGGTCACGAGCGCGGCGCCGCCGGCCGCGGCCCGACAGGCCGCCGTCAAGCGCTCGTACGTCAGATCGAAGTCGTTGCCTACCGCCACCACCGTGGCCGCGCGCCAGTCTTCGATGCCGACGAGCGTGTGCCCGGTGCCCGCGATGGCGTCGGTCATCTCACGGGCGCCGATGACCAGCACACGCGAAAGACCCCAGCGCTCGCGGATGACCTGACCCAGGATCTCCAGCGGGGTGAGCACGTGCTCGGCCACGGTGACGCCGAGGTCGTGCAGGCGCGCCCGCAAATCGCCGCCGGTGGCCCGCGAATTGTTCGAGATGAAGCCCAGGCGGCGGCCGGCGGCGTGGAGCGTGGTCAGCGTCTCCCGGGCCCCGGGGTTCAGGGCCCGTCCGTTCCAGACGCACCCGTCCAGATCCAGGACGAAGCCGCGGATGCCGGCGAGCACCGAGTCAGTCGCCCGCCGAGCGGCGGAAGTCGGCGATGGCGTCGGCGTACACCTGCTCGGTGAGGGCGGCGACGCTCGTCCACGAGAACCGCTCCTCCACCCGTTGACGGCCAGCCCGTCCCATCGCTCGGGCTCGGGCCGGGTCGTCGAGGACACGGCGCAGCGCGGCCGCCAGCTCGTCGGGCCGCGCCGGGGGCACCAGCACGCCGGTGACGCCGTCTTCGACCACTTCCAGGATCCCACCCACTGCCGAGGCGACCACCGGCGTCTCGCACGCCATGGCCTCGAGGTTGATGAGCCCGAAGGGCTCGTACACCGACGGGCAGGCGAAGGCGGCGGCGTGGCTGTAGAACTGCACGACCTCCTCCACCGCGATCATGGCGTTGATCCAGACGACGTTGGGATGCTGGGACACCGCCCGCCGCAACCGCTCCTCGATCTCCGGGGTGTCGGGGGCCGAGGCGCACAGCACCACCTGCACGCCCGCCGGCAGGCGGGGCACCGCCTCCAGCAGGTGGAAGATCCCCTTCTGATCCGTGATCCGGCCGACGAAGAGCACGTACGGCGGCCGCACGCCGTACCGCTCGAGGACGTCGCGGCGTTCGGTACGCCGGAAGCGCTCGGGGTCGATACCGTTGTGGATGACGACCACCTTGTTCGGATCGACGGTGAAGTGGCGCAGAATGTCCTCGCGCATCTGCCGCGACACGGCGATGACCCGATCGGCCGACTCGACGGCGGTCTTCTCGATCCAGGTGGACAGCAGGTAGCCGCTGCCGAGTTGGTCGGCCTTCCATGGACGCAGCGGCTCCATGCTGTGCAAGGTCACGATGAGGGGGATGCGATGTAGCAGGCGGATCCACACCCCCGCCATGTCGGCGTACCACGTGTGTGCGTGGGCGACATCGGCGTCCACGGCATCACGCGCCATGGCCAGGCCGATGGAAAGCGTTTCCAATGCCGGGGCGAAGCGCGGGCCGTCCGCGTTGGCGGCCAGCCGCGTCCACGGCGTGTAGCCGCGCACGACGATCTTGTCGTCCCCCGCTCCGGGACGCTCACCGAAACAGCGGACCTCGACGGCCATGCGCCGGCTGAGGGCGCGCGAGAGCTGATCGACGACGACGCCCGCTCCGCCGTAGATGTGCGGGGGGTACTCGCGCGTGAGCAGGAGCGCCTTCACCGCCCGTAGGATACCATCCAGGACACGCCTCGCCGCGCGCGATCGCCCGCGCGCTCGGCGGCACATGGTTTGCACTTTCGTGCCCTCCGAAACTATTTCGTCTTCACGAGGTGAGCAATGAAGCGCATCACAGCTTCGATCGTCAGTCTCTCGCTGGCGGCGACGTTTGCTGCCGGCTGCGGTACGGTCACGGGGGGCGCGGTGGGTGCTGGTGCCGGTGCGGCCGTGGCCAAGGGCACCGGCAAGGACGTGGGCAAGGGCGCGTTGATCGGCGCCGGCATCGGCGCCGCCGCGGGCGCCATCTACGACATCACGAAGAAGTGAGGAGGCGGCCATGAAGACGTGGACAGCGATCGTGGCGATCGTCCTCACCACCGCCGTGCTGGGCAACGGGCTGGCCCTGGCCGCCGGCAAGCCGGCCGAGCAGCCGGCAGCGTCGGTGGGGACGAAGTCGGCCGCCCCGCAGAAGATCGAGGGGCAGGTCGTCAGCATCGACAAGAAGAACGGGATGGTGACGCTCCGCGCCGCCGACGGCCAGACGCACCAGTTCCAGGGCAACGACGAGACGCTCAAGGACTTGAAGGTCGGGGACCGGCTGGAGCTCACGCTCCGGCAGCCGGCGCGCTGAGCACGCCGGGCGACTGAGGGCTGCGCCGGGGCACTCCCGGCGCGTCGTCAGTCGCTGGCGGCCTCGTCGGTATCCGGCTCGGCCCCCTCGTCTCGGCGTTCCAGCTTGCGGGCGACCGTTCGCACGTCGATGCCGAGGAGCTTGGCGGCTTGAGTCTTGTTGCCGCCGGTGATGCGCAGGGTCTCGTCGAGCAGGCGTTGCTCGATCTCGGTCAACGGGGTACCCACCAGCGACAGAATCGCGTCGCGGGGAGGAGGCTTCACACCGCCGACCTCCTCCGGGAGGTCACGGGCGTCGATCAGGCGGTCGGGAGCCAGCACGACGCTCCGCTCGATCACGTTCTCCAGCTGACGGACGTTGCCCGGCCACGTATAGCCCTCGAGCCGCCGGAGGGCGTCGTCAGTGAACCCCTCGAGCCTCCGATCGTTCTTGGCCGCATACACTCTCAAAAAATGGAAGGCGAGCAGGCTGATGTCCTCGGGCCGCTCGCGGAGCGTCGGCACGTTGATGGTGATCACGTTGAGCCGGTAATACAGGTCTTCCCGGAATCGCTTCTCGCGGACCATCTGGGGCAGATCCTGGTTGGTGGCGGCGACGATGCGGACGTCGACGCGCATCCTCCGGGTCCCGCCCAGGCGCTCGAACTCTCCCTCCTGGAGGACGCGAAGGATCTTGGGCTGGGTGACCAGTGAGAGGTCGGCGACCTCGTCCAGGAAGAGCGTGCCGCCGTCGGCCAGCTCGAAGCGGCCCTCCTTGCGTACGGCGGCGCCGGTGAAGGCCCCACGCTCGTAGCCGAACAGCTCGGACTCCAGCAGCGTCTCCGGGAGCGCCGCGCAGTTGACCGCCACGACCGGACCGCTGCGGCGCGGCGATCGATCGTGGATGGCCCGGGCCACCAGCTCCTTGCCGGTGCCGCTCTCGCCCTGGATCAGGACGGTGGCCGAGCTGGCGGCGACCTGCTCGACCAGCGTCATGACCCGGCGAAAGGCCGCGCTGTTGCCGATGATCTGCCCTTTGGCCTGCAAATCCTCCAGCTGCTGGCGCAGGGCCCGGTTCTGAGTGATGAGCGAGCGGCGCTCCAACGCCTTGTCGATGAGCTTGAGCAGCTGTTCGCGGCGAAAGGGCTTGGTCAGGAAGTCGTAGGCGCCTTCCTTCATGGCCTTCACGGCTTCCTCGACCGTCCCGAAGGCGGTCAGCAGCACGACGTCGACGTCGGGAGAGATGGCCTTGGCCGCCCGCAGCAGCTCCAGCCCGCTGAGCCCCGGCATCTTGAGATCGGTGAGCACGAGGTCGATGCTCCCCGATTGCAACCGCTCCAGGGCGGCCCGCCCGTCGGAGGCGGCCACCACGCCGTAGCCCTCACGGGTCAGCGTCCGCTCCAGGCTCTCGCGGAGCCCGGGGTCGTCGTCGGCGACGAGGATCGTGGCGGCCTCAGGCATGAACGGCTCGCCGGATCGGCAGGTGAATGGTGAAGCGGGCGCCGCTGCCGGCCCGGTTCTCCCAGCGGATCTCGCCGCCGTGCTCCTCGGTGAGCTGGCGCGCGATGGACAGGCCCAGGCCCGTGCCCTGGGGCTTCGTGGTGAAGAAGGGCTCGAACAGCCGCTTGGCCACGTCGTCGCCGATGCCACCGCCGCTGTCGCTCACCGAGATCTCCACCCGCTCACCGTGCCGCCGGCTGGCCAGCGTCAGCTCCCCGCCCCGCGACAGCGCCTCCATCGCGTTCTTCACGAGGTTCAGGATGGCCAGGCGGAGCAGGCCGCGGTCGACCTCCACCATCGGAACCTGGGGGTCCGTCTCCACCCGCAGGCTCAACCCCTGGCGGGTGGCCAGCGGCCGGATGAACTCCGCGACCTCCTCGACCAGCCCGTTGAGCGACTCCTCCTCGAAGTGCGGCCGCGGAAACCGCGCGAAGGTGAGGTACTCCTCGGTGAGCGCGTCCAGCGTCTTGACCTGATCGCGGATCGCCGCCACCAGGGCCGGGGCCTCGTCGTCCTGTCCGGGCCGGCCGGCCACGATGTCCTGCAGGATCTCGGCGTTCAGCTCGATCGCGCTGATGGGGTTGCGCACCTCGTGGGCGACCTTGAGGCTGAGCCGCCCCACGGTGGCCATGCGCTCGGCGACGATCAGCTCTTCCTGCGCCGCCTGCAGGCGGTTCAAGGTGCCCGTCAGCTCGGTGTTGAGCCGCTCCACCTC
>JBOHPP010000031.1:0-5354 GCA_050731755.1 Candidatus Rokuibacteriota bacterium | reverse complement strand
GGGCCTTCCTGGTGCCCGAGCCCACGATCGCCCAGCGGCTCGTGCGCGCCAAGCGGACGATCCGCGACCGCGGCCTGCCCTACGAGGTGCCCGAAGGGGCCGAGCTCTCTGAGCGCCTACCGGCCGTGCTCGCGGTGATCTATCTGATCTTCAACGAGGGCTATGCCCCGCACACCGGCGACGCCCTCGTGCGCCACGAGCTCTGCCAGGAGGCCATTCGTCTCGGCCACATCCTGGCCGAGCTGATGCCCCTCGAGCCCGAGGTGCAGGGGCTCCTCGCGTTGATGGAGCTCCAGGCCTCGCGGGCGGCGGCCCGCACCGATGCCGATGGCAATCTCGTCCTGCTCGCCGATCAGGATCGCTCGCGCTGGAATCAGGCGCGGATCGCTCGCGGGCTCGCCTGTCTCGATCGTGCCGGCCTGATGGAAGGCGCGGGCCCGTACCAGCTCCAGGCGGCCATCGCCGCCGGTCACGCGCGCGCAGTCTCCTGGGAGGCGACGGACTGGCCCCAGATCGTCGCCCACTATGGGGCGCTCGCCGAGGTGGCGCCGTCGCCGGTGGTCGCGCTGAACCGGGCGGTGGCGATCGGCCTGGCGCACGGGCCGGCCGCCGGGCTCGCCGCCCTCGACGCGATCGAGGCCTCGGCGCTCCGTGGCTATCATCTCCTGCCCGCCGCCCGTGCCGACTTCCTCCGCCGCCTCGGGCACTGGCCGGAGGCGGCCGCCGAGTACCGCCGGGCGCTCGCGCTCGCCGACAACCTGCGCGAGCAGAAGTTTCTCGCGGCCCGGCTCGCGGCGTGTGAGGCAGGCGGGCAGGGAAGGAGCTGACGCTGCGGGCCGCGCCGGCGCGCGCGGCGCCTACTTCACGCTGCCGGCGGTGAGGCCACCGACGAGATGACGCTCGATCAGGGCGAACAGTACGACGACCGGGACGATGGCGATGACCGAGGCGGCGAAGAGGTGGTTCCAGTGCTGCACGTAGGCGGTGACGTACGAGGTGATGCCGACCGTCAGCGGCTTCCGCGATGGGTCGGTCATGAGGGTGAGCGCGACGATGTACTCGTTCCAGGCGGCGATGAAGGCGAAGATCACCGCGGTGACGAGGGCGGGCAGGGATATCGGCAGCACGACCTGCAGGAGCGTCCGCAGCCTGCCGCAGCCGTCGACGGCGGCTGCCTCCTCGATCTCCCGGGGGATGGAGGCGAAGAAGGCACGCAGGATCCAGATGGCGAACGCCAGGTTGAACGCGGCGTTGGTGAGAATGAGCGCGGCGTACGTATTGACGAGGTCGAGCTCGAAGAACTGACGGTAGAGCCCGACCACCAGCGCCGTCGGCGAGAACATCTGCGTGACGAGCACGAGCAGGAGGAACGCCGAGCGGCCCGGGAATCGGTGCCGCGCGGTGTAGTAGGCCGCCGGCGTGGCGGCCAGCACCACGATGACCGTGGACGCCAGCGCGACGACGAGGGAAGCGCGGAGCCAGGCCTGGAAGCCCGGGTCGGCGAGGACCTCCAGGAAGTTTTCCGGCTGCCAGTGAAGCGGGGTGAGCCGCGGCGGCGTGATGCGCAACTCAGCCTCCGGCTTGGCGGCGGTGAGGACCATCACGAGGTACGGAGACAGGACGACGAGCGCGAGGAGGAGCCCCGCGCCGCTCAGCGCCGCTCGGCGGACGGCGCGCCGGCGCCCCGGCCCGCCCCTCTTCACGCCTCCGCCTCCCGCCAGGAAACCGTGCGCAGGTAGAGAGCCACGGCAAGGAGGATCACCAGCACGTTGACCACGCCGAGCGCAGCGGCCAGACCGACGTCGCGCAGCGAGCTCTTGAAGGCGATCTTGTACATGTAGGTGATCATCGTGTCGTGGGCGAAACCCGGGTTGCGATCGTTTAGCGTCCACACGATCGGGAACGAGTTGAAGACATAGATGACGTTGAGCACGGTGGCCACCAACAGCGCCGGCCGCAGCAAGGGCAGGGTCACCGACCGGTAGGTGCGCCAGGCCGAGGCGCCGTCCACCCGGGCCGCCTCGTACACCTCGCCGGGGATGGCCGAGAGCCCGGCCAGGACGACGTAGGTCGTGAACGGGAGCGACACGAAGATTCCCACGGCGATCATGGCCCCCATCACCGTCGAGTCGTCGCCGAGCCAGTCCACGGGCCCCGCGATGAGGTGGAGCGAGGTCAGGACGTGGTTCAGGATCCCGAAGTAATAGTCGTAGATCCAGACGAAGAGCTTCGAGGTCATGATGAGCGACGCCGCCCACGGCACGATCAGCGCCCAGCGCACGAGGCGGCGGCCCGGGAAGCTCTCGTTCAGGAGCTGGGCGAGGCCCAGTGAGATGACGATGGTCACGGCGACGACCACCGTCACCCAGACCACGGTGTTGGCCACGACGGGGGGCAGCGCCTCCTGCTCGAGGAGCCGCGCATAGTTCCGCGTCCCCACCGAACCCTGGTAGAGGCCGGTGATGGAGTAGTGGCTGAGCGACGCCCGTACGAGCGCGGCGGCGGGATACACGACGACGGCGGCGACGAGAGCCAGGCTGGGGCCGAGCCAGAGGAGCGCTTGCCACCGGCCGCGACGACGTACGGGGGCGGGCGGCGGCGTCAGTGGCTCAGCGGCCGCCCACCGCGGCCACGGCGTTCTTCTGGAGCTGGTCGAGCACCTGCTTCGGATTGCCGCCCGGTTGCACGGCGAGGCCGATGTTCTGCTGGACGTCGAGCTTGACCCGGTCCCAGGCCGGATCGGTGGTCGGCACCAGCCTGGCGTTGGGCAGCGCGTCCAGATACGGCTTCAGCCTGGCGTTCGAGCTCATCTGCTGGAGGCCGGACTTCGTCACCGGCAAGAAGCCTTCGGCCGTGATCCAGCGCGTGATGTTCTGCGGCTGGTAATAGAGGTCCAGGAACTGCTTGACCGCGTCCTGGTTGCCGGTCTTCTTGAAGGCCATGAGGTAGTCCTCGACGCCCAGGGTCACCGCCTGGCCGGCGGCCGTCGGCATCTCGGCGACGCCGTAGTTCACTTTCTTCTCGGCGTCGAGCTGGGCGGCCAGCGGGCTGAAGCCCATGACCATGCCGACCTTGCCGTCCTTGAAGAGCTGGAAGGCGCCGTCGGTGCGATTGGTCTTGCCGGGATTGATCTGAGTGACCTTGTGGCGGTTGGCCAGGTCGGCCAGGAATTGGAGCGTCTGCACGTTCTGGTTGCTGTTGATCGCCCACGCGTCGCCCGACTTCCACTCGCCGCCGTTGTTCCACATCCAGATGGACCACTCGGCCTGGGCTTCCTCCGGCCCCAGCGGCAGCGCGTAGCCGATCGCGCCGCCGCCGAGCGCCTGGACCTTGCCGGCGGCCTGGACGAACTCATCCCAGGTCTTCGGCGGCCCGGCCAGGCCGGCTTTGGCGAACATGTCCTTGTTGAAGAAGAACGCCCGCGCGCTCGAGAGGATGGGGAACCCGTAGAGCGTGCCCTGGTACTCGCCGCCGCGGGCGAAGGCCTCGAGGAAGTCGTCCTTGGTCTTCGGCGACAGCACCTCGTCGGCCGAGTAGAGCAGGCGGTCCTTGGCGTAACTGGAGAAGGAGTTCAGGTTCAGCACGTCCGGCGGCTGGTTGTTCTGGATCATCGTGCTGACCTGCTGGTCGATCGAGTTCCAGTCGATGATCCGGAGATCGACCTTCACGCCCGCCTGCTTGGTGTACTGCTCCGACAGGCTCTGCCAGAAGGGCTTCGTGTGGTCCTTGCTGTACTCGGCGATCACGACGGTGATGGATTTCCCGCTGCCGGCGCCCGGCCGCTCCGGCCCACCATCGCAGGCGCCGAGCAGGACCGTGGCCACCGCGCCCACCGCGACCAGAGTCGTCAGACCTCGCGTCATAGGCCGGGTATCCCTTCCCTCGCGGGCCCGTCGGCCGCAGCGGGATGCGCCCGCGGCCTCATCTTAGCCTGGGGTGTGCGAATGGCCTCCATTTCACGTTGGCCTCCACCGGCAGCTTGTCGCCGTCCGGCGGCGCCGCGGCCTCGAACGCGTTGACGATCCCCGACAGGAGCGCGAAGTAGTTCGCGGCCGCCGTCAGCTCGACCAGCCACTGCACGCTGTAGCGTTTCTGGAGCGAGTCAAAGACCGGCTGGTCGATGCGGTTCGTGCGCATCAGCTGCCGGGTGTAGGTCACGATGTCCCGCTCTTCGGCGGGAAGCTTGCCCGCGTCGCCCTTCGCCCGGAGGAGGTCGATGATCTCCTCGCCCACGCCGTTGCGGCGGGCCGCGGCGACCTGGGCTGCCCACACGTACGGCGCCTCGCGCTCGCGCACGGCGGTCAGGATGGCGACCGAGCGGAGCTTCGGCTCGACGATGCTCTCGTCGCGGAAGAAGGTGACCATGTTGAGCACCCGCTCCGCCAGCTTCGGGCTGTGGAGCAGCATGCTGAACGGCCCCCGGACGCCACCGAACACTTTCACCACCGCGTCCACGACGGCGTGGTGCTCGCCGGGGACGTCGGACTTGCCGGTGATCGGAGCGATGCGCGGCATGATGATCTCCTTTCTCTTTTCTCCTCGACACGAATGTACCGCGGGATGGACGGAACAACCATCACGCGGTCTATCGCTTTTGAGCGGGCGGCTCGCATCGCCCTGTTTCATTCCGCGGGCTACATGGGCGGGGCGGCGACCGTCCGCACCGCCGGGGGAGTCGGCACCGGCATCTGAAATCTCCGCGCGGTAGATCTACGCGCGGTAGTGGGTCGCGTAGGCCCGCCGGCATCGCTCGCGCAGCGCGGTCTCGTCGGGGTCACGCCCAGCGAAGCGCGCGGTGGAGATCTCGGAGAGGTCGAGCGCCGGCGCCCCGTCGAGAATCCACTCGGCGATCGCCTCGCCGAGCGCGGGTGAGACGCTGAGGCCGCCGACGCAGCAACCGCTCATCACCCACGCGCCGGCCACGCCGGGCAGCGGCCCGGCGAGGTAGCGGTCGTCCATCGTGAGCGTCGGCAGCCCGCCGCGGTGCTCGGCGACGCGGATCGCTGGATCCTGGAAGATCGGGAACTGCTCGCTCACGCTGCGCGCGAGCCGCCACAGCACCTCGATGTCCAGCGGCAGCTCGGCGATGTCGAACGACGGCGGCAGCGCGGCCACGTCGAGCTGCAGGGGATCGGACTCGTACCCGCCCAGCATGAGCCCGCCGCGCTCGTGGCGCACGTAGACGTTGGCGTCGATCACCCGGGCGATCGGGAACTCAGGCCCGACCCCGGGGATCGGTTCGGTGATCAGGAGCTGATGGCGCGTCGGCACGACCGGCAGCGGCGCGCCGAGCCCCGCGGCGACCAGCCGCGCCCACGCGCCAGCGGCGTCCACCACGGCACGCGTCGCGATCG
>JBOHPP010000030.1:0-25985 GCA_050731755.1 Candidatus Rokuibacteriota bacterium | reverse complement strand
CGTCGCGCCGCGCGAGGAGGGCAGCGGGCCATGGCGGGCGAGCGCAAGATCGGCACCGTCACCGACTACTACGCGAAGATCGGCGTGGCCGCCATCAAACTGACCGATGGCCCACTCCAGGCCGGTGACACCGTCCGTTTCCACGGCCACACCACGGACTTCTTGCAGCGCGTGCAGTCGCTCCAGGTCGAGCACCAGACCGTGCCGCGCGCCGAGCAAGGCAGCGAGGTTGCCGTGAAGGTGACGGAGCGCGTGCGCAAGCACGACGAGGTGCTGCGCGTGGAAGGCGGCTACTGAGCACGGAAAGGAGACCCAGGTGATCTACGAGATCCGCACCTATCGTATCGCCCCCGGCAGCCTGGCCGAGGTGGAGAAGCTCTTTGGCGAGGCCTACGAGTACCGCAAGAAGTACTCCGAGCTGACCGCCTTCTGGCACACCGAGATCGGCCCCCTCAACGAGATCGTGCACGTGTGGGGCTATCGGGACCTGGCCGAGCGGGCGCGCATCCGCGGCGAAGCGGCCAAGGATCCGAACTGGCCGCCCAAGATCCGCGAGTTCATCCGCACGATGCGCTCGGAGATCGTGGTGCCGTTCTCGTTCCTGCCCGAGGTCCGGCCCGGCAAGGTGGGGCCGATCTTCGAGCTCCGCTACTACACGATCAAGCCCGGCACGCTGCCCGACGTGGCCACGGGTTGGGAGACGAAGATCCCGGAGCGCACGAAGCTCTCACCGGTCGTGCTGGCCGGCGGCGTCGAGTTCGGTAAGGCCAATGGCTTCGTCCACGTGTGGGCCTATTCGAGCCTCGACCAGCGCGCCAAAGTCCGGGCCGAAGCGTTGCAGACCGGCGTCTGGCCGCCCCCGGGCGGGCGCGATCGGCTGCTGACGCAGGACAACAAGATCCTGCTGCCCGCCGCTTTCTCGCCGCTTCAGTAGCCGGTCGCGGTTCGCGGGGCGCCGGCTTTTGCGTCGGCGCCCCGCGCCACGGCTCAGGCCCGCGTTGCTGGCGTCTCAGGCTCGGCTGGGGGCCGCGGGCGCCGCGAAGACGGGATTGTCGGTGCTATCGACCATCGCCTCGTCGCCTTCCGTGGGAAGCTGCTCGGCGTAGTTCTGGGCGGCGTCGATGTCCCCTTCCCACACCTCGCGCGGCAGCTCGTAAAGCACCTCGATGCCGTGGCCGTCGGGATCGGAGATGTACACGCTGTGGGTCATGCCGTGGTTGACGCGGCGGTGGAAGGGCACGCCTTTGCTCCGGAGGAAGGCGAGCTGCTTGAGCCACGACTCCCGATCCGGCCACGTAATGGCCACGTGGTTCAGCCCCACGCGACCCGGCATCATGCTCCACGGCGGGCGCGCCTCTGCAGCGCCATTGCCCTTGGGGATCTCGGCCAGCGCCAGATCGTGGTGGGTCACCCGCCCTTGCCGGTCGACGCCGCTGTAGAAACGCATCTTCGGCCGCTGTCGCCCGGGCTTAGGCTTGAGCTCGGCGACGCACCGCAAGCCGATGATCTCGGTCCAGAACCGGTGCGAGACCTCCAGGTCCCGCACGTTGAGGACGAGGTGGTTGATGCCGCGCGGCGTTTGGGCGTGGGACGGGGCGTTCGCCATGATGCCCTCCATGATGGGCGAGGCGACGGCCGCTCGCCGTGGCCCGCGTGCAGAGATTGTAGCGCAGGGGCCCGGCGCGCGCGGTATCTACGACACCGCGATCGACATTCGCGAGCGCCTGGCCGCCCTCGAAGCCCGCCGCCCGGCCTGACAAAACTCGGCAGTCCTGGACACGCCGCTTCACCGGCCCTCGCTCCCCCCGTCGCTGCGTCAGCCCGTCAACGGGCGTCCTGCCAGTCGTGCCATCGCGTCCGTCAGCCAGCTTGGTAGATGTGCCCGAGCCCGCAAGATCACGCGCCAAGACGAACCGGCGCGCTTGGTACTGGCATTGCTTCGGTGTCTCGCGGGTGCCGGCTCGCTTGCCGCCCCTGGAGGCGTGGCTGCCGTGACTCGCGCCGCGTCGCTCGCCGTTCCCGCGTTGCTCCTTTCGGTCGCCGCCGGACTGGCGGTGACGCGGACCCTCCCCGAGTGGCTGGCCGTCGCCCTGCGGGCGGCGCCGCTGGCGGTGTTCGTGGGTGGCGCGCTGGCGGGGGTCCTCCTTCGACGCGGTTGGCTCGTCCTCGGGCTGGTCGTCCTCGCCCTCGCCGACCTCGCGCTCAGACACCTCGGCGATCCTGCCGTCTTCGGCGCCGTCGCGCTGCTGCTGCCGCTGAACCTCGGCGTCATCCCCTGGCTTGGCGAGGCGAGTCTTCTCACCGCGCGCGGCGCAGCGCCCCTCGGCGCGATCCTTCTCCAGGCCGGCGCCGTCGCGCTGCTCCAGCGCCCCGAGCTGGCCGCCGTCGCCGCATGGCTCGAGCGACCGCTCATCGCTTCGACCCAGACCACCTGGACGACCCTTCCGCAGCTCGCACTCGTGGCGTTCGCTGTTGCGCTCGGCCTGGTCCTGGCCCGCTCCCTGGTGGGCGGCCGGCCGCTCGCCGTGGGCGCGGCGTGGGCGTTGGTGGCATCGTTCCTCGCGCTCGACGGGGCCGGCAGCGGCCGGCCGGCAACTGTCCATCTCGTCATCGCCGGACTGCTGCTCGTCGCCGGTGCCGCACTGGAGCCGCAACGCTTCGCCTATCTCGACCGTGTGACCGGCCTACCCGGTCGCCTCGCCCTGAACGAGGCGCTTCGGCGGCTGCCGCGACGCTACGCTCTGGCCAGTGTGGAGATCGACGAGTTCAGGGCGTTCCGTGAGGAAAACGGCGCCGAAGCCACCCTTCGCATGCTGCGACTCGTCGCCGGGGCGCTCGCCAAGGTCGGCGGAGGCGGCATCGCGTTCTACTGTGAGGGGCACACGTTCGCCGCCGTCTTCCGGCGCACGTCGGCGGCGTCAGCCGCCCGCCATCTCGACGTGGTCCGGCGCGCCGTCGAGCGGGCGACCCTCGACATTCGCGTGCCCGAGCGGCCGCGCCCGAGCCAGCCCGATCGGCCGGGCCCCAGCCGGCCCGCGCGCGCGAAAGCCGGCGAACGGACGGTCGCGGTAACGATCAGCGCCGGCGTCGCTGAGCCCGAACGGCGCGGCGCCGATCCCCACCAGGTGCTGCTCACCGCCGGGCGCGCGCTGGATCGGGCCAAGGAGGCAGGCTTGAACCGCGTCGTCGCAGAAGGGCCACGCAACCCCAGCGCGGTCTAGGCGCCGCCCCTACTTCCCCACCCGCGGCGCGAACGCCGGCATCACCTCGCGGGCAAACCAGGTGAGTTGTTCCAGCATCACGGCCTTCGGCGTGCCCATGCTGGGGCTGACGTTGATGTACTCGAGACCCGGGTACGTGGCCTGGAGGCCCTTGAGGTAGGCGACCAACTCCTCGGGCGGGCCGCAGAACCAGGCACCGGTCTTCGCGAAGTCGGCCACGGTGGGAATGCCCGCCGCGCCCCAGCCGCCCCGTCGCGCAGCGGCGCGCACCTGCGCCTCGTTGAGCCCGGGCACAAAGCCCAGCGGCGCGAACATCTTGACGTGCTCCTCGTAGAACGGCGTCACCTCGCGGATCGCCTTCTCTCGCGTCTCGGCCAGGTAGAAGAAGATGCCGAGGCAGAGGTCCTGGCCGGGTGCCAGGTCGACGCCGGCGCGGGCAGCCGCCTCGCGGTAGCCCTGAATCGGCGTCTCCGCCATGGTCGCGGCGCCGCCACCGATGATGCCCTTGATGCGGTGCTTGATCATGAAGTCCAGGCCTCGCGCGCTGGCGCTGACGATGGGCTGCCAGCACTCCACCGGGCGGCGGAGCGGGCGCGGCACCAGCGTGATCTCGGACAGCTCGTAGCCACGATAGGGGACCGCCGGCGGCAGCGTGTAGTGCTTGCCGTGGTGCGCGAAGGACTCTTTGTTGAAGGCCTTCATGATGATGTCGACTTGCTCCTCGAAGATCTCCCGGTTGGCCTCGGCGTCAAGCATCGGGCCGCCGAGCGTTTCCACCTCGCGCGTGTGGTAGCCGCGGCCCACGCCGAAGATGACGCGCCCCCCGGTGAGGATGTCGGCCATGGCGAAGTCCTCGGCCAGCCTGAGCGGGTGCCACATGGGCGTGATGTTGAACCCGCAGCCGAAGCGGAGCCGCTTCGTCAGATGCGCCAGGTGCACCGAGTGCATGAGCAGATTGGGATCGCACTCATACCCCTCGTGCTGGAAGTGGTGCTCGGCGAGCCACAGCGCGTAATAGCCCAGATCGTCCATGGCCCGAGCCAGGGCCTCGGTCTTCCCGAACACCGAGGCCAGGTGCTCGTTCGGGTAGCGGCGCTCGTTGGCCGGCGTCGCCTGCTGCCCCAGGTCTCCCAGATCCACGTGTCCGGCGTAGAGCGACGAGAACTTGGTGATCATGGCCGGCCCTGTCCTCCTCCGTCGGCGCGGGCCAGCGACCCGCGAGGCACTCTATGTACCATGCGGCAGGCGCGAGGGCGAGGGCCTGCGGCGACGAACCAGCACCGATCGAGGTACACTGTCGGCGCCATGTCGGATGACGCCCCCAAGACCGCCTTCGAGCTGGCCATGGAGCGGCTCCGCCGGAAGGACTCGGAGGCGGGCGCCGAGGAGCGCCCACTGGCCGACAAGGATAAGGCGGCGATCGCCGAGGTACGCAAGGTCTACGAAGCGAAGCTGGCCGAGCGCGAGATCCTCCACCAACACGCCCTGCGTCAGGCGAAGAGCCACGAGGAGGTCGCGAAGGTCGGTGAGGAGCTGGCCCGCGATCGCGAGCGCTTGGCCGCCGAGCGCGACCGCAAGATCGCCGAGATCCGTCAGGGCTCCCGGAGCTAGCGGCGATTCCGGAGGACTACCCCCCGGCTCGAAGGAGTCAGTGGATCGTCTGAAATTCGACTCTGCTGGCATCGGTGACGCTCCTCGTCGCTCTCGGCGACGGCCGCGTCCTCCCGCAAAATCACAGTCAGCGTGTCGCTTCTCGCTGCGTCGAGGCCTCGCCGCGCCATTTCGAACACCGCATGCGGCCCAATGACATAGTCCGTCGGTGGCTTGGGCTCCACAAGACGGTCCTAGCAACCCGTGTGGTGACGAGACAATGCCTCAAGTAGCCCCCCTACTCCCCCGGCTGCATGTACGGGTAGCGGAAGTCCGTCGGCGGGACGAACGTCTCTTTGATCGCCCGCGGGCTCACCCAGCGCAGCAGGTTCAGCACGCTGCCCGCCTTGTCGTTGGTGCCCGAGGCCCGCGCGCCGCCGAAGGGCTGCTGGCCCACGACGGCGCCCGTCGGCTTGTCGTTGATATAGAAGTTGCCGGCTGCGTGCGTGAGCACCTCGGTCATGCGAGCAATCTCTGAACGGTCGCGCGCGAAGACGGCGCCGGTCAGCGCGTAGGGTGAGCCGCGATCGCAGATCCCCAGCGCCTCGTCCACCTCCCGGTCCTGGTAGACCCACACCGTCAGCACCGGCCCGAAGATCTCCTCGACCATCACCTTGACCGCGGGCTTCTTGGCGAGGATCACCGTCGGCTCGATGAACCAGCCCTTGCCGTCGTCCGCGCCGCCGCCCACCAGGATCTCGCAGTCCGGCGACTGGCGGGCCCAGTCGAGGTAGCCCTTGATGTTGGAGAATGCGGTGCGGTCGATGACCGCGCCCATGAAGTTGGTGAAGTCGCGGACGTCGCCCATCTTGATCTGGCTCACCTGCTCGCGCAGGATCTTCTCCACCGGCGGCCACAGCGAGGCCGGGACGAACGCGCGCGAGGCCGCCGAGCACTTCTGCCCCTGGTACTCGAAGGCGCCGCGCGTGAGCGCCGTGGCCAGCGCCGCGACATCGGCCGAGGGATGGGCGAAGACGAAGTCCTTGCCGCCCGTCTCCCCGACGATTCGAGGGTAGGAGCGATATCGGCGGACGTTGCGGCCGACCGTCTCCCACATCGCCTGGAAGGTCCCCGTCGAGCCCGTGAAGTGGATGCCGGCCAGATCGGGCGAGCCGAGCGCCGGGTCACCGACCTCGGCGCCGGCGCCCAGCACCATATTGATGACGCCGGGCGGCAGCCCCGCAGCCTCCAGCAGCTCCATGATGTAGTGCGCCGAGACGATGGCCGAGGAGGCCGGCTTCCAGACGACCGTGTTGCCCATGATGGCGGGCGCCGTCGGCAGGTTGCCGCCGATCGCCGTGAAGTTGAACGGCGTCACCGCGAAGACGAACCCCTCCAGCGGCCGGTGCTCGAGCCGGTTCCACACGCCCGGCGCCGAGAGCGGCTGCTGCCGGTAGATCTCCTCGACGAAGTGGACGTTGAAGCGCCAGAAATCGATCAGCTCGCAAGCCGAGTCGATCTCCGCCTGGTGGGCGGTCTTCGACTGCCCGAGCATCGTCGCCGCGTTGAGCACCTGCCGCCAGGGACCGGCCAGCAGGTCGGCCGCCTTGAGGAAGATCGCCGCACGATCTTCCCAGGTCATCCGCGACCACGTCCGGTAACCCGCGTGGGCCGCCTCGATCGCCTGCCCGACCTCTCGCGCCCCGGCCTTGTGCCAGGTGGCCAGCACGTGGCGGTGGTCGTGGGGCATCGTGGCCTCGGCGACCTTGCCGGTCTTGACCGCCTTGCCGCCGATCCGCGGGGCGATCTCGATGACCTCGCTCGCCATCTTCTGAAGCTGAGCCTTGAGCGCCGCCCGCTCCGGCGTGCCGGGCGCGTAGGTGAGGTTGGGCTCGTTCCTGGGAGTGGGGACGCTGAACAGCGCGTTCGCCATGACCGGCACCTCCTCGCGTTTGATTCTACGCCCGGGGTTGCGACGTGCGAGAAGATTGAGGCATGGCGCTCACCGAGTTGCCGCTGCACCTCCCCGGCCGGCTCTACCGCTGCGCCATGCCCTTCAGCGAGTACGACCGTGCCGGTCTGCTGCTGGACCACTTCCAGCTGAATGACGTCTCGCTGGTCGTCATCCTGGCCGAACGGTCGGAGTGCTTGAGCGCCGCCCGCGGCGACCTGATAGATGTCTATCGCCGCGAAGGCCTGGAAGTGATCCACCTGCCGATCCGCGACTTCACCGCCGGCAACGGCGAGCCGATCCAGCCCTACGTCCGCCGGGTCCTGGACACCCTCCGCGCCGGCCGCCACGTCGCCATCCACTGCCACGCCGGCAAGGGCCGAACGGGGATGTTCGCCGCGTGCCTGGCCCGCGAGGTGCTAGGGCTATCGGGCGACGAGGCGATCGCGTGGATCCGCGGGCTGGTCCCGGGCGCGGTGGAGACGCGAGGGCAGGAGGAGCTGATTCGAAAGTACTTCGGCTAGCATCGCTACTGCGCCCCGCCCGGGCTCCTGCAGCTAACGCGTGACCGGCTCGAACGCGTGGGCGGCCCGCAGCACCGTGGCGTCCTCCCAACTCCGGCCGATCACCATCATCCCGATGGGCAGCCCATCGGACATCCCGCACGGCAGGTTGATGGCGGGATGACCGGTGACGTCGAAGGGCGCGGTGTTCACCAGGACCTCCAGCGCGCGCCGTATGATCTCCTCGCGGGGTGCATCGGCGGGTGGCAGCGGCGTGGCCTTCATCGGCGTCGTCGGCATCGCCAGCACGTCACACTCGCCCAGGGCCGCATCGTACGCGGCCTTCAGCGTCCGGGCGAGGTTCTGCGCCTTCGCGTAGTACCGCCCGTGGTAGTAGTCCTGCATGAACTGCCCCAACAGCACCGTCAGCTTTGTGCTCTCCGACAGCTCGGTCGCTCGCGCCTGGCGCCCCCGCGCGAACGCATCGAGGAGGCTCGTGTTGTAATAGCCCTTCCAGTTCGTGCCCATGCCGTTGCCGCGGATCATGAGCATCACCGTGCCCTCGATCGCGATGGGTCGCCAGATGTGAACGGCATCACGGTGGAGGGGGATCGAGATTTCCTTCACGGTGGCCCCGACCTTCGCGAAGCGCTGGGCGGCATCACGCACCCCCGCGTCGACATCGGCCTCGGACAGCCCCGGCCACCCGAATCCCTCTCGCACGACGCCGACGCGTAGCCCTCTAGCGTCGCCCGTGAGGCGTTCGGTGTAGGGCTCGGCTTTCAGGGTTGCCGGCTGCCGAGGATCGAGCCCGTCGGGCCCCGCGATCACCTCCAGGAGTCGGGCGCAGTCCTCGGCGGTCCGCGCCATGGGCCCCGTGTGGTCCAGGGTCAGCTCGATGGGAAAAATCCCCGTGTACGGAACAAGGCCATAGGTCGGCTTCAGGCCGAACACGCCGCAGAACGAGGCGGGCATGCGAATCGAGCCCCCCTGGTCGCCGCCGATCGCCATGTCTACTTCTCCGGCAGCCAGTAGGGCGGCCGACCCGCTCGAAGATCCGCCCGCCGAATACCCACGCTTGTGCGGGTTGTGCGTAGGGCCCGTGTCGGCGGTATGGCTGCTGCAGGAAAGACACAGGCTCTCACAGACCGCCTTGCCGACGATCTCACCACCGGCGTCCAGGATACGGGTGACGATCGTCGCGTCGACGTCGGGCACGTACCCCTCCAGGACGGCGGTCCCGTTCATCATCGGGATCCCGGCGACGCACACGTTGTCCTTGATGACGACCTTCGTCCCGGCGAGCCTCCCCGACGGCGCGCCCTTGATCGAGCACCGCCAGTACCACGCGTTCAGCGGATTCTCCTCGGGGGCTGGACGATATCCCGGGGTCCGTGGGTACTTGACGGGAAGCTTCGGTTCCGCAAACTCGTCCACCCGTCGGTACGAAACGAGCGCTTCGTCCATGAGGTTGCGGTAAGCGGCGAGGGCCTCGTCCCCCAGCTTCATGTGGTGGACCTCGGCGATCCGTCGCAACTCGTCGATGGATGGCTTTCGGATGTGCATGGCTACACTCCCCCTTCTCGCATGGGTGCCTCGCGCGGAACCACGGCCGCCGCTGTCCACCAAGTGACTCGGCGAAGCGTGCCGACGATTCCCTCCGGGAAAAAGAATACGGTGACGATGAAAAAAACCCCGACGATCAGCAGCCACAGCACCTCGACGAAATCGCTGATGATGGCCTTCAGCAGGTTCACGACCAGCGCTCCGACGAAGGCGCCCATCAGCGTGCCCCGCCCGCCTACGGCCACCCAGACGATCACGTCCGTGGAAAAGATCAGCCCAAACAGCGGCGGAGACACGAAGCCGGAGAAATGAGCGTAGAGAGCGCCGCTGAAGCCGGCCAGGCCCGCGGATATCATGAACATGATCGTCTTCAGGTAGGCCGTGTCGTATCCGAAGAACTCGGTCCGCTCTTCATTGTCTTTGATCGCCGACACGACGAGCCCGAACGGGGACCGGACGATGTACCGGCAGATGAGGTAGCAGGCGACGGAGACAACGACGAGCAAGTAGTAGACTTCCAGCTCGCTGTCGAGCGTCCAGCTCAGAAACGGCGGGAGGGTGACGGCGAAACCGGGCACTCCGAGGATCCCGTTCATCCCCCCGACCCAGTACCAGTCGCTGACGATCAACTGGAAAATCATCGTAACGACGAGCGTGATGATCGTGAAGTACACCCCGGTGACGTGGCTGTAGAAGAGGAAATACCCGAGCCCGGCGGCGAGCACCACGGGCGCCAGCACCGCCAGCCCATAGCCGAAATAGGTCAGATCGACCGCGCGCCCCTCTCGGGCCAGCAGCGCGACCAGATAGCCACCGAGCCCGAAGGAGGCCGCATGCCCGAAGTTCAGCACTCCCGCGTACCCCCACATCAGGTCCAGGCTCAACGCAAAGATGCCGAAGATCAGCGCCTGGCTGATGAGCTCGGTGTAGTAGTCGCCCGCCAGGATGGGGATCCCCAGCACGACCACGGTGCCGGTCACCGCCGTCACGCCGTTCCGGAGGCGTCTCATCCGCCGAAGAGCCCCCGGGGCCGGTATCGAATGATGACGATCGCGATTCCGAGGACGATGGCCTGGGCGGTGATGGCCGAGATGAAGTACGAGAGGAACGTCTCGAGCTCCCCGACGACGGCTGCCCCACCCAGGACGCCGACCAGCCGCCCAATCCCGCCCAGGATGACGACGAAGAACGATCGGGCCAGGAAGTTCAGCCCCGCTTCGGGGGAGATCGTGATCTCAGGCGTCATCAACGCCCCGGCCAGGCCCGCGAGGGCCGACCCGAAGACGAAAGTCGCGAGGTAGACCCGAGGCGGGTTGATGGCCAGGGCCGACGCCATCTCGACGTCTTGCGTGATGGCGCGAATCTTCAGTCCCAGGTCGGTGCGGTGGAAGACATAGAACGTGACCAGGATGACCACCAGGCACGCGCTCATCAAGAAGATCCGGTAGAGCGGGTACGAGAACCCGAGAACGGTCATGTCGCCCAGCAGGGGATGCGGGGAAGCCCGGTAGCCGACGCCGAACACGATGCGGACGAGTTGCCGCATCACGATGCTGAGGCCCCAGGTCGCCAGCAACGTCTCCAGGGGGCGTTTGTAGAGAAAGCGAACGATGCCCAGCTCCACCAGGCCGCCGAAGAGGCCGACGATGACCGGGGCCAGGGCGATCCCCACCCAAGGATTCAGGCCGAGCACGCTGGCGCCGATCACGGTGTAGGCGCCGAGGATGAAGAACTCGCCGTGGGCCAGGTTGATGACACCCATCACCCCGAAGA
This sequence comes from Candidatus Rokuibacteriota bacterium, assembly GCA_050731755.1. GTDB lineage: Bacteria > Methylomirabilota > Methylomirabilia > Rokubacteriales > CSP1-6 > JBOHPP01. The sequence goes on along the minus strand of JBOHPP010000030.1, from coordinate 15,381 downwards.
TGATGGCCAAGCCCATCGAGATCAGAATCAGGACGCTCACGAGCGTCGCGCCGTTCAGGAACTGCGTGAGCAGGGATTCGAGCTCGAGCACATTCGCCCCTCGGCGCCAGCGGGAGGAATGTCCTCCCGCTGGCGCAGACGCGACTACTGGAAACAGGTGACCTGGGGCGGCGTCACCCCGAAGTTCTTGATGATGCGGAACTCGCCCTTTTCGTTCGCGCACTCCGCGATGATGGAGTTCAACGCAGCGTGGCGGTTCTCCGCCATCCAAATCTCGCCCTGGGGCGCGTTGAACTTAATCCCCGGAAAGGCCGTATTCAGCGTCTTCCAGTCGCTGCTGCCGGCCTTGGCGATCGCCAGCGCCGCGACGTGAACCCCGTTGTACATCCCCTCCGCGATGCTGTCGACGAGTTTCTCGGTCGGAAACATGCGGCGAAAGCCGTCGACGAACTGCTTGTTTCGCGCCGTCTCGATGCTCATAAAGTACGACTGGGAGGAGACGAGTCCGACGCCGGCCTCCCCGAGGCCGGCCGCCTCTTTCTCGGCCACGCCGGAGGTGCAGATGCGGGTCGTCTTCTTCAGGCCGAAATTGTGGAATTGCTTGAGGAAGGTGACACTGTCGCTGCCGATCAAGAGACTGTACATCACGGCCGGCTTGGAGCTCGCGATCCGGTTCACGAGCGAGCTGAAGTCGGCCGTGTTCCAGGGGAAATACTCCTCGCCCAGCACGCTCCCGCCGCGCTTCTCCACGATGGCGCGGACCACCTTGGCCGTTTCCTTCGGCCAGATGTAATCCGAGCCGGCGATGTAGAAGGTCTTGCCCACGTTTTCCATGACCCACGGCACGAAGCGCTCCACCTGCTGGTTGGGGATCGCCCCGGTGATGAAGACGCCCTCGTGGCAATACCCCCCCTCGTAGTAGGTCGGGTAGACGAAGACCGTCTTCTCTTTGGTGGTGACCGTCCCCACGGCATTCCGCATCGCGCTCGAGATCGTGCCCACGATCACATCAACCTTGTCCCGCTTGATGAGCTTGCGTGACTTTTCGATGCCGACCTTGGGATCGCTTTCATCGTCCTCGATCGCCAGCTCGAGCTTCCGGCCGCCGATCCCGCCCTTCTCGGTGATCTCCTTGTGCGCGTACTGTGCACAGTGGAGCATGGTTTCGCCGAAGATGGCGTGCACCCCGGTCAACGACGTCAAGATGCCCATCTTGACGGGGTGCTTCGCCGCCCGCAGCACGCTGGGGAAGCCGAGCACGGACGCGCCGGCGGCGGCTCCCAGTCCGTAGCCGACACACCGCAAAAGTTGCCGCCGATCGATCGTGCCCCCCATGCCACACCTCCTTGGCTGCCTGCTGGTTGTCGGCCCCTTTCAGCTCGGGACTTCACACCGCCAAGTACTGTCGGATCACCTCCTCGTCGGTAAGATCGTGGGTCTCGCCGCGCAACACGATCGAGCCGTTCTCCATGACGTAATACTGACGAGCCAGGGATCTCGCGAAATCGAGGTTCTGCTCGACGAGGAGAATGGCGACGCCGCGATCCCGGCACACGCGGAGAATGATCTCCTTGATGGCCTCGACGAGATTGGGCTGGAGGCTCTCGGACGGCTCGTCGAGCAGCATCAGCTCCGGCTCCCCCACCAGCCCCCGGGCCAGGGCGAGCATCTGCTGCTCCCCGCCGCTGAGCGTGGCACCCATCTGCCCGAGGCGTTCCGCCAGAACGGGGAAGTAGTCGAAGACGCCTGGCGGCACCACCTTCTGCGCGGAGCGCTGCACCCGCGTCCCCAACTTGAGATTATCGGCCACCGACAGGCGCGGGAAGATGTGCTTGCCCTGGGGGACGTAGCTGATACCCAGGGCAGCGATTTTGTACGTCGGCAGCCGCGTGATCTCAAGATCCTTGAAGAGGATCCGACCCGACCGGGCCGGGGTGAGCCCCATGATCGAGCGCAGCAGTGTCGTCTTCCCAGCGCCGTTGCGTCCGAGAACGGCCACGATCTCCCCGCGACCGACCTCGAAGGTGACACCGCGAAGGATCCTCGTCTGCCCATAGGACGTCTCCAGCTGCACGACCCCCAGCACGCTAGGCCTTTCCCAGATAGATGTCACGAACGAGGCGATTCGACTCGATCGCGGCAATGTCTCCCTCGGCCACGATCTGGCCCTTGTGAAGCACGGTGATCTTCCGCGCGATGGCCCGGATGAACTGCATGTCGTGGCCGATCAGGAGAATCGTAAGCCGCCGCGCCGAGAGATCTTGGATCAGCCGAACCGTCTTTTTCGTTTCCTCTGTGGTCATGCCCGCCGTGGGCTCGTCGAAGAGGAGCAGGTGAGGCGCGCTGGCCAGTACCATGCCGATCTCTAGCCACTGCTTTTCCCCATGCGAGAGGTAGGCGGCGGGCATCTCACGCTTCCCGGCCAGGCCGATATCGCTCAGCACCATCATGATGCGGTCATCGAGATCGCGCCGCAGCGCCCCGCGGAGCAGGGACAGTGGGGCCATCGAGTGCTGGAAGGCAACGGCGACATTCTCGTAGACCGTCAGGCTCTCGTAGACATTCGGGATCTGGAACTTCCGACCGATCCCCTTGCGAGAGATTTCGTGGACCTTCAGATGCGAGATGGGCCCGGCCATAAAGTAGACTTCACCAGCGGTCGGCTTCTCTTTCCCGGTGATCAGGTTGAACAACGTGGTCTTGCCGGCCCCGTTGGGGCCGACCAGGCAGCGAAGTTCTCCTGGTTCGAGCCCGAAGTTCAGATTGCTGATCGCGGTGAGGCCGCCGAACCGCTTCGTGAGAGACCTGGTTTCCAGGATCGATGGCATCGCCAGAAGCTCCGCGCCTTTCCACTGCCTAAGCCGGGCAACGGCATCCTAGTCAATCAGACGGAACCGGTCAACACCCTTCGACCGGGCGGAGGTACTTGACGGGCGCGAGGTGTTAGCCCTAGCGTTCAAGAACCGTCGGCGGGTTCGCCGCCCGGCGGGCGCTCAGGGAGGGCCAGGGATGACGGTGGATCGCTTCGCCTGTCCAGGGCTGGTGATTGTCGATATGCAGAATGATTTCGTCCGCGTCGGAGCGCCGCTCGAAGTGCCCCAATCTCGCGACACCATCCGGGTTCACCAGGAGCTCATCGCCTTTTGCCGGGAACGGAAGATCCCGATCGTTTACACCAAATTCGTCGCCGGGCCGGGTCGCACCCTCATTTGGGAGTGGTCTCCCGTGCTTTCGCCGCCTACGTGCTGCTGCTGGAAGGGGCATAGGCGCTATTACGACGACGTTGGTAAGGAACTCGATTGCTCAGACATCATCGACGAGATCTATCCTGAGCCGGAAGACCTGGTGGTCGAGAAGTTCGGCTACGGGGCCTTCCACAATACGAACCTCGACGACATCCTGAAGGCTCGACATATTGATTCCCTTTTGATAACCGGGACCGTCACCCACATTTGCGTCGAGGAGACGGGTCGGGAAGCGTTCAAGCGAGGTTACCGAGCGACGCTCGTCTCGGATGCCGTCTCCTCATACATGCCGGATCTTCACGATGCGACGCTCAAGAATTTCCGGCTGAAATTCGGTTGGGTGGCCATGGCCAAGGAATCGATGGATGAGATGCGGCAACACTAACAGCGAACGTCCATGCGGCGACCGTCAGGCTCGCTACAGGTTCGCCAGCGAGCGCAGGCGGGGGTCCAGCTCGTCGCGGAGGGCGTCGCCCACCAGGTTGACGGCCACGACCGTCAGCATGATGCAGAACCCCGGGACCGACGAAATCCACCAGGCCCGCAGCAGGTAGCTCCGGCCGTTGCTGAGGTCGATCCCCCATTCCGGGATGGGCGGCCGTGGCCCGAGCCCAAGGAAGCTGAGCGAGGCCCCCAGGATGATCGACCACGCAATAGCGACCGTGGAGAGGACGATCAGCGGCGCCAGGACGTTGGGCAACACGTGCCGCAGGGCCAGACGCCCCTGACTGCAGCCGAGCGCGCGGGCCGCTTCGACGTAGACGTTTTCCTTCACCGCGAGCACGTCGCCCCGCACCAGGCGGACGAAGGCGGGGACGAGCGAGACACCGACCGCCACCATCACGTTCACCGTCCCCTGACCGAGCACGGCCACGACCACCAGCGCCATCAGGATGCTGGGGAACGCCATCATGATGTCGATCAGCCTCATGGAGAGGAGATCGGTCCAGCCTCCGACGACTCCGCTCAGCAGTCCAAGCACGATCCCGACCGCCAGGGCGATCGCCACGGCCCCCAGCCCGGTCAGAAGCGACAGGCGCGCCCCGACGATCACGCGGCTCAGGATGTCGCGGCCGTACTGGTCGGTCCCCAGGGGGTGGGCGACACCCGGTCGCGTCAGGGCTTCGGCCGGATTGACCTTGATCGGGTCGTAGGGCGCCAGCCACGGGGCGAGAAGGGCGACGACGCTTATGACGACGACGATCGCCAGCCCGACGAGCGCGGCCTTGCGACGCCGGAGCAGTCGCCCGAGCACGCTACCGCTCCCCGGCCTCGCGGTGGCGGATGCGCGGATCGAACACCGAGTACGAGAGATCCACGAGGAGGTTGACGACCACGTACCCCAGCGCGCTCACCAGCACCACGCCCTGGATGAGCGGGTAGTCCTTGTCGAGGACGGCCGTGACGGCGAGTCGCCCCATCCCCTGCCGCGAGAACACCGTCTCGACGATGATGGCCCCGGCCAGGAGGTTGCCGAGCTGAACCCCGATGATCGTGGTCACCGGGATGAGGGCATTGCCGAGCGCGTGCTTCAGGACGACCGGCCGCTCCGACAAGCCCTTCGCCCGGGCGGTGACGATGTAGTTGTTGCGGAGCACCTCGAGCAGGCTCGACCGGACGAGGCGCGCGATCACCGCAGAGTAGTTGAGGCCGATGGTGGCGGCCGGCAGCACGAGGCGGCTCAGCCCGCCCTGCCCCGTTGCCGGCAGCCAGCCGAGCTGGAGGGAGAAGATCAGAATCAGGAGGAGCCCCAGCCAGAAGCTCGGCATGGACACGCCGCCGAGGGCCATCAGCATGGCCAGGCGATCGATCCAGGTGTTGTGGCGTACGGCGGCCATCACGCCGAGGGCCAGCCCGATGATCGCCGCGATGAGAATCGCCGTCCCCGCGAGCTGCAGCGTGGCGGGGAGCTGATCGGCGATCTCGTCGATGACCGGGCGTCTCGAGAAGATGGAGCGCCCGAAGTCCCCGGTGGCCGCCCGCCCCAGGAAGCGCAGGTACTGGACGACCAGCGGGTCCTCCAGGCGCAACTGGGCCCGCAGCTCCGCCACCTGCTCGGGCGTGGCGTTGGCCCCGCTCAGGATGGCCAGGACGGGATCCCCGGGGAGCAGATGGACGATGGAGAACACGACCACGGACACCCCGAAGACCACCGGCACAGCCAGGAGGAGCCGGCGCCGGACGTACGTCAGCATCCGGAACGAGCGCGCGGGGCGCCGGCGCGCGCTACCTGGCCAGGTTCACGTCGTAGAGGATCGGGAACGTCACGACGTTGAACCCGTAGTCCCGGACCTCCTTGCGGACCCCGACGATGGTCACCTGGTCGACGAGCGGGATGCCCGCTCCTGTCTCGAGGAGCATGCGCTGGATCTTCCGGTACAGCTCCATGCGCGGGCCCTCGTCGGTCATCGCGGCCGCCTGGTCCAGCAGCTTGTCGATCTCCGGGTCGGACAGCCGCCCCGGGTTGAAGGCATGCAGCCGGCTCGTGTGGAAGTTGGTCGTCAGGATCGACGGGTCGGGGAACCACCAGTTCAGCTCTCCGACGTTGTTCTCGTTCTTGCGCCACCCCTCGTACATCTGCACGCGCGGCTGCTCGCGGAGCTGCAGGTCGATGCCGACCTCACGGGCCATGCCCTGGATGAGCGGCGCCATCTCCTCGTAGCCGTTGTTGGTGCCGAAGATCCACAAGATCTCCAGCCGCTTGCCGTCCTTCATCCGGAGCCCATCGGGGCCCGGACGCCAGCCGGCCTCGTCGAGGACCTTCTTCGCCCGGGCTGGGTCGTAGGGAAACAGCTCCGCCGCCAGCGGCGCAAAGCCCGGCGTGGTCGGCTGGAGGAGAGACGCCGCCGCCTTGCTCTGGCCATGGAAGACGACGCGCACGATGGCGTCTTTGCTGATCGCGTGATGCAGGGCGCGCCGCACCGCCGGATCGTTCGTCGGTGGCTTCTGCACGTTCGGGTAGATTGCCCAAGGGGTCCCGGCGGGCACGCCGCGGAGGATGCGGATATCGGGGTTCCGCTCGAGCCCGGCCACGTCGGCGTAGGAAAGGTCCTCCGCGATCTGGACTTCGCCGGTCTGGAGCACGGCCGTGCGCGTCGTCGCCTCGGGCACGAACCGCCACACGATCTCGTCGAGATGGGCGGCTCCGCGGTGCCTGGCGGTGCCGGGCCCCCAGGTGTAGTCGGGGTTGCGGACCAGCGTCACGTGGCTCTTGGGCACCCACTCCTTGACCATGAAGGGACCGGCCCCGATGGGCTGTCGCCCGAAGTCCTGCCCCATCTTGCCGGCGGCGGTGGGCGATACCGGCCCGAGCGGCGACAGACCGGCCATGCGCAGGAACGGCGCATAGGGCTGCTTGAAGCGGACCCGCACGGTGTGGGCATCGATGACGTCCGCCCCCTCGTACGGACCGAGAAAGGCGCGGGCCACGCCCGCAGCTCCCAGCGGCTCCTGGATCCGGTCGAACGTGAACTTGACGGCGGCGGCATCGAGCGGCGTGCCGTCGTGGAACTTCACGGCCTTGCGGAGCCGAAGCGTATAGCTCTTACCGTCCTTCGCGACGTCCCACGACTCGGCCAGCCCGGGGTGGACCTTGCCGTCCTGGGAACTGATGACGGTCAGCGTGTCCATGAACTGGATCAGGATCTTCCGGGTCGCCGCGCGGTTGGTGATGTGAGGATCGAGCGTGTCGATGTCCTGCCGGGCCGCGAACAGGATCTTTCCACCTGGCCTGGCCTGGCCGTCGGCCGGCGCCGGCAGCAGGAGCGCCGTCGCTCCGAAGGCGAGGGTGATGAGCCACGTCACGAGTCGCATAGTTCCCTCCTCGCTCAACCGCACAGCCGGTACGTTGCGTAGGCGATCGCCCGGGCAGCGACGACGAGATCCTCGAGCGGGACGCGCTCGTCGGGCGTCGGCCACTCCTTGTAGATCCTGATGTCCCCCGCGCCATATTGGACGGTTGGCATACCCGCCGCGTTCAGGATGTTACCGTCGCCGACGTTGCCGAGGCGCCCCCAGCCCCCCACGACGGCACCCTGGCCCGACCCGAGGCGGTGACCTTCGGCGAGCGCCGTCACCAGCGGATGGTCGCGCGGAACGTCCATCGGGTCCTGGAACCACCCGTCCTGGGGGCCGTTGGCCGGAATCGTCACCTCGCAGTCGAGCGTCGGGTGATCCTTTTTGATCCCGGCCAAGAGGCGGTCGACGTCGGCCCGGACGCTCTGGAGCGTCTGCCCCGGCACGGTCCGGATCTGAAAGACCATGTCGCACTCCCGGCTCGACATGCCGGTGTAGTTCGGCTGGTAGTAGTGCTCCTTGTGCATGGTGTCGAAGGTGTGGGTCGGGAACCCGGGTAGCTCGGGATGGGGCGTGTAGGTCAACCATCCATCGACGGGGATCGGCTCCAGGCTCGGTCCGATGCGCTGGATGATCTCGCACTGCTGCTCGATCGGGTTCTGGTAGCGCGCTTTCGCCTCGCGGCTGTAGCGGAAGAAGAGCTCGGGACTGCGGGTCCGGATGCGCACCATCACGATGCCCACGCAGACGTTGGCGATGGTGAGAGCGGAGTGCTCCATGTTGATGCCGAGATCCGCTCGCACGCCTTTCGTCACCAGGGCGCGGGTGCCGGCCCCGCCCATCTTGTGGGCGACCACCGGGCACACGAGGACATCGCCGCGCAGCCGGATCCCCGCCTTGACGATCGCCTCCACACCGCAGATGGCCGCCACCACGCCGCCCTTATCGTCGTGGGCCCCCATGCCCCAGACCCAGCCGTCCTCGAACTTCGCGCCGTAGGGATCGACGGACCAGCCGCTCATCTCCACGCCGGGGTCCATGTGGCCGTTGAGCATGAGGCTCGGTCCGCCGCCGGTGCCCCTGAGCCGCCCGATCGGCTGTCGCGTGCGCTGGCCAGGTTTGGCCGGGTGGGTGACCTCCATCATCTCGACGCTCAGGCCGATGTCGGACATGTAGGTCGCCAGGTGGTCGGCCAGCGGTCCTTCCTCGAAGGTGGAGCTGGGAATGCGGATGGCCGCCTGCTCGAGGGCCAGCACCTGCTGGTCGCTGATCCGCGCGAGAATCTTCTCCCGGTCGCCGTCCCGGGCCATCGGCGCCCCCTACTCGATCACGAACATCTGATCGGTCGAGAACTTGTCCGAGATCAACGTGGGGCCCTTGGCGCCAACGACGACCATGTCCTGGATGTGCCAGTAGTCCTTGTGGGGCTCCAGCGCCAGCACCATGCCCTCTTCGAGCACGACCTCGCTGCCGCGCGCCAGCACCGGCTCCTGCTGGTGCCACCAGCAGCCCACCCCATGCCCGACCAGCGAGGTGGTGTAGCTCCAGCCGTGCTTGGCGAATTCTTTCACGACGAACTCGTAGATGTCCCCCGCCCGCACCCCGGGCCGGCAGTGATCGATCGTCATCCGATAGATGGCTCGAGTGATCTCGTACTCACGCCTCTGCTGCGCGCTGGGCTGGCCGAGGACGGCGTTGCGCGACTGGTGGCCGGGGTAGCCGTCGACGTAGGCGACGTAGTCGGTGCGCACGACGTCGCCGCGGTGGAACACGGTGTCGCTCTCGCCGGCGTAGGGGATCAGGTTCGTCGAGGAATTCAGGATGCCATGCGCCCAGTTGGCCCCGCGCCGGAGACAGCTCGCGATGATCCGGCTGTGCACCGCTCGCTCGGTCTCGCCCGGCCGAATCGTGGGGAACACCTCGAGATAGGCGTCGTCGAGCAGGTCGGCGCCCTTCTTGAGGCGCGCGATCTCGCCGGCCGTCTTCACCCAGCGCACCTCGTCCATCACCCGGGCGCAGTCGACCATCTGGAGCTGCGGCAGGCTGCGCTGGACGTCCTCCCAGTGGGCGGCGCTGACGTAGTTCTTCTCGAAGCCGACGCGCTCGCCGGCGAGTCCCTCGGCCTTCAGCACCTGACCGAGCCGGTGGTACGGCGATTCCGTGTAGGCGTCGTAAACCTCGATTCTCTTGACCCAGGAGTCACGCCGGGTGAGCCCCTCGGCGATCTTGTTGAGGACGATGACCGGCTCACCGCGCCGGGGCCACAGCAGCAGCACGCCCCGAACCGAGTCGGGCAGATCGAGGTGGCGGGCGAGCGTGCCCGGATAGGCGAGCCCTGCGAGATAGGTGAAGTTCTGCCCCGAGCGCGCCACCACCGCGGCCAGCCGGTGGCGATCCATGATTTCGTGGAGGCGCGCGACGTTGGCGATGACTGCGCGACCGGACTCTGGCATGGAGGGCCTCACGTGAGTTCATGCATCAGCACCGCACGTCTCCGGGGCGAGGCCCGAATCTAGCCCGCCGCCGGAGACGATGTCAATCCGTGCGGCTCATTCCGAACGATCCGCGCCCCGGCGACGAGGCTCCGAGCGTGCCCACGGCCGCGGTCCGATCGCGCCTCTCCCCTGCTAGAATCCCCGGACCAGAGCGAGGGAGGGGGCCCATGGGTACCTGCGTCATCACCAACGTGAGGATCTTCGACGGCACCGGCCGCGAGCCGTTTCCCGGAGTCGTGCGGGTCGAGGGTACCCGCATCGCCGAGGTCACGCCGGGGCCGGCCGGCCCCGCTCCCGCGGGCGCGACCATGATCGACGGCGCCGGCGCCACCCTGATGCCGGGTCTCATCGAGCCGCATGCGCATCTGAGCTTCGCCGATGTGGTCTCCTACGAGCTCACCCAGCTGCCGCCCGAGGAGCACATCCTCGCCACCGTGCGTAACGCGCGCACGATGCTCGACTGCGGCTATACGAGCGCGCTGTCGGCGGCGGCGGCCAAGCCTCGCCTGGACGTCGTCCTGCGCCGCGAGATCGACGCCGGCCGCGTGCCGGGGCCCCGGCTTCTCGCCAACGGCCCCGAGATCACGGTGACCGGCGGGCTCGGCGACACCAACCGGCTCCATCTGCCGTACCACGAGACGCCGACGTTCTGCTGGGTGGCCGACGGCCCCGATGGGATTCGCCGTGTGTGCCGCCTCCTCGCGCGCGAGGGCGTGGACCTCTTGAAGCTCAACCTCTCCGGCGACCTCGGCACCTCGAGCTGGGCGTCCGAGCAGACGCCCATGACCGACGCGGAGGTGACGGCGGCCATGGAGGTGGCGCGGGCGGGAGGCCTCCGGGTGTGCGCCCATTGCCGGAGCGCGGAGTCCGTCCTGATGGCGCTCCGTCACGGTATCGAGATCATCTACCACGCCAACTACGCTGACGAGCGGGCCCTCGACGCCCTGGAGACCGCGCGCGATCGCGTCTTCGTGGCCCCCGCCCTCGGTATCACCTACAACCTGAGCCAGGCAGCCGGCCAGTGGGGCGTCACCACCGAGCGGGCCCGGGGCTTCGAGCGCGAGCTGGCCATCTCCGTCGAGAGCGTCGGCCGCATGCGCCGGCGCGGCATCCGGGTGCTGCCCGGCGGCGACTACGGCTTCGCCTACACCCCGCACGGCACCTACGCCCGTGACCTCTGGCTCTTCGTCAAGATCCTGGGCTTCTCACCGATGGAGACGCTCGTCGCTGCCACCCGGCTCGGCGGCGAGATCATGGGACGGCCCGGCGAGCTGGGCGTCGTCCGCGCGGGTGCCCTCGCCGATCTCGTGCTGGTGGACGGCGACCCGCTCGCCGACATCGAGGTCCTCCAGGACCGCGGCGCGCTCCGCATGATCATGAAGGACGGCGCCCTCCACAAAGCGCCGTGAGCCGCCCCCGTCGATGGGCACGCTCAGGATCGGCATCGTCGGCTCGCGCTTCGCGGCGCACCTGCACCTCCTCGCCTACCGTCGCGTCCACGGCGTCGAGGCACGCCTGGCCGGCGTGACCTCCCCGACCGCCGATCGGCGGGAGGCCTTCGCCCGAGACAGCGGCGCGACGCCGTATCCGAGCCTCGCCGCCATGCTGCCGCACGTCGACGTCGTGGACATTTGCTCTCCGCCCGTGACGCACGAGGCGGTGGCGCTCGAGGCCATCGAGGCCGGCAAGCACGTCTTCGTCGAGAAGCCGTTCACCGGCGCGTTCGGGCCGCCGGACGGCCCGTTCGCCGGCAACCGCGCCGGCAAGGAAACGCTGCTGAAGGTCGCGCTGGCCAGCGCCGACCGCATCGTGCGCGCGGCGCGCCGCCACGGCGTCGTCCTGGCCTACGCCGAGAACTGGATCTATGCGCCGGCGATCCAGAAGGAGCGGCAGATCGTCGAGAAGACGGACGCTCAGATTCTCTGGATGCTGGGTGGCGAGTCCCACAGCGGCTCGCACTCGCCGGTGTACGGCATCTGGCGGCAGGCGGGCGGCGGCTCGCTCGTGGGCAAGGGCTGCCACCCGCTGACGGCGTGCCTCTACCTCAAGCACGTCGAGGGGCGCGCTCGCCAGGGACGGCCGATCCGGCCGGCCACGGTATCCGGCCGGGTCCACGAAATCACGCGCCTGCCCGGCTTTCGCGACCGTGGCTTCCTCCGCACCGACTACGAGGACATCGAGGACTACAGCCAGCTGCACGTCACCTTCGACGACGGCACGGTCGCCGACGTGTTCGCCACCGAGCTGGTGCTCGGCGGGGTGCATAACTGGCTCGAGGTGTTCGCCAACAATCACCGCACGACTTGCCGGCTCAACCCCGTGAACCTCCTCGACACCTTCAACCCCGAGGCCGGGCAGTTCCGCGACGTCTACGTCGTCGAGAAGATCGGGACCAAGGAAGGTTGGAGTCACCCCGCCGCCGACGAAGAGTGGCAGCAGGGCTTCTATGCCGAGATCCAGGACTTCGTCGAGTGCGGCGTCAGCGGCCGGCCCCCGCAGTCCGGTCCCCTCATCGCGCACGACACGGTGGCGACCCTGTATGCGGGGTACGTGTCGGCCGAGCGCAACGGGCAGGAGGTGCCGGTCCCCATCGCGGTGCTCGACGACCTGGAATGGCGCCGATAACGACCGTGGACCGCCTCAGGTCCTTTCCGGCGCTGCGGAGCCAGGGTATGCTCGCGCCGGGATCGCGGGGGAACGACCGATGGTAGGCAGACAGGCCGTCGTGGTCGGGGCCGGCATGGGAGGACTGACGGCCGCGCGGGCGCTCGCGGACCACTTCGAGCGAGTGCTCGTGTTGGAACGTGATGTTCTGCCCCGGCAGGCAGCTGACCGGGTCGGTGTGCCCCAGGGCAAGCATGTCCATGCCTTGCTCGCGGGCGGCCAACGCGCGCTGTCTGAGCTGTTCCCGGACTTCGACCACGATCTGGCCAAGCGCGGCGCGGTCCCGTTCCGAGTCGGACTCGACGTTCGGATGGAACGGCCCGGCTATGATCCGTTTCCCCAGCGCGATCTCGGCTTTGATGCCTATGCCATGTCCCGGGCCCAGGTGGAATTCACCGTGCGACAGCGTGTGCACGCCTGCGCCAACGTCGAATTCCGTCAACACTGCCCCGTCGAGGCGTTGGTGGCGCGCTCGGATGGGACCGCGGTCACCGGAGTGCGGTGCGCGCAACGCACCGAGAAGAGCGAGACGCTGGAGGCGGATCTCGTGGTGGATGCCTCAGGGCGTGGGACCCTCACGCTCGGCCTGCTCGAGGCGATCGGCCAGGCGGCGCCTGAAGAGACCACCGTCGGCGTCGACCTGGCCTATACCAGCGCCATCTTCGCGATCCCTGACGACGCGCCCCCGGACTGGAAGGGAGTGTTTTGCTTCCCCCGGGCCCCGGCCAGCAGCCGGGGCGCGCTGCTGTTGCCGCTGGAGGGTCGGCGCTGGATCGTCACCGTCGCCGGGCGACACGGCGAGAGGCCGCCCGGGGATGCGGACGGATTCATGGCCTTCGCGCAGCAGTTGCGGACCCCCACGATCTACAACGCGATCAAACCCGCCAAGCTCCTGGACGACGTCGTCCGCTTCGGGTTCCCGGCCAGCGCGTACCGGCACTACGAGCGACTGACGAGCCTTCCGCGGGGGCTGCTCCCGGTCGGCGATGCGGTGTGTCGGTTCAATCCCGTCTATGGCCAGGGAATGAGTGTGGCCGCGCAGGAGGCCCGCGCCCTCGGCCACCTGCTGGCGACGCGAGCGGCCGAGCCTGATCCACTGGACGGTCTGGCCCCCTCCTTCTTTGTCGAAGCCGCGGCGCTGATCGAGACTCCCTGGGCGGGTTCCGTCATCCCGGATTTCGTCTATCCGGACACACGCGGCGAACGTCCGCCGGACTTCGAGGTGGCGATCAAGTTCGGACTCGCCCTGACCAAGCTGGCGGCCCGCGATCCCGGAGTTCACCGTCTGGTCGCCGAGGTCCAGCACCTGCTCAAACCGCGGAGCGTCTACCTGGACCCCGAGCTCGTGCAGCGCGTCGTGGCCGTGATGACGGAAGGATAGGCACCATGAGTCAAGTTCAGCACCGGATCGTGGAGACCAACGGCATCCGCATGCACATCGCCGAGCAGGGGGCGGGCCCGCTGATCGTCCTCTGTCACGGCTTCCCGGAGTCCTGGTATTCCTGGCGGCACCAGCTGCCGGCGCTGGCCAAAGCCGGGTTCCACGCGGTGGCGCCCGATATGCGCGGCTACGGCCAGACCGATGCTCCAGCCGAGATCGACCAGTACACGCTCCTGCACCTCGTCGGCGACATGATCGGCCTGCTCGACGCCCTCGGCGCGGAGTCGGCGGTGATCGCCGGCCATGACTGGGGCGCTCCCGTCGCCTGGCATGCCGCGCTGCTGCGTCCCGACCGCTTTCGTGCCGTCATCGGCCTGAGCGTCCCGTTCCGGCCGCGGGGGCCCGCGCGTCCGACCACTGTCATGCCCCAGACCGACGACGCACTGTTCTACCAGCTCTATTTCCAGACGCCAGGGGTGGCCGAGAAGGAGCTCGAGGGCGACCTCCGCCTCACCATCCGCCGCCTCCTGTACTGGGCCTCCGGTGACGGACCGGTGGGCGACCTGATCACGGGCAATCGTGATGCCGTCGGCATGGTGCCACGGCGGGGTGGCTTCCTCAGCGGCACGGTCGACCCGAATGCGCTGCCGCCATGGCTTACCAAGGCCGACGTCGAGTTCTTCGCCGGGGAATTCGCGCGCACGGGATTTCGCGGGGGACTGAACTGGTACCGGAACATCGACTGCAACTGGGAGCTGCTGGCTCCGTTCTCCGGGGCGCGCGTGACCGTCCCCGCGCTGTATGTCGCCGGCGATCGCGACCTCGTGGTGGCGTTTCGCGGCATGGATCAGCTCATCCCCAGCCTGTCGAAGTTCGTTCCCCACCTCCGAAAGACGCTCATGCTCCCCGGCTGCGGTCACTGGACTCAGCAGGAACGGCCCGAGGACGTCAATGCCGCGATCGTCGACTTCCTCGGGAGCCTGTAGGAGAACGAGTGGCCTGGCGCCCTTGATTTGCGACCTTGAAGCCCAGCGTGGTCATGGGATGTCCTCTGGTGTACACAGCCGTCGCAGCGTAAGCGCCGCCTCGATGCTGTCGGTGAGGTAGTTCAGATCCAGCGGCGTTACCACGAAGTCGAAGGCACCCCGCGCGAGCCCTCGCCTGGCGATCTCGAGGTCGGTGATGACACCCACCATGATGACCATTGTATGGGGCGCCAGTGTGCGGATCGTCGGCAACGCCTCGAGCTCGGTGAGCCCGGCCGTGCCGATGTCGAGCAGCACGGCGTCGGGAGGGGACTCGACGATGGCGTCCAGGGCCGCGACGTCGTCAGGAGCCGCCATCGTCCGATACCCCTTCGGAGCCAGGAACTCCTCCAGCGTGGCCCGCACGTCATGGTCATCGGCGATGATGAGCACCCGCACCTGGCATCGCCATCCCTACCCTCGTCTCGACAGACGCCGTCGGCGACTCCCCACTGCTGGAGACTGGTCGCGGCCTCTCATGGCTCTCGAGCACCGCCACCAGGTCCGCCAGGACCACGGGCGTCGGGAGGGCATCATGCGCTCCGAGCTCCAGCGCCCGCCAGTAGACTTCGGTGTCCACCTCCTCACTCAGCGTCACGACCGCGATGGAGGGGGCCAGGGTCCGGATCCACCGGAGTGCCTCCAGGCCGCCGAGTCGCGGCATGTTCAGGTTCAGCACGACGGTCTCCGGCGGAGCGCGCTTGAGATGGAGGAAGGCCTCGACGCCGCTCGTCGCTTCGAAGACCGTGAAGCCGTGGAGGGCCAGATGCTCGGCC
>JBOHPP010000029.1:0-17963 GCA_050731755.1 Candidatus Rokuibacteriota bacterium | reverse complement strand
AGGAGTGTATGGCCGAAGCTGAAGAAGAGCGTCACCTCAAGCTGACCGGCGAGTTCGACTGCGACCCGTCGCCGCTTTCCACGCTCCGCCATTCCACCTCGCACGTGATGGCGCAGGCGGTCAAGCGACTGTACCCCGACGTGAAGGTGGCCATCGGCCCCGCCATCGAGGACGGCTTCTACTACGACTTCGCCCGGGCCACGCCCTTCACGCCCGAGGATCTCGACCGGATCGAGGGCGTGATGCGCGAGATCGCCGCCGCCGACTATCCGTTCGAGCGGCGCGAGATGGGCCGCCAGGAAGCCATCGGCTTCTTCCGCGAGCGCGGCGAGCCGTTCAAAGTGGAGATCCTGGAAGGCATCGAGGCCCCGCGGGTGTCTCTCTACCAGCAGGGAGAGTTCGTCGATCTCTGCCGCGGGCCGCACGTGCCCTCCACCGGCCGCGTCGGGTTCTTCAAGCTGCTCTCCTCCTCCGGAGCCTACTGGCGCGGGGACGAGCGGAACCCGATGCTCCAGCGGATCTACGGGACCGCCTGGCTCAGCCAGGAGGAGCTGGACAAGCATCTCTGGCGGCTGGAGGAGGCCAAGAAGCGCGACCACCGCAAGCTCGGGCGGGAGCTCGACCTCTACGCCTTCCACGACGTCTCGCCGGGAGCGCCGTTCTGGCTCCCGCACGGCTGGACCGTGGTGCGCGAGCTCGAACGGTTCGTCCGCGAGGTCCTGGACGCGCGGGGCTACCAGGAGATCTCCACGCCGATCCTCGTCAACAAGCGGCTGTGGGAGGAGTCGGGCCACTGGGAGCACTTTCGCGAGAACATGTTCCTGGTGGAGTCCGAGGAGCAGGTCTTCGGCCTCAAGCCGATGAACTGTCCGGAGTCCACGCTCGTCTATCGCCACGCCCTGCGTTCGTACCGCGACCTGCCGCTGCGCTTCAGCGAGATGGGACGACTGCACCGCAACGAGCGCTCGGGCACGCTGACCGGTCTTCTTCGCGTCCGGCAGTTCACCCAGGACGACGCCCACATCTATTGCCGGCTCGACCAGATCCAGGACGAGATCACCGCGCTGCTCGAGCTGGTCCGCGAGTGGTACAAGACCTTCATGCTGGAACCGTTCTTCAAGCTGTCCACCCGGCCCGAGAAGTCGCTGGGGACGGACGAGCAGTGGGAGACGGCCGAGCGCGCCCTGCACGACGCGCTGCGCGCCAATGGCCTCGCCTACGACCTGAACCCGGGCGACGGGACGTTCTATGGGCCCAAGATCGACGTGGACGTCCAGGACGCGCTGGGGCGGCGGTGGCAGGTCGCCACCATCCAGATCGACACCTTTCCCGACCGCTTCGCGCTCGAGTACATCGACAGCGACGGACAGGCCAAGCGCCCGGTCATGATCCACCGGGCGATCTTCGGCTCCTTCGAGCGCTTCGTCGGCGTTCTGGTCGAGCACTACGCCGGCGCCTTTCCCACCTGGCTGGCCCCGGTCCAGGCCCGGGTGCTGCCGGTGAGCGAGAAGCACGCGGAGTACGGACGCAGCGTGCACGCCCAGCTGCGGGCGGCCCGCGTCCGGGCCGAGCTCGACGACCGCAACGAGAAGCTGGGTTATCGGATCCGCGACGCCCAGCTCCGCAAGGTTCCCTACATGCTCGTGGTCGGCGAGCGCGAGCGGGCCGGAAGCACCGTGAGCCTCCGGCATCGCAGCGGCGAGGAGCTCAAGGACATCCCCGTCGGCCGCGTGCTGACCGAGCTTGCCCGCGAAATCGGCGCGCGGGCCCCCGACCTTACCGTGGGCCGCTCGTGAGGGAGCGGTCCCCCAACAGCGCCCCCTGCGCCCGGCCCGGCCTCGCGGTGCGCGGGGCGCGGCCGTGCCCCTCAGGGCGCGCGCCCGTGCTCACCCTCTAACTCAGGAGCGACGCCCATCAGTCAAACCAAAGAGATCCGTATCAACGAGGGAATCCGTGCCCGTGACGTTCGCGTGGTCAGCCCCGAGGGTGAGCAGCTGGGGATCATGCCGCTGCCCCAGGCGCTGGAGACGGCCCGCCAGCGCGAACTCGACCTCGTCGAGGTGGCGCCCGAGGCCCAGCCCCCGGTCTGCCGCATCATGGATTTCGGCAAGTACAAGTACACGCAGGCCCGGCGGTTGAAAGAGGCCCGCAAGAAGCAGACCACGATCCAGATCAAGGAAGTCAAGATGGGCCCCAAGACCGAGAAGCACGACTTCGAGTTCAAGCTCAAGCACATTCGGCGCTTCCTGGACGAAGGCCACAAGGCCAAAGTCACCGAGCGCTTCAAGGGGCGCGAGATGGCCCACACCGAGCTGGGCTGGAAGATGCTCCAGCGGATGGTGGAGGCCGTCCAGGACATCGCCAACGTGGAGAACAATCCGCGGATGGAAGGGCGGATGCTGCACATCATGCTGAGCCCGAAGGCTCAACATTGAGCCGGCGCAGGAGAGCACGATGCCCAAGATGAGGACCAAGCGGGGCGCGGCCAAGCGCCTGAAGGTCACGGCGTCCGGCAAGCTCAAGCGGGCCGGCGCTTGGAAGCAGCACCATTTGCAGGCCAAGCCGCCGCGGCGGCGGCGGCGCCTGCGCAAGAGCAAGCTCGTCGCCAAGGCCGACGAACGCCGCCTCAAGGCGCTCGTCCCCTATCTCTGAGAGCGGAGGCGTAGACCGATGCCACGGGCAAGAGGCGGGCCGAAGACGCGCCAGCGGCGCAAGAAGATTCTCAAGAAGGCGAAGGGCTACGTCGGTGGCCGGAGCCGGCTGTACCGGCCGGCGGCCGAAACAGTCCTGCGGGCCGGCGCATTCGCGTACCGTGACCGCCGCCGCAAGAAGCGCGAGCGGCGCGGGCTGTGGATCGTGCGCATCAACGCCGCCTGCCGTATGGCCGGGCTGTCCTACTCGCGGTTCATGGCCGGCCTCAAGAAGGCCGGGGTCCTCCTCGACCGCAAGATCCTCGCCGAACTGGCGGTGACCGACCCCCAGGCCTTCGCCAAGCTCGCCGAGACCGCGAAGGCCAAGGCCGGCTGAGTCGAGTGGGTCATCCTCGGGTCGACGCGATCAAGGACGAGGCCCGTAGCGCGATCGGACGCGCCACCTCGTCGACCGAGCTGGAAGAAATCCGCGTCCGCATCCTGGGCCGCCAGGGCAAGCTGACGCAGCTGCTGCGCTCGGTGGGCGAGCTGCCGGCGAAGGAACGGCCGCTGGTCGGCGCCGCCGCCAACGAAGCCAAGCGGGAGCTGGAGGCGCTCCTCGATCTGCGGCTCAACGAGACGCGGGAGACCGAGCGGCGGCAGGAACGGGCGCGCCAGCGACTGGACCTCACGCTGCCCGGCCGCCGGCCGCCTCTGGGATCGCGCCACCCTCTGACGAAGGTCCACGACGAGATCGTGGCCATCTTCGTGGGGCTGGGCTTCTCGGTGGCCGAGGGGCCCGAGGTCGAGGACGACTACCACAACTTCGAGGCCCTCAACATCCCCAAGGACCACCCGGCCCGGGACATGCAGGACACCTTCTACATCTCGGAGGACATGCTGCTCCGCACCCATACCTCCCCGGTACAGATCCGGGTCATGCAGGCCCGGCGTCCCCCGGTGCGCATCATCGTGCCCGGCCGGGTCTATCGCCGCGACGCCGACATCACGCACTCGCCCATGTTCCACCAGGTGGAGGGGCTGGCCGTCGACCGCCACATATCCATGGGCGACCTCAAGGGCATGCTCGAGCTGTTCGCGCGGCAGATGTTCGGCCCTCGCTCCAAGATCCGGTTCCGCCCGTCGTTCTTCCCGTTCACCGAGCCGTCGGCCGAGGTCGACGTGCTGTGCTTCCTGTGCGGCGGCCGAGGCTGCCGGGTCTGCAAGCAGTCCGGCTGGCTGGAGATCCTGGGCTCGGGCATGGTTCACCCTCAAGTATTGCGCAACGTCGGCTACGATCCCGAGGAGGTGACGGGCTGGGCCTTCGGCATGGGCATCGAGCGGATCGCCATGCTCAAGTACGGTGTGGACGACATCCGGCTCTTCTTCGAGAACGACCTGCGCTTCCTCCGCCAGTTCGCGTGAGCCTGCTCCCGCCAGCCTCATGAAGATCCTGTATCGGTGGGTGCGGGAGTTCGTCGATGTCGACCTCTCGGCGGCCCAGGCGGCGGACCGGCTGACCAACGCCGGCGTCGAGGTGGCCGGCGTCACCCCGCTGAAGCCGGCCCAGTTGGCCGGCGTCGTCGTCGGCGAGATCGAGGCCATCGAGCGCGAGCTGGGCGAGAGCCAGGGCCATCGTCTGGTGCTCTGCCGCGTCACCACCGGAGGCGAGCGCTTCAGCGTGGTCGGCGGCGCTCCCAACATCGCCCGCGGCGTGCGAGCCGCCTTCGCGCCGCCGGGGGCGATGCTGCCGCCCGGCCCCGGACAGACGGCGAGCCGCCCGGTGGCCACCGTCAAGATCCGCGGCGTGGAGTCGCAGGGCATGCTCTGCTCGGAGCGCGAGCTGGGGCTGGGCGTCGAGCACGAGGCCGGGATCCTGACCCTGGACGCCGACGCGCCCCTGGGCGCGGACCTCGTGGCTCACCTCGGTCTCGACGACGACGTGCTGGAGGTCGAGGTCACTCCGAACCGCCCTGACTGCCTCTCGGTGGTCGGCGTGGCCCGCGAGCTGGCCGCGCTGACCGGCGGCCGCTTCCACGCTCCGACCACCGCCGTCAAAGAGTCGGATGAGCCGGTGGAGCAGTGGGCCCGCGTGCACGTCGACGCGCCCGACCTCTGCCACCGGTTCACCGCCCGCGTCGTCAGCGGCGTCCGCGTGCGGCCCGCGCCGGCCTGGCTGGTGACGCGGCTGCGCGCGGTAGGGCTCCGGCCCATCAGCAACGTGGTGGACGCCACGAATTACGTGATGTGGGAGCTCGGCCACCCGCTCCACGCCTTCGACCACGCTCGGGTGGTCGAGGGCACCATCGTCGTGCGCCGGGCGCGCCCCGGTGAGCGTTTCACGACCCTGGACGGTCAGGAGCGTGGACTCGACGAGCGGATGCTGGTCATTGCCGACCCCGAGCGGGCCATTGGCATCGCCGGGGTCATGGGCGGCGCCAACACGGAGGTCTCCGAGGAGACGACGCGGATCCTCCTCGAGAGCGCGTACTTCCTGCCCGCCTCCGTGCGTCGCACCTCACGCGCACTGGGCCTCCCCACCGACGCTGCCTATCGCTTCGAGCGCGGCGCCGACATCGAGGCGCTGGTGGACGCCAGCGATCGGGCCGCCCAGCTCATCGCCGAGCTGAACGGGGGCACGGTGGCCCGCGGCATGGTCGACGCCTACCCGCGCCCGCGGCCCCGGCCCCGCGTGCGCCTGCGGCCGGCGCGCATCGCCCGCCTGCTCGGCACCGCGCCGCCGCGGGCCGAGGCCGAGCGCATCCTCACCGGTCTCGGCCTCTCCGTGCGCGAGCAGGGCGACGACCTGGACGTCGAGGTGCCGAGCTTCCGACGCGACCTCACCATGGAGGATGACCTCGTCGAGGAAGTGATCCGCGTGTGGGGCTACGACAAGATCCCCTCGACGCTGATGAGCGGCCCGCTGCGATCGGTGGAGCTGCCGGCCGCCCTCCAGCAGGCGGAGACGGTCCGGCGCGCGCTGGTGGGGGCCGGGCTCAGCGAAGTCGTCACCTACAGCTTCAGCGATCCCGCCTACGACGAAGTGCTGCGCACGCCGGCCGCGCCCCGGCCCATCGCCCTCCGCAATCCCTTGAGCCGGGACGCCTCGCTGCTGCGCTATAACCCGCTGGAAGGCGTGCTCGGCGTGGTGGCCACCAACGTTCGCAAGCAGCAAGGCAGCGTCCGCGTTTTCGAGATCGGCAAGGTCTTCGAGCCGGTGTTGGGGCTGCCCCGCGAGCCCCGCTGGCTCAGCATCGCGCTGGCCGGCGCGCGGGTGCCGTTCGGGTGGTGGGCTCGGCCGGGCGGCGACGCCCGGGGCGAGCAGGTCGACGTCTACGACGCCAAGGGCCTGGCCGAGCACGTCCTGGAAGCGCTGGGCGTGTCGGCGCCGGAATCCCGGCCGATCCTGGCCGGCGGCGTCAAAGGATTCGAGCCCGACTGCCACGGCATCCTGGTCGCCCAGAACGGGGTGACGGTCGCCGAGTTCGGCGAGGTGGCCGCCGACCTGCGAGCGCTCTACGATGTCGCCGTGCCGGTGTTCGCGGCCGCGCTGGCCCTCGATGAGGTCCTGAGACTGATCCCCCCGTCGGTCACCTACCGGCCGCTGCCGCGCTTTCCCGCGGTCCAGCGCGACCTGGCCTTCCTGGTGGGTTCGCTGCGGGCCGTCACCGCCGCCGAGATCGAAGCGTTCATCCGCAAGGAGGCCGGGCCGCTGCTGCGCCAGCTCGCGCTGTTCGACGTCTTCACGTTCGAGGACGGCCGGCGCAATCTGGCCTGGCGGCTCACCCTGCAGGCCGACGATCGCACCCTCACCGACGACGAGGCCAATCAGATCCAGGAGCGCGTGGCCCGCCGGGTCGCCGAGCGGTTCAACATCAGCTGGCGTGGTGTGTGATGGGTGACGAGCTCCTCGATCGGCTGACGCACCTCGAGGAGGCCGTACGCCGGGCCACCGAGGCCATGGCCCGGCTGCGCGAGGAGAACGAGCGGCTCAAGCGCGATCTCGGGCGGCTGACCGCCGAACGGAGCCAGGTGGCTGCCCAGATCGACGCCATGCTCAAGGACATCAACAAGCTCGAGCTCTGAGGAGGGACCGGCCGGCGATGAGCGAACCCAAGCGCATCGAGCTGACGCTGCTCGGCCAGAACCTCACCCTCCGGACCGAGGCGCCCCCCGACTACGTCCGGTCGCTGGCTCACTACCTCGAGAAGCGTGTGGAGAGCCTCGGGCGCGCGGGGGTCCAGGACACGGGCAAGGCCCTGATGCTGGCCGCCCTCGACATCACCGACGAGCTGTTCCGCGCCCGGGAGGAACGGGAGCGCCAGGCCGGTGACGTCGGGGCCCGCCTGGGGGTCCTGGTGAGCCTCCTGGAGCGCGCCACGCCGAAATAGTCGGAGGGGTGTCTCCAAGAGCTTGACTCGGGGGCGCCCCTCCAGGTACACCTAAGTCGTCCCTGCGCTGCACGTGATGCCGGGGGAAGTTTCAACCTCATTCGCCCAACGGGAGCTGTGATCGAGGGTGGTGAGCAAGCCCCTCCGAGAAGGGGAAGCCTGAAGCCCTCTACAATCGGCGCCCACCTGGCTAGACCAGGTTCGAAACACCGTCGGCACACGGCAGAGGTGGGGATCTTTAATCTCTGGCCCAGGGTTTGACTCCCGCCGCCTCTCACTCCTATACTTGTCAAGTCTCATAGGCATTTGCGGCTCACGCTTACCCTCGCAAGGGGGATGACATAGCTATGGAAGCAGTCTGGATCGCCCTCACACTCCTCTCGGTCCTCGCCCTCCTCGTCGGGTTTCTCGGGCACAAGTGGTTCTCGGATCGGAAGGTGGGCGCCGCTGGCCTCCGCGCGCAGCGCATCGTCGGCGAAGCCGAACGCGACGCCGAGACACGGCGCCGCACGGCCGAGCTGGAGGCCCGGGAGATCGTCCTCAAGGCCCGAACCGAGTTCGACGCCGAAGTGCGCCAGCGCGAGCGCAACATCCAGCAGATCGAGCAGCGGATCCTCACCAAGGAGGAGCAGCTGGCCCGCAAGCTCGAGGAGCTGGAGCGTCGGCTCAGCGAATACGCCTCCAAGGAACGGGGCCTGGTGGAACGGGACCGAGCCCTGGCCGACCGGGAAGCGCGCCTGGGCCAAGCCCTCGAAGAGCAGCGCCGCCGGCTGGAGGCCATCGCCGGCCTCACCGCGGAAGAGGCCAAGCGCCAGCTCCTGGCTCAGATGGAGGAGGAGGCGCGCCGCGAGGCCGCGCTGATCGCCATGCGCCTGGAGGAGCAGGCGCGGGAGACGGCGCGCGAAAAGGCCAAGGAGGTGCTGGCCACCACGATCCAGCGCCTGGCCCCCGACTACACGGTGGAGACGTCCGTGTCCGTCGTGGATCTGCCCTCGGACGACATGAAGGGCCGCATCATCGGCCGCGAGGGCCGGAACATCCGGGCACTGGAGATGCTCACCGGCGTCGACCTCATCGTCGACGACACGCCGGAGGCCGTGCTGATCTCGGCGTACGAGCCGTACCGGCGGGAGATCGCCCGCCGGGCGCTCCAGATCCTCATCGCCGACGGCCGCATCCACCCCGCGCGGATCGAGGAGGTCGTCGAGAAGGTCAAGCGGGAGATGGAGCAGTCCATCAAGGAGGAAGGGGAGAAGGCCTGCTTCGAGGTGGGCGTGCATGGCCTCCACCCCGAGCTCACGAAGCTGGTGGGCCGCCTCAAGTACCGCACGTCGTACGGTCAGAACTGCCTGCAGCACTCCAAGGAGGTGGCCTGGCTGGTCGGCATGATGGCGGCCGAGATCAAGGCCGACGTCAAGCTGGGCAAGCGCATGGGGCTGCTCCACGACATCGGCAAGGCGCTGACTCACGAGCAGGAGGGCAGTCACCCCGAGCTGTCGCTGCAGGTGCTGACCAAGTACAACGAGAGCCCGGAGGTCATCAACGCGGCCCTGTGCGGCCACGAGAACGTCGAGCCCCAGACGATCGAAGCGGTCCTGGTGGAGGCCGCCGACGGCATCTCGGCGGCCCGCCCGGGGGCCCGCCGTGACGTCCTGGAGTCCTACATCAAGCGGCTGGCCAAGCTGGAGGAGATCGCGCTGTCCTACAAGGGCGTGGAGATGTGCTACGCCATTCAGGCCGGGCGGGAGCTGCGCGTGATCACCAAGGCCGACATCATCTCCGACCTCGACGCCCATCAGCTGGCCAAGGACATCACCAAGCGCATCGAGGCCGAGATGCAGTATCCCGGTCACATCAAGGTGGTGGTCATCCGCGAGACCCGGGCCGTCGAAGTCGCGAAGTAATGATGAAGCACGGCCCACCTCGATCAGGCCACCCACGGCCTAAGCCGGCCTCGCGGAGCCCGCTCCAATGAACATCCTGATGGTCGGCGACGTCTTCGGCGAGCCCGGGCGGGCCGCCGTGCGAAAGCTGCTGCCCCGCCTGCGCGAGGAGCACCGGGCGGACTTCGTGGTGGTCAACGTGGAGAACGCGGCGGCCGGCTTCGGCGTGACTCCGCAGATCGCCCGCGAGCTCCTCGACTACGGCGCCGACGTCATGACCTCCGGGAACCACATCTGGGACCGCAAGGAGATCGTGGAGTACATCACCAGGGAGAACCTGCTCCTACGCCCGGCCAACTTTCCGTCCGGCACCCCCGGCGCGGGCCACGTCAGCGTGAAGGCCGGCCCCCATCGAGTGGCCGTCCTCAATCTCATGGGCCGGGTCTTCATGAGCCCGATCGACTGCCCGTTCCGGAAGGCGGACGCCGTCATCCCCGAGTTGCGCAAGGAGACGTCCATCATCCTGGTGGACATGCACGCGGAGGCGACGTCCGAGTCGGTGGCCATGGGCTGGTACCTCGACGGACGCGTGAGCGCGGTGGTGGGTACGCACCGCCACGTGCAGACGGCCGACGAGCGGATCCTGCCCCGGGGTACCGCCTACATCACCGACGTGGGGATGACCGGGCCGATCGACTCCGTGATCGGCGTGGACACCGACATCATCCTGCAGCGATTCCTCACACAGATGCCGGTTCGCTTCGAGCCGGCCAAGGGGCCGGCCGCGCTGCACGGAGTGGTCATCACCGTCGATCCCGAGACCGGCCGCGCCTCGGACATCCGCCGCCTGCGCGTTCCGGCTTGAAGCCTCGCAGGGGCGGGGCTTGATCCTCGACGGCCGCGCGGTCAGCCAGAAGGTTCTGGACGAGGTGCGCGGGGGCGTCGCGCGCCTGCGCGCATCGACCGGCGTGACCCCCTCGCTGGCCGCCGTCCTCGTCGGCGACAACCCCGCCTCGAGATCCTACGTCAACAGCAAGAAGCGAACGGCCTCCTCGCTCGGCATGGGGTCGCCGGACTTCCTCTACCCCGGAGGGCTCGAGCCGGGAGAACTGCTCGCCGTCATCGATCGGTTGAACGCCGACCGGACCGTCCACGGCATCCTCGTGCAGCTCCCGCTGCCGAAAGGCCTCGACGAGGACGAGGTGATTGGCCGCATCGATCCCGACAAGGACGTCGACGGGCTCACTCCGACCAACCTCGGCCGGCTCCTGGCCGGCGCGCCGGCGATGGTACCGTGCACGCCGGCGGGCTGCCTGGAGATCCTCGATCACTACGGCGCGCCCCTGGTCGGCGCGGAGGCCGTGGTGATCGGGCGCTCACGGCTCGTGGGTAAACCGCTCGCGCAACTCCTGCTCGCCCGTCACGCCACGGTGACGATGTGCCACACTCGCACGCGGGATCTGGCCGAGCACACGCGGCGGGCCGATGTCCTGTGCGTCGCTGCCGGCCGCGCCCGCTTCGTCACCGGCGACATGATCAGGCCCGGCGCCTGGGTGATCGACGTCGGCTTCAACCGGCTGGACACCGGCACGATCGCGGGAGACGTCGACTTCGCCTCCGCCGAGCCAGTGGCGCATGCGATTACACCGGTACCCGGAGGCGTCGGCCTCATGACCGTCGCCATGCTGATGCGCAACACACTCCGCGCCGCCGAACGCCAGCTGGGCTCACGATGAGCACCACCTCCCGGCAGGAGATCGAGGCTGTACGCCAAGGGTGTGTGAGCGTGACCGGCGTGGGGAGAGGGGGGAGGGCGCTGCCGAGACCCGTTCCCGCCGCCTGCCGAAGGTCCGCCCCCCGTGAGGTGGAGCCCAGCCATAGCCGGTCTGCCGTCCGCCCTCTGCGTGGTCGAGCAGCACCCTCCCCCCTCCCGCCGCGCCGGTCACGCTCCGCCCGCCACCGAGCGTGCCGCCAATGACGAGCCAGCGGGCGGTGGTCACCGTGTCCCAGCTGACCGAGCGCCTGCGCGAGGTAGTGGAGCAACGCTTCCCGGCCGTGTGGGTCGAGGGCGAAATCTCCAACTTCCGGTTCTACGGCTCGGGCCACGCGTACTTCACGCTGAAGGACGAGAGCGCCCAGCTCCGCGCCGTCGTCTTCCGCACCCGCCTCCGCCGGCTCCGCTTCGAGCCGGGCGACGGCCAGCACGTGCTGGCCTTCGGAAGCCTGGAGGTGTACGCCCAGCGCGGCGAATACCAGCTCGTGGTCGAGGTGCTCGAGCCCAAGGGGCTCGGCGCGCTCCAGCTGGCCTTCGAACAGCTCAAGGCCCGTCTGGCCGCCGAGGGACTCTTCGAACCGGCCCGCAAGCGTCCGCTGCCGCGCTTTCCCCGGAAGATCGGCATCGCCACCTCGCCGTCCGGCGCCGCGCTGCGCGACATGCTGCGCGTCATCGGCCGGCGGTTCGCCGGCCTGCACATCGTCATC
Source organism: Candidatus Rokuibacteriota bacterium (assembly GCA_050731755.1). Lineage (GTDB taxonomy): Bacteria > Methylomirabilota > Methylomirabilia > Rokubacteriales > CSP1-6 > JBOHPP01. Next base: position 6,578 of record JBOHPP010000029.1, on the reverse strand, counting down.
GCCCCCTGCCGGGTGCAGGGCGAAGGAGCGGCGGAGGAGATTGCGCGGGCGCTCGGCGACCTCAACGCGGTCGGCGACGTCGACGTCATCATCGTGGGGCGGGGCGGGGGATCGCTTGAAGACCTCTGGGCATTCAACGAAGAGGTGGTGGCTCGAGCCATCGCCGCCTCCAAGACGCCCGTCGTGTCCGCCGTCGGACACGAAGTGGACTTCACCATCGCCGACTTCGTCAGCGACCTGCGGGCGCCCACGCCGTCGGCGGCGGCCGAGCTCGTCGTGCGGGAGAAGCAGGCGGTGGCCGAGACCCTGGACGACCTCACGCGGCGGCTGGGGCGGGCCGCGCGGCGCCCGCTGAGCGACCTCGTTCGACGGGTGGGCCACGCCCGGGCCCGTCTGCACGCGGCGGCCGGCGGCACTCACCGCCGGGCCACCTATCGTGTCGACCTGCTGACCGCGCGCCTGAAGGCGGCCAGCCCCTTCGCCCACCTGGGCGGCGGCCGGCACCGCCTCGAGCGCCTTCACAGCCGGATCCACGGCGAGATGGCCCGCCGACTCGTGCAGAGCCGCCACCGACTGGCGGCGGCGGTGGGACGGCTGCATTCGCTCTCTCCGCTCGCCGTGCTGGGGCGGGGCTACAGCCTGACCCGGGCCGCCGACGGCAGCATCGTGCGGACGGCCCGTCAGGTCCGCCCAGGCGACGCCGTGAGCGTGCTGCTGCACGAGGGAAGCCTCGACTGCCGGATCGAGCAGGCCAGAGAACAGGATGAGCGACCTCAAGTTTGAGGACTGCCTGACCCGCCTCGAGCAGATCGTGAGCGCGCTCGAGTCCGGCAATCTAGCGCTCGAGGAATCGCTCAAGGTCTACGAAGAAGGCATCGCTTTGGCCCGGCACTGTGTCAGGTACCTGGACGAGGCTGAGCGCAAGATCGAGCTGCTGTCCCGCGACCAGACGGGGGCGCCCGAGACCCGGCCCTTCACCGGCTGGGAGGACGAAGCCGAACGGTGAGCAGCTTCGACCTCAAGACGTACCTCGCCCAGCAGCGAGCGCTGGTCGACGCGGCCCTCGAGCGCTTCCTGCCCCCCGAGGATGCGCCGCCGTTCTCCATCCATCGGGCCATGCGCTACAGCGTGATGGCCGGCGGCAAGCGCTTGCGCCCCATCCTCGTCATCGCCGGCGCCGAGGCCGTGGGCGGCCGGTCCGAGATGGTCCTGCCCGCGGCCTGCGCCCTGGAGCTGATCCACACGTACTCGCTGATCCACGACTATCTACCGGCGATGGACGACGACGACTACCGCCGGGGCCGGCTCACCAATCACAAGGTGTTCGGCGAGGCTCTGGCCATCCTGGCCGGGGACGCGTTGCTCACGCTGGCCTTCCAGCTCGTCGCCGACAACGCCGCCCAGGCGTCCGATCCCGGCGTCATCGGCGCCGTCGTCACCGAACTCGCGACCGCCGCCGGCACCAGGGGCATGGTGGGCGGGCAGGTGGTGGACATCGAGTCCGAAGGCAAAGCCATCACGGCGGAGACGCTCGACTACATCCACACTCACAAAACGGCGGCCCTCATCCGCGCCTCGCTGCGGGTGGGCGCCATGCTGGCTGGCGCGACGCCCGAGGCGTTGCGGGCGATCACCGCCGCCGGCGCCAGTCTCGGCCTGGCCTTTCAGATCGTCGATGATATCCTCGACGTCGAAGGCAGCCTCGAAGAGTTGGGCAAGACGGCGGGCAGCGATCAGCGCAAGCAGAAGGCCACCTATCCGGCCCTCCACGGGCTGCCGGACTCCCGGAAGCGGGCCCGGGCCCTGATCGACGAGGCCAAGGACGCGTTGAAGCCACTCGGCCCGCGCGCCGAGACCATCAGGGCTCTGGCCGACTTCGTCTTGGAGAGGAGATCCTGAAGTGTCCGCCATCACCGGCGTCTACGCCCGCGAGATCCTCGACTCGCGCGGCAATCCGACCGTGGAGGTCGAGGTGCAAGTGGAGTCCGGCGCCTGGGGCCGCGCCGACGTGCCCTCCGGCGCCTCCACCGGCAAGCGGGAAGCGCTCGAGCTCCGCGACGGCGACAGCCAGCGCTACCGGGGCAAGGGTGTGCAGCAGGCCGTCAAGAACATCGAGGAGACCATCGCCCCCGAGATCGACGGCATGGAGGTGACCGAGCAGGTCCGGATCGACCAGGCCCTGCTCGAGCTGGACGGCACACCTAACAAGTCGTCGCTGGGTGCCAATGCCATCCTCGGCGTGTCGCTGGCCGTGGCCCGGGCCGCCGCCGACGACGTGGGGTTGCCGCTCTACGCCTACCTGGGGGGGCCGGGGGCCCGTCTGTTGCCGATTCCCATGCTCAATGTGATCAACGGCGGCGCCCACGCCGACAACGGGCTCGACATCCAGGAGTTCATGCTCGTGCCGGCCGGCGCCGAGAACTTCTCGACGGCGCTCCGCATGGGCGTGGAGTGCTTCCACGCCCTGAAGGACCTCCTGAAGGAGCACGGGCTTTCGACGGGCGTGGGTGACGAGGGCGGCTTCGCCCCGAATCTCTCCTCCAACACGGCGGCCCTCGATCTGTTCCTGCAGGCCATCGAGCGCGCCGGCTACCGCCCGGGGGAGGAGGTCCTCGTCGCGCTCGACGTGGCGGCCAGCGAGTTCGCCGAGGCCGGTGGCCGCTACCGGCTGGCTCGTGAGCGGGCCGTCCGCACCACCGAGGAGATGATCGCCATGTACGAGGCGCTGTGCGACCGCTACCCGATCGTCTCTATCGAGGATGGTCTGGCCGAAGACGACTGGGGCGGCTGGGGCGCGCTGACCCGTCGCCTGGGCGGGCGCGTCCAGCTCGTCGGCGACGATCTGTTCGTCACCAACCCGGCCATCATCCAGCAGGGGATCAAGAATGGGATCGCCAACGCTGTGTTGATCAAAGTGAACCAGGTGGGCACGCTCACCGAGACCATGGAGGCCATCGAGCTGGCCAAGCGCGCCGGCTACGGCACCGTCATCTCCCACCGCTCCGGCGAGACCGAGGACACCTTCGTCGCCGACCTGGCCGTCGCCGCCAACGCCGGCCAGATCAAGACCGGCTCCGCGTCCCGGGGCGAGCGCACCGCCAAGTACAACCAGCTCCTGCGTATCGAGGAGGAGCTGGACCATGCGGCCTCCTTTCCCGGGCGCGGTTTCTACACGCGCGTGGCCCGATGAGACAGCGGCTGGTGGCGGCGGGTGCGGTGGTCCTGGTCGGCACGGTGCTGGGCGGGTGGGGCGTGGGCGGCGTGCTGCGTGTGCGCGAGATCGACCGCGAGATCGCGGCGGCCGAGCGTGCCATCGCCGCGCTCCGAACCCGGGCCGAGCAGCTCACCGCCACCATCGACCGCTTGCGCAACGATCCCGCCTACATCGAGAAGCTCGCTCGCGAAGAGCATGGGCTCGTCCGCGAGGGCGAGACCGTCTTGAAGTTTCCCGCCAAGTCGAAGTAACCTCTTCGTCCGCGACCATGGACTGGTTCTGGACGGCGGTCTTCGCCATCACCTCGTTCCTGAACGGCCGGGCCGCCTTCAAGCTCCTCCTCGACTGGAAAGGCATGCGCACCACGTGCCGCTTCGTGGAGGAGGCGTACGCCGCCCTGGAGACGCTGCCCGACGAAGCCCAGCTCGAGCGCGAGCCGGCCGCCCCGGTCTTCGTGCACCTGGTCCCAGCCTGGGAGGAGCCTCACATCACCACGACGCTGCGCGGCTTGCTCGGCTCCCGGTACCCGCACGGCAAGCTGCACGTGGTGGTGATCACGAAGGCGGCCGAGGAGCGGGCGCCGCACCCGCGGATGGAGGCCGCGACCGCGGACCTGGTGCGGCGGTTCCGAACCGAGCTGCCCCCCTACCAGCAGAAAATGCTCTCGACCCTGGCCATGCCCGGCGACGGGCGCAAGGCCCACCAGCTCAACCGGGCGCTGCGCCGGGAGGTCCTGGCCGCGTTGCTCAACGGCCAGAACGACCCCCGCCGAGTTTACGTGGGCGTGAGCGACGCCGACTCGCTGCCCGACCCCAACGTCTACCGCTGGATCGCCGCCGACGTCATCCGCGACGGCGGCAGCCTCGCCTACCAGGGCGTCACGCTCTCGCTGGCCAACTTCGGGAGGCTCGATCACCGGGGCCGCGTGTGCGCCGTCCAGCAGTCGTCCATCTTCATCCGGGTCTCGATCGCCCGGCTCATCAATGAACGCCGACGTGTCGAGTGGTTCTCAGCGCTCTCACAGCGCGCGCCGCGAGTGGCGCGGGTTGTGAGGCCATTGTTCGAACTGTGCTTCCGCCGCTCGCAGATTTGTCTCGGCCACAACCAGTTCGTGCGCCTGGACGTGCTGCAGGCGCTGAACGGTTTTCCCACCGGAGGGGCGACCGAGGACTCCACGCTGGGGTATGCGCTGGGCGCCCGGGGCGCGCTGCTGGCACCGATGCCCATGGTGGAGCTGACCGACCTGCCGGAGACGCCGGAGAAGATGGTGCGGCAGAACGCGCGCTGGTACAAAGGCGTTCTGGACGACGTCGGATTTCTCTGGCTCACCTGGCGAAAGCATCGGAGTGCCTACAACACCGCTCAGCTGCTGCGTCACGTGGGCAACAAAGTGATCGAGTGGCCCGTCGCCGCCCTCGTCTATCCCGTCGTCGGCTTCCTCGGCTGGCACGTGGCCTATCGCTTTGCCGACCATCCGCTGCCGTTCGTGCTGGGCATCGGGCTGCCGTCCCTCTCGCTGGCCCTCACCATCTGGGTGGGCGGCATCGTCACCCAGGACCTCGTCGAGCGCCTCATGCCCTATTTCCCCCGGCCGGTGGACATCGCGCGCCGGTCGCTCGCCGCGAAGTTCTGGGGGACGTTCCGGTGCCAGACGTACTGGCTGCTGGCGACCCGCGGCGCCTGGCGGGTGCTCTGGTCCCTGGCCCGCACCGGCCGCTTCGAGCCAGCCAAGACCGATCGCGTCGGTCGGCCATAGGCTGGCCGGGTCCCGGCTGCCGGGACTGCCGGTCTGTTGGCCGGTATCTTGAAGTCTGTTGGCCGGGATCTTGAGGGAGGACAATCCCCCGGTCCGATCCGTACGAGGAGGTGCAGCATGGCGGACATCGAGCGCGTCGGTGTCGAAGAAGCGCGGCGCAGGGTCCAGGCCGGTCAAGCCCTGCTCGTCTGCGCCTATGACGACGAGGACAAGTGCAACAAGATCAAGCTCGAGGGCGCGATCGCGCTGAAGGGGCTGCAGGCCCGGCACCTGTCCCCCCCGCAGGAACTGATCTTCTACTGCGCGTGACCGGCCGAGGCCACCTCTGCCGGTCAGGCAGAGCAGTATCGTAAGCGGGGCTTCACCAACGTCAAAGCCCTCAAGGGCGGTGTGCAGGCGTGGCAGACCGCCGGATATCCCATGGCGGCATAGCCGGCGCCGGTGGCCGTGCTAGCATCACGGCCACCATGGCCGATCCACTCTGGCAGACCGGTCTTGACCGCCTGCTCCACCGTGTGGAGGCGACGGGAGCCGCGCTCAAGGCCGGGTTTCCCCACTACGGCGATCCGGTCACCGGCGCATGGACGACGTCGCCTGCCGGCGACTGGACGGGCGGATTCTGGGTGGGCATGTGCTGGCTGGCCGGGCACGTCACCGGCGCCGAGCGCTACCGGAATTGGGCGCGCGGCTGGGCCGAGCGCCTGCGGCCCCGCGTGCACTCCGACACCGTCTTCCGCGGGTTTCTCTTCTACTATGGCGCCCTCATCGGGCATGTGCTCCTCGGTGACGCCACAGCGCGAGAGATCGCGCTGGCCGGCGCGCAAGGCTGGGCGTCGTCCTTCAACGCGAAAGCCGGGGCGTTTCCGCTGGGTGCCGAGGCCGAGGAAGCCTCCGACGTCGGCCATGGCGAGGCGAACGTGGATACCGTGCAGGGCGCGGCGCTGCTGGTGTGGGCCGCCCGCGAGGCCGGCGAGCCGGCCTGGACCGACATGGCGGTGAGCCACGCCCGGCGGCACATCGAGTTCTGCATCCGTCCGGACGGCTCGGTCTGTCAGTCGGCGTCGTTCGATCCGGCCACCGGCCGCATGGTCCGGCGCTACACCCACAAGGGCATCACCGACCAGAGCACCTGGGCCCGCGCCCAGGCCTGGGCCATCGTGGGCTACACGTTGATGTACCAGTGGACCGCCGAGCGCGAGTTCCTCGACGTCGCGCACCGGACCGCCGACTGGTGGCTGGCCCACGTCCCGCGCGACCGGGTAGCCTTCTGGGACTTCGATGATCCGGCCATCCCCGGGACCAACCGCGACACCTCCGCCACCGCCATCGTGGCCGCCTCGCTGCTCAAGCTCGCCGCCCTGACGCCCGGCGAGCGCCGTCGGGCGTACCGCGAGGCGGGTGAAGCCACGGTCAGCGCGCTGGTCGAGCGCCACCTGGACGCGCGCGGCGTTCTCGCCCACGGCTGCTACAACAAGCGCCTCGGCCTGGCCACCGAGCACGAGCTGATCTGGGGCTCCTACTACCTCTTCGAGGCGCTGTCGGTGCTGGCCGGGCGGCTTGAGCCGGCGCGAATCTGAGGGGCGGGGTTGACAGGCCTCCACCACCTGG
>JBOHPP010000028.1:0-17049 GCA_050731755.1 Candidatus Rokuibacteriota bacterium | reverse complement strand
TCGCCAAGGTGCTGGAGTCGCAGAAGGCCTGGGCCAAGCGCGTGGTGGCCTACCGGCGCTGCTGCCACCCGCCGTACGAGCTGGCCGCCGACTTCTACTGGGCGGGCGTGAACCCGTACAAGATCCGGAAACCGTGACGCGCCATCCGACGGCTACCGGCAGCGCACCAGGGCCCGAGCCCGGTCGAGGAGGCGACGAAATAGCGATCGCACGGGGGCCTCGGCCACGTGCCGTGCCCGGTAGCCCTGGCGCCGGGCCCCGAGGGGACGGACGAAGTCCAGGATGGCCCGGTTGACTCGTTCGGGGCTTTCCAGGGGCAGCATGTGGCCGGTCCCTTCGACGATGTCGAGCCGGGATCGTGGGATCAGCTCGCGCAGGCGCTCGGAGAGCGCGGGAGGCGTGACGCTGTCTCGGCTCCCGCACATGATCAGGGTGGGGACATCGAGGCGTCTCGCCTGCTCCGTCAGATCCATGGTCTTCGCGATCTGGAGGTCCTTCAGGACGCACTCCGCGCGGCAGGCGACGAGCTCAGCCATCCCCAAGCCGACGGCGAGGCTCGAAGCCCCAGGCGCGAACAGAATCCTCCTCGCCATCATGAAGAAGAGAACCTTGCGGAGGGGGCCGGGCGTACAGGACAGGAGAGGCTCGGCCCAGCTCTTGGTCCGAGCCAGCTTCGCGCAGCTCGAGAGGAGGACGAGGGCCCGGACGTCGTGTGGCCGCCGAGCGGCGAGAGCCAGGGCAACGGCGCCACCCAACGAGTGGCCGGCGACGAAAACGCTCCCCGTGCCCAGTGCGGCCAGGAACTCAGCCACCGCGCCGGCATACGCTCCGACGCTGGTACCGGCAATCGGATCAGAGTCGCCATGTCCGGGGAGGTCCACGGCCAGAACGCGCAGGGATGTCGCCAAACCCCGGATCTGCGCAGTCCAGCAGCGCGCACTCACCGCCGAGCCATGGACAAGAACGATGGTCCCTTCGGTCCCCGGATTCTCGGCGGTGAGGTAGGAGATTCGACGTCCGTCCACGCGGACGGATTGGCGGACGATCTGCGTTTCTGACGTCTCGATCCCGATCATCTCCTCGTCACCGGGCAAGCCACATGCCAGATATTCGGGACACGTTCTCACGGGGACTTAGACCGAGGCCCAGACCCGTGCTGTGTCAAAAAGCAGGACGCCGTCGCCAATCAGGCGACGTTCGCGGGGGGAGGCTGACTACTCGACGACGGTGATGAGGCCGAGCGACCCGGACTTCTGGAAGTGCAGAGTGACGATGATGACCTCGCCCGGATTCAGGGTCCGGGTGAGGTCGGTCAGGACGACGCGAGGCCCTTTTTCCTCGAAGCTCACGACGGTTTCGCCGGGGATCTCGATCTCGTCCACCCGCCGGTTGGCCGACGACCGCAGCTCAGCGCGGCGGGCCACCTCGGTCTTGGCGCCGGTGAGGACGTCACCGTACTTGCCGGTGCTCCGGAGCAGGAAGTACACCACCGCCTCGCTGGCGCCCGACGACCGCACGGCGCGGGCCCGCTCGGGGCGAAGCCGGACACCGCCCGTGTCCCGCACCGAGGGGAAGTACGTGCAGGCGCCGGCCAGGAGCAGGACCGCCAGCCCGATCCCCAGGCGGGACGGGCGTCGAACAGTCATGAGCCGGCGAACACCCGGTCGGCGACCATCGCCCGGAACGCGCGCTCGTAGGCCCGGATGGTCGTGGCAATGTCCTCGTCGGTGTGCACGGCCGAGACCCAGCCGTGGTTCATGGAGCAGTCGACGCCCTCGTTCATGAGGGCGCAGCGGAGCAGGTGGTAGTGCATGCCCTTGCGGGGTCGGTCGAAGCCGGCCAGGCCCGGCTTGCCCTCGAACGACACGTGGTAGATCGAGGCCTCGCCGTAACAGGTGCCGGGCACGCCGGTGCGCTTCATGGCGTCGGCCAGCCCTTCGCGCAGCGCCTCGCCCGCCTTGTTGGCCCGCGCCTGCATCGAGGCGTCGGCGCACAGCTCAAGCGTGGCGATGGCGGCGGCGGCCGATAGCGGATTGGCGTTGAAGGTGCCGGCGTGGGCCACCCGCTGCGAGCGATCCCAGTCCGGATCGCCGCGGAAGGCCAGCATGGAGAGCAGCTCGCGCGTGCCGGCCAGCGCGCCACCGGGCAAGCCACCGGCCACGATCTTGGCCAGAGTCGTGAGGTCCGGCGTCACCCCGAAGTACTCCTGGGCGCCCCCCGGCGCGTAGCGGAAGCCGGTGATGACCTCGTCGAAGATCAGGACCACCTGCTCGCGGGCAGTCACCGCCCGCAACTCCTGGAGATACCCCGGGATCGTGGGCGTCGTGCCGGCCTGACCGCCGGCCGGCTCGAGGATGACGGCGGCGACGTCGCCGCGCTGCAGCGCGATCTCCACCGCCTTGACGTCGTTGGGCGGACAGATGATCACCTGATCCATGGTGGCGCCGGGTACACCGGCGGACATCGGGACCTCGTAGGGCGGGTTCACCGCTGCCACCGCGCCGTCGTGCCAGCCGTGGAAGTGGCCGGTGAGCTTCAGGATCTTCGGACGGCCCGTGTAGGCCCGGGCCACCCGCATGCCCAGGTGTGTCGCCTCGGTGCCCGACATCGTGAAGCGGGTCAGCTCGGCGCAGGGTACGAGCCGGTTGACCAGCTCCGCCCACCGCACCTCCAGTTCGTGGCTGCCGCCGAGGTGCGTGCCGCGCGCCATCTGGGCCTGCACCGCCCTCACCACCGCCGGGTGACAGTGGCCGAGGAAGAGCGCGCCGTGGCCCATCCAGTAATCGATGTACTCGTTGCCATCGACGTCCCACTTGCGCGTGCCATCAGCCCGGTCGACGTAGATGGCGAAGGGTTGGAGGTGGCGGATGTCGTGAGTGACGCCACCGGGGATCGCCCGGCGGGCACGCTCGGCGAGCCGCGCCGAGGTGGGATGCTTGGCTCGATAGGTGTCGAGGATGCTCACGGCGCCTCCATCATACTCGATTCGGCCCCGCGCCCCATCGAGGCACGCCGCTCGGCCGGCGCCGGTGCGGCAAGCCGGAGCAGCTCGACGACGGCCGTGTGGATGTCGAGGGACATGCCGTCGACGGTCGGGGTCCCCAGCCGCGTCAGACCGTCCACCGCGCCCGCCTCTACGCAGGCCTCGACGAGCCGGCGCTCGATCGTCTGCGTGTGAAGGAGGGGCCGACCGGTCAGGCGCTGCAAACCGGCCACGATGCCGTAGGCGCCCCAGTTCGAGGTTCCGGCCACCACGACATAGTCCACGCGCACCACCGAGGCGATCCTGGCCATCAGCCGGCCCTCGCGGGCCAGGAGCGAGCGGACGTTGCCCATCCCGATTTCGTTGCCGCCATCACCGACGGCTATGGTGACAGGCCTCGTACCTTTGAACCGCCGTGCGGAGCCACGCGCGATTGTTGTAGCGGGTGGCGCGAGGCCGGCTTGAACCGTGGGTGGCCTGTTCGAGGCGGGCTGGGTTCGTCGTCGCGCGGTCTTCGCGGCGAGCAGGAATAATTCGTCGATCGGGCGGTTCCAGGCGGCGATGGACTCGCCGCGCGCGCTGAGATAGTCGCCCGAGCGCGCCCGGCCCGGGCGCTCAATGGCGATGAGGTGGGTCGGCCGCGCCCGCGCCAGCAGGGCCCCGGCGTCCGCGTCCTCGGGGTAGACCTCGATGTTCGCTGCCGCCTCCACCGCTTTCAATGCGGCTTCGAGCGGCGGGACCGCGGCGGGATCGGTGAGGTAGCGGACCTCGACGCCGAGAACGCCGAGCGCGTGCCCCAGCACTGCGGCGCCCGGAGGGCCATCGGTCTCGGGCACGCCGGGAGGCACGCAGAAGCCGGTCACGATGAGCGCGCGCCGCGCGCGCCGCAGCGACCGCGCGGCGGACAGCGCGCCACCGGGCACGAAGAAGCCTGCGACCCCCCGGCCCCCGAGATCCAGCGCCAGCACGTGGTCGATGGGATCGAGCGAGGCGCGCCGGGTCGCCACGTCTCGGCACGCTATCACCGTCCGGACTCGTACAGCAAGTTGTGGAGATTGGCACAGTGCCGCAGAAATAAGCAGCGCGAGAGAGATGCCTCGTCAACAGGCACGCACGTTGTCGGAATCCCTTCTGGCCGCTCTGGCGTCTGAAGCGTGGAGGAATCCTATGGCCAAGCGAATTCTAGTCCCTCTCGGCGGTCGGGACCGAGACGAGGCGATCCTGCCGATTGTCGAAGCGCTGGGACGGGCGTCGGGGTCGACCGTCCGGCTACTCCGGGTGTTTCCCGTTCCCCAGAACGTCATGGCGCCGAACGGCCGGGTGGTCGTGTACGTCGACCAGGAGATGGCGCGTCTGACCGGCGAGGGTCTCGCCGATCTGAAAGCTGGCGAGGGCCGGTTGGACGGCGTCGCGGTGGACAGCGTCGTTCGCTTCGGAGAGCCTCGGGAAGAGATCCTCCTGGAGGCCGACGCCTTCAGCGCAGACCTCATCGCGCTCACGACGGCCGACGGCAACTGGCTGCGGCGCACGCTGTTCCCGGGCGTCGCGGATCGGGTCGCGGGCAAGGCGGCGGTGCCCACGCTCGTGCTTCGGATGTGAGCGTTCCGTGGAAGCCAGCGGCATGCGTGGGTTGGACGATGTGGCGTATCCTCGCGAGCTCGAGCAGGCGATCGTCCTCAAAGACGGGATCCGTGTGCGGAGCCGTCCCGTCCGCCCCGACGATGCCGACGGGCTGAGCCGCCTCTACGATCGCCTGAGCCGCACGACGGCCTACCAGCGATTCTTCAAGGTGTACACGCGCCTGCCGCCGGAGTGGGCGCACGAGTTCGCCAACGTCGACTATCAACGGCGCCTGGCGATTGTCGCCGAGCACGACGCCGCCGACGGTCCGGAGCTCATCGCGGTCGTCCGGTACGAACCCTCAGACGAGCCGGATACGGGGGAAGTCGCGCTCGTGGTCCAGGACGACTGGCAGGGGAAGGGACTCGGCTCCCGGCTCCTGCGCGATCTGCTGGCGGCGGCGGAGGCCCGAGGGATTCACCGGTTCTGCGCCTATGTTCTGGTCGGTAACGACCGGATGCTCGGGTTGCTCTCACGGCTGACCATCGTGGAGAAGCGGGCGATCGATTCGGGTGTCGTGACGGTGACGTTCACGCGCCCGAAACCAACGCCGGGCGTTTCACCATGGAACGACTGCTTCGATCTGGAACAGCACGGCGCGCGGCCGAGGTCACCGTAAGGCTGGGCTCGGCTGGTACAGTTCTTGAACATCGGAGCTCATCCTTGATCGGAGAGGGAACGCGGTCATGTCTGGATCGCTCATGATGACGTTCACGGCGACGCTCGCCTTCGCGATCCAGTTCCTGATCTTCGTCTACGTGTACGCGTCGTACCGCCTTCGCTTCTTCCATTACCTGCTGTGGGCGTGGGGCTTCTTCACGCTGTCGAAGGGCCTGAAGCTGGCCGAGGTCGTCCTGCCCGAGGGAATCCGGCTCGACCCGCTCATGAATGCCACCGGCCTCGCCGCCCAATTCTGTGTGCTCGCCGGGGCCCTGGCCTATCGCTGGGACTACGGCGTCCGGCGTCGGGACGCTCTCGTGGTGGCGCTTCTCGCCCTGGGGGTCGCGGCTCTCGGCGATCTGGCCGCGCTCGGTGCTGGCGTCGACCTGGCCTTTGCCGCCATCCTCGGCGGCGCCCAGGTAGCGGCCGGGGTCGTCTTCTGGCCACGCCGCTCCAGCGGCGTGGGCTGTCGAGGCGTGAGTCTGCTGGCGGCGTCGTTCGTGGGGTGGGGCGTGCACCGGGTGGTGAGCCGCTGGATGATGGCCGAGCCGGGGTCGGCCATGTACTTCGGCGTCCACGGCGCCTTCATCTTCTTCTACTTCCTCTCGACGTTCGCCATCATCATCATGGTGCTCGATCGGGCCCGCAGCGAGATGCGGTCGCTCAAGGAGTTTAACGAGCGGGTCGTCGACGGGCTCCGCGAAGGGCTCGAGCTGGTCGGCGGCGACTTCACGATCCGCTTCGCCAATCGCTGGATGCTCCGCCAGTTCGGGCCGCTGCCGGGCCGGCGCTGCTACGAGGTGCTGACGGCCGACGGCCGGCCGTGTCCGGGCTGCCCGATGGAGCGACGGGACACCCTGGAGGGTCCGGTACGCCTGGAGATCGCCGGGGTGGGCGGGCGCCGGTTCCTCCTGAGCTGCTCCCCGGTGCGCCAACCGGACGGCGAGACACTGCTGCTGGAACTGATCGCCGACGTTACCGAGCAGGCGCAGATGCGGGAGCGCCTGCAGCGGGCGGAGCGGCTGGCCGCCACCGGCGAGCTGGCGGCCGGGGTCGCCCACGAGATCCGCAATCCCCTGGCCGCCATCGTCAACGCCACCACCCTGCTGGCGGCCCGCGACGGCCTCAGTGAGGAGGAGCACGCGAGCACGCTGGATGCCGTACGCACCGAGGCCCGCCGGCTCAACCGCATCCTCTCGCAGTTCCTGCTCTTCGCCCGCCCGCCGGCGCCGGAGCGCCGGCCGGCGGACGTTGCCGAGGTGGTGGGCCGGGTCGCCGCCCTCATCGGCGAGGACCGGGCTCGGGCCGGCTCAATCGAGCTCGACGTGCGAATCGACGGTTCGCTGCCGCGCTTCCCCTTCGATCCGGATCAGCTCACCCAGGTCCTGTGGAACGTGGCTCTCAACGGCGTCGAGGCCATCGAGGGCCGGGGCCGTCTGCGCTTCGACGTCGAGCGCGTCGACGGCGACGTGGTGATCTCCGTCGCCGACACCGGCCGCGGCATCGCGCCGGAGGACCGGGCCCGCGTGTTCGACCCGTTCTACTCGCGGAAGCCCGCGGGTTCCGGACTGGGGCTGACGATCGCGCAGCGCATCGTCGCCGCCCACGGAGGACGTATGGAGCTTGACTCAACGCCCGGACAAGGCACGCGCGTCACTATCGCGCTGCCGTTCGCGCCGGCCTCACCATGACGACGATCCTCATCGTCGACGACGAGTCCGCGGCCCGCCTGACGATGGCGCTGCTGCTCCGCCGGAAGGGCCATCGCGTCCTGCACGCCGATGGCGCGACCGCCGCCGTCAAGGTGCTGGGCGAGGAGGTGGTCGACCTCGTCATCACCGACCTCCGCATGCCGGACGGCAGCGGTCTCGACGTGCTCCGGGCGGCGAAGGCCAACGCTCCCGACACGAGCGTCATCCTGCTCACCGCCTACGCCGGCTGGGAGTCCGCCAAGGAGGCGATCCAGCTCGGCGCCCTCGACTACTTCGAGAAGGGTCGCGACCCCGACGAGCTGCTGCACCGGATCGACAAGGCCCTCGAGGAGAAGGCGCTTCGCGAGGAGAACGAAAATCTCCGGCAGCAGATCCAGGACCGCTACGGGTTGCCCGGGATCATCGCCCGTTCCGCCGAGATGCGTGGCGCGCTCGACCTGGTCGCGCGCGTGGCGCCGACCGACGCCACGGTGCTCATCCGCGGGGAATCGGGTACCGGCAAGGAGCTGATCGCGAAAGCGATCCACCACGCCAGCCAGCGCGCCCGGGGGCCCTTTGTCGCGGTGAACTGCGGCGCCGTCCCCGAAAGCCTGTTGGAGTCCGAGTTGTTTGGTCACGTCAAAGGGGCCTTCACCGGCGCCGCCGTCGCCAAGAAAGGACTCTTCGAGGAAGCGCACCAGGGAACGTTGTTTCTCGACGAGATCGGTGAGATGACCCCGGCACTCCAGGTGAAAGTTCTGCGAGCGCTCCAGGACGGCGAGATTCGTCCCGTCGGCTCCACCCAACCCATCACTGTCGACGTCAGGGTGCTGGTCGCCACGCACCGCGATCTCGAGCAGATGATTCACCAGGGAACGTTCCGCGAAGACCTCTTCTACCGCTTGAACGTCATCGTGCTCCCCCTGGCACCCCTGCGCGATCGGCGCGAGGACATTCCGGTCCTCGCCGAGCACTTCCTCGATCGTCACGGCAGCAAACTGGGACGCCAGCTCCGGCTCAGCGCGGAGGCCCTCGATCGCCTGCTGGCCTACCCCTGGCCGGGGAACGTTCGCGAACTCGAGAATGCCATGGAACGCTCGGCGATCCTCAGCCGCACGGAGACGGTAGGACCCGACGACCTGCCACCGCACGTCGCGGCCGGCACGACGCTGGGCCGGGCCCCGGCGCTTCCCGCCCAGCAAACATTGTCCGACGTCGAGCGGGCGCATGTGCTTCAGACCCTCGAGCGATGCGGGTGGAACCACTCGCGCACCGCCGAGGCGCTCGGCATCGGCCGCACCACGCTCTGGCGGAAGCTGAAGGAGTACGGTCTGGAGCGAGCGCCCGGCGGTTGACGCCGGGCGGCCGGGCGGAGAGGCGACTATCCTCTCCGCCCGGCCGCGCCTCAGTCGGCGCTGTGAGCGCCGCGCGGCGCCTGAATCTCTTCCGGCCGTTCACCGCGCGGGGCCTGAACCTCATCCAGACGGTCACCGCGCGGCGCCTGGATCTCTTCCGAGCGATCGCTACGGGGCGCCTGCACGTCGATCTGGTCGCTGCCCGCCGCGTGGGCGGATCCGACCGCCATCAGCATCATCCCCAGCGCGATAGCCAACACTTTCTGGCTCATTTGCTGTGTCCTCCTCCCTGATATCGGGCGTCATGCCCACAGGAGCGGAGGCAACGCCCGTGCCACGGCCAGATGCTCTGCATCTCGCCGAAAGCACGCACCGACGCTTCTGGCGCGATTCCATAACGGAACATGGTGTTTCCCGGTGGGACACCGATGCGGCTCCTCGATGGCGCACGACCACGCCACCACGAGCCCGCCGCCGCGGCACCGACCTTGAATCGATCCCCGGCGTTATGGCGAAGCGAGTTCATGCGGCTCTTGGCGAGTGGCGGGAGGCGGCGTCGGGCGGACGAGCGCGTGATCCGCGAGCATGTCCGCGGGTATCATCGTGGCGATGACGGATCTCCGTGACCCG
Source organism: Candidatus Rokuibacteriota bacterium (assembly GCA_050731755.1). GTDB lineage: Bacteria > Methylomirabilota > Methylomirabilia > Rokubacteriales > CSP1-6 > JBOHPP01. The sequence continues at coordinate 8,110 of JBOHPP010000028.1, read as the reverse complement.
ACCGACGCCGGTCCGGCCTTCCTGTTCGACCTTGACGGCACCCTGGTCGACACGGTCTATCAGCATGTCCTGGCGTGGCGGGAAGCGTTGGAACGGGCCGGCATCGAATTAGCGGTCTGGCGCATCCACCGCCGGATCGGGATGAGTGGAGGACTGTTCGCGAACGCTCTCCTGCGGGAAACCGGCCACCCGGTAACCGCTGAAGAGGCATCGCGTCTGCAGCGACTGCACCAGGAAGCCTACACCCGTCAGGCGAAGCAGATCCGGCCGCTCCCCGGCGCGCAGGATCTCCTGGCCTTCCTCTCGCGGGCCGGCGTGCCATGGGCCATCGCGACCAGTGGACGGTTGGAGACTGCCCGCTTCGCGCTGGAGGCTCTCGGGGTGGGGCCCGACGTGCCGGTGATCACGCGGGACCAGGTGGAGCACGCCAAGCCCGATCCCGACCTCTTCCTGGCGGCGGCGGCGCGGCTGGGCGTACAGATCACCGCGTCGGTCGTGGTGGGAGACAGCGTCTGGGATCTCCTCGCCGCGCGCCGGGCCAGAGCGCTCGGTGTGGGCCTCCTGTCAGGAGGCTACGGCCAGGACGAGCTCGAGCGCGCGGGCGCCTACCGCGTGTACCAGGACCCGGCTGACCTGCTGCGGCACCTCGATGAGGTCGGCGTCCGGGTCGGGGGAGGGCGCTGACGAGAAGGGAGGATCGCTGTTCGTACTCCTGCTCTTCGTACTCCTCACGGTCCGCCCCGTGAGACCACGTCGAACGACGCGACGGTGATCCGATAAGCGGTCGCTCCCCGCAGACTCTCGGCGACGAAGTAGCCGCGGTCGCTGGGTGCGATATTCCCGAACGTCCAGACATAGCGCTCCCCGACCGGACGCCTTTCAGCATCGAGTCCTTCGATCCGCAGGCGAACGTTGCTCACCCAGTAGAGCGAATCGTTGTGGACGTACCCTTCGATGGAGGGTCTAACCCCGTAGGTCCGTGGTCCCCAACTCACGTGAAACCATTGCGCCGACGAGCCGCCGAAGTTCTGAGCCCATGCTGCCGGGCTGAGCACGACGAGCATGATCATGAGACCGGCGAACATCCTCATGCCGAAGCTGACGCCTTTCATACCTTGCTCCCGAAGTCCTGGTGACGAGACGCGAGGGGCGGCGGCGCTGTGCGCTGCCGCCGCCCCTCGAGCCGGCTTCGTCATGGCGCCTGAATGTCCTGCTCGCCGTGAGTCCGCGGTGCCTGTACCTCCTCACCTTCCGTTCGTGCGAGCGCGGCTGACGTGGTCGTCAGCACGCCGAGCGCGAGCAGAAGGGCTGCCAAAGTCTTCGCTGCCGTCATGGCCATCACCTCCTTGGTCTCTCACTTGCTTAGATCTCCGTCTTCGCGGCGCGGATTCGCGTTCGCGAATTCTCGGGGGGGCGTGCGGGCGTCATGCCACGCTCGTGTTCCAGAACGAAACGATGCGCACCGCCGAACGCCATGAAATCCGGGCAACATCAGGTGGCATCAGAACGGCATGGACGTTCCATCAGTGGACGACCGAATGCTGATCCAGGTCCTGAAGGCTCTGGCCGAGCCGCAACGACTTCGAATGATCCAGGAACTGACGACGGCGGGGGAGCTCTCGTTTGGCCAGATCGGCGATCGGTTACCGCTCTCCCAGCCGACGATCTCGTATCACCTCAAGGTCTTGACCGACGCTGGTCTCCTCATGGTCCGCCGTGAGGCGCAGCATGCGTTCGTCTCGATCAATCACGGACTCCTCGACCGCGTCCTGAAGCCGCTCCCCCCGCGCTCGAAGACCAACTGGACACGAGAGCCGAGGCGGCAGCGCAAAACTGGCACCAAGCCCGAGAGGCACCGGTAACGTCGTCGTCACAGTTCGTCCGACGCGGTCCGAATCCGTCGGAGATCGACGGGCATCGATACAAACGACGGAATGTTGGAGCAGATGAGGCGTAGCAGAGTGGCCCGTTCGGGCACATTGCCCGAAAGGAAACTGGGCGGCGCTGTCGAGTGGGAGGTAGATGCGTTGAGCGGCAAGACGACAAGATTGCGGCGAAGCTGGGCCGTGGGGCTGGCGGCGACGGCGTGGCTGGGCCTGGCCGCATGTAACCGTCCGGAAGCCGTGCCGATCGCGACGCCGCCGGCGGTCACGGTGGTCGCCGTGGCCCAGCGCCCGATTCCGGTGTACGGGCAATACGTGGGCCAGACGGAGGCGGTCAGGACCGTCGAGGTTCGCGCGCGCGTCGAGGGCTTCCTCGACCAGCAGGTGGTGACCGACGGCGCCGACGTCAAGGCGGGCGACGTCCTGTTCGTGATCGATCAGCGACCGTTCCGCGTCGCGCTGGACAACACCCGGGCCCAGCTCGTCCGGGACGAGGCGCGACTCGTCAACGCTCAGCAGGTCGCCGCGCGCTACCGCCCGCTCTACGAGCGGCAGGCCGTGAGCCGGCAAGAGCTCGAGCAGGCAGAAGCCGACGAGCGGGCCGCGGCGGCGACGGTCGAAGCCAGCCGGGCCGCCGTCAGGCAGGCCGAGCTGAACCTGGGCTACACGACCGTCCGCTCTCCGGTCACCGGGCGCATGGGCCGGGCCGAGGTCCGCGTCGGCAGCCTCGTCGGTAAAAATGACGCGACCCTGCTCGCCACGGTCTCCACGCTGGACCCGATGTACGTCAACTTCAGCGTGAGCGAGCGGGAGGCGCTGCAGGTGTGGCGGCGCCGCCAGGCGGAGATGCGAGCGCGACCCGGGGCCTCCGGCATCACCATCACGCTCCCGGATGACAGCGTGTACCCACACGAGGGACGGTTCGACTTCGTCGACCGCGCGGTCGATCCCAGGACGGGCACGCTCGCCCTGCGGGCCTCGTTGCCGAACCCGCAGCGCGTGCTCCAGCCGGGCCAGTACGTCCGCCTCCGGGTCCTCCTCGACGCGCGCGCCGGCGCGCTCCTCGTCCCCCAAGCAGCGATCCAGGAGAGCCAGGGATCCGCGTCGCTGTTCGTGGTAGGGCCGGATCACAAGGCGCAGGCGCGCACGGTCCGGATGGGACCTCGTTTCGGCACCTGGTGGGTCGTCGAGGACGGCGTCAAGCCAGGCGAGCAGGTCGTGGTCAAGGGGCTCCAGCAAATCCGGGCCGGGATGCAGGTCGAGCCGACGCTCGAAGCGGGCCCGGCGGGGAGCTGACGGCGATGTTCGTCAACTTCTTCATCGACCGGCCGATCTTCGCCTCCGTGCTGGCCATCGTCATCGTGGTGGCCGGCGCGATCGCGATCCCGTTTTTGCCGATCGCCATGTTTCCCCAGATCACGCCGCCCCAGGTCGTCGTCCAGGCCACCTACCCGGGAGCCAGCGCCGAGGTCGTGGAGCAGACGGTGACGACGCCGATCGAGCAGCAGGTCAATGGCGTCGAGAACATGATCTATATGTCCTCCCGCAGCGGGAGCGACGGCACCATGACGCTCACCGTGACGTTCGAGGTCGGCGCCGACCTGGACATCGCCGCCGTGAACGTCCAGAACCGGGTCGCTCTCGCCCAACCGCAGCTTCCCCAGGACGTGGTCCGGCAGGGCATCAACGTCACCAAGCAGTCCCCCGACCTGGTCGAGATCGTGGCGCTGACCTCACCCGACGGCAGCCGCGACGAGCTCTATCTCAGCAATTACGCCACGCTCCAGGTGCGCGACGTGCTGGCGCGGGTGCCCGGCGTGGGCCAGGTGCAAGTGTTCAACGGCCGGGATTACGGAATGCGTTTGTGGCTGAATCCCGACACGCTGGCCAGTCTCGGCCTCACCGCCGGCGACGTGGCTGACGCGGTTCGCGAACAGAATCTCCAGGCCGCGGCCGGGCAGATTGGCCAGCCCCCGGCGCCACCGGGCCAGCAGTTCCAGTACACCGTGACCACGCGCGGCCGGCTCTCGACGGCCGCCGAGTTCGAGGACGTTATCTTGAGATCCCGGTCCGACGGCTCGGTTCTCCGGGTCCGCGACGTCGCCCGCGTGGAGCTGGGCGCCCAGAGCTATGGCTCCTTCGGGCGCGTCGGCGGCAAGCCTGCCGCGCTCATCGGAATCTTCCAGCTTCCCGACGCCAACGCCCTCGACGTGTCCCGGGGGGTCGAGGCGGCGATGGCCCGGCTGGCTCCGAGCTTCCCCAGTGGCGTGACCTATACGCGGCCCTACAACACCACGGAGTTCGTCCGGGTGTCGATCGAAGAGGTCGTCCTGACGCTCTTCATCGCCATCGGGCTCGTGATCCTCACCGTTTACGTCTTTCTCCAGGACTGGCGCACCACGCTGATCCCGACGCTGACCATCCCGGTCTCGCTGGTGGGGACGTTCGCCGTCATCAGCGCCTTCGGGTTCTCAATCAACACGCTCACGCTGTTCGGCCTCGTGCTGGCCATCGGCATCGTCGTGGACGACGCCATCGTGGTGGTGGAAAACACCCAGCGTCACCTCGACGAGGGGAACCCAGACCCGAGGGATGCCGCCCGCCAGGCGATGGCCGAAGTGACCGGGCCCGTCATCGCCACCGCGCTCGTCTTGATGGCGGTGTTCATCCCGATCGCGTTTCTGCCCGGGATCACCGGCCAGCTCTACCGCCAGTTCGCGCTGACGATCGCCGTGTCGGTCGCGCTCTCTGCGCTCAACGCCATGACGCTGACGCCGGCGCTTTCCGCGCTGCTCCTGCGCCCGGCCGGCGCCACTCGCCAGCGGTGGCTTGGGCGTGTCTGGAACGCTTCCTTCGAGCGCCTCACCGCCGGCTATGACCAGGCGGTCCGGCACATCGTGCGGCGGGCCTCGTTGGCCATCGTCGTGCTCCTGATCTTGAGCGGCTCCGCTTATTGGCTCCTGCGTACCGTGCCCACGGGCTTTGCCCCCACCGAGGACCAGGGGTACCTGCTCGTCAACGTCCAGCTCCCCGACGCAGCGTCGCTCGAGCGGACCGATGCCGTCGTCCGCCACATCGAACAGATCCTGCTCGAGACGCCGGGGATCGAGAACGTGGTGGCCATCGGGGGGCGGAGCTTCATCTCCGGCGTCAACGGGCCGAACGTCGCCTCCCTCTTCCCGCGGCTCGCGCCCTGGTCGGAGCGCGAGCGCCCCGAGCTGCAGGCCAACGCGATCCTCGCTCGCCTCCGCGCCCGGCTCGGAGGGATCCAGGAGGCCGTCGTGGTCGTCTTTCCGCCGCCTCCGATCCGCGGCATCAGCTCTGGCGGCGGGTTCCAGTTCGAGCTGCAGAGCGTCGCCGGCGCCTCACTCGATGAGCTGGATGCTGTCGCCCGCCAGATCATGGAGGCAGCCCGCCAGCGGCCGGAGCTCGCCGCCACGTACACCGCGTTCCGCCCGGGGGTGCCGCAGCTCGATGCTCAGGTCGATCGCACCAAGGCCAGGGCGCTCGGGGTTCCCATCTCCGACGTCTTCCAGAGCCTCCAGATCTTCCTTGGCTCGCTCTACGTCAACGACTTCAACGCCTTTGGCCGCGTGTACCGGGTTCAGCTCCAGGCGGAGCCGAGCTACCGCGCGACCCCGAGCGACGTCGCGCGTCTCTATGTCCGGAGCCAGCCCGGCCAGAACGGACGGAACGGCCAATCCGGTCACATGGTGCCCCTCAGCACCCTGGTGACCGTGAGGCCCATCACCGGGCCCGACACCATCTCGCACTACAACCTTTACCGTTCGGCCGAGATCGCGGGCGACACCGCGGCCGGGGCCAGCTCCGGCCAGACCATCGCGGTGATGGAGGAGCTGGCGCGCCGCTTCCTGCCCGCGGGCATGGCCTACGAGTGGACAGGTCTCGCGTACCAGGAGATCGAGGCGGGGAGCTGGGCTCCGTTCGTCTTTGCGCTGTCGGCGCTGTTCGTCTTCCTGGTCCTGGCCGCCCAGTACGAGAGCTGGCTCGTCCCCCTGGCGGTGATCCTGGCCGTTCCTCTCGGCGTCCTCGGTGCGCTGGGCGCGCTCGCGCTGAGCGGGCTCGCCAACGACGTGTACGCTCAGATCGGCCTGGCCCTCCTCATCGGCCTGGCGGCGAAGAACGCCATCCTGATCGTCGAGTTCGCCCAGGTGCGCCGCGAGCACGGGCTCGGGATCGGGGAGGCGGCACGCGAGGCCGCACGAATCCGGTTCCGGCCTATCTTGATGACGTCCTTCGCGTTCATCCTGGGTTCGGTCCCGCTGGTCGTGGCGACGGGAGCGGGAGCCGCGAGCCGGAACTCGATCGGCACCACCGTGGTCGGCGGGATGCTCGCCGTCACGGTGCTCGGCGTGCTCCTGGTGCCGGCGTTCTACGTCGCGGTGGAACGGCTCGCCGAGTGGCGCCGGCGAGAACCGCGCCGGGCGGCTGTCTCCGAGGAAGACGCGGACCCGCCGGCAGAGCGCGGGCCCGGCGCAGACCAGCAATGAAGCGGACCCTGGCCGCCATCGGGGTGGGCGTGGCGCTCACCGGGTGCACGCTCGGACCGAACTACCGGCAGCCGGTCGTCCCCACGCCTGATGTCTGGCGCGACAGCCAGCCGAGCCCGGACCCCGCCTCGCTCTCCGACGTCGCGTGGTGGGACCTGTTCCAGGACGAAGAGCTTCGCGGTCTCGTGCGAACGGCCCTCGAGGCGAACAAGGATCTGAGGATCGCGGTGACGCGCGTGGACCAAGCGCGGGCCCAGCTCGGCGTCACCCGGTCGGCCCAGTTCCCGGAAATCAACGCTGGGGCCAGCGCGACCACCAATCGAATCTCCGACAACATCCGACCGCGAGGCCAGGGCGGGGAGACGGGCCTGCTGTCGACGACCGTCGATCTCGCCTTCGAGATCGACCTCTGGGGCCGACTGCGACGGGCCACCGAGGCCGCTCGGGCCGATCTCCTGGCCAGCGAGGAGGCTCGGCGCGCGGTGGTGATGACGCTCGTCAGTGATGTCGGCAACGCCTACCTCCAGCTTCGCGAGCTCGACGCCGAGCTCGAGACCACCAAGCGGAACGTCGCGTCCCGCCGACAGTCGCTCCAAATCGTCCGGGACCGCTTCGACGCCGGGTTGACTTCCGCGCTCGACCTGCGTCAGGCCGAGGCGGAGCTGGCCAGCACGGCTGCCCAGATCCCGGATCTCGAGCGGCAGATCGCGCAGACCGAGAATCAACTCAGCATCCTCCTCGGCCGCAACCCGGGCGGCATCAGCCGCGGCCGGCCCCTCACCGGGCAGACCTTCCCGCCGACCGTGCCGGCCGGGCTGCCGTCAGCCCTCCTCGAGCGGCGGCCCGACATTCGGCAGGCCGAGCAGGGACTGGTATCCGCCAACGCGCGCATCGGGGTGGCCAAGGCGGCGTTCTTCCCGCAGATCAGCTTGACGGGCTTCTTCGGGGTCGAGAGCGTGGCGCTCTCGAACCTCTTCACCGGCCCCTCGCGCATCTGGCAGTTCGGCCCCACGGTGACGCTGCCGATCTTCAATGCTGGGCGGAACCGGGCGAACCTCGCGCTGGTCGAGGCGCAGCAGCGGGAAGCCCTCATCCGGTACGAGCAGGCGATCCAGCAGGCGTTCCGTGAGGCGGAGGATTCCCTCGTCGCCCACCGCAAGGCGCGGGAGGCGCTGGTCGAGCAGGAGGCGGCCGTCCGCGCGTCGCAGGAGGCCCTCACCGTGGCCGAGCTACGCTATACGAGTGGACTGACCGGCTACCTCGACGTGCTGGACGCCCAGCGCACGCTGCTGGCGGCTGAGATCGCGCAGAGCCGAACGCTGCTCGCGCAGCTCGTCGCCGTCGTTCAGCTCTACCGGGCTCTCGGTGGCGGCTGGACGCCGGAGTCTCCCGCAGTGGTCGGACGGAGGACGGCCGCCGAGGACGCGCGCCCATTGGATCCGGTTCCATAACGGAACGGCTGCTCCGCGACGAAACACCGCGTCGTGGTTCGAGCCTCTCCTTGGCGTCTGAGACTGCACGGCCGAGAGCTGGTCTGAGCCTTGCACGCTCCTCGTGACGAGAGAGGAGGGGACCCACGAACGATGAGCTGGATGAACTTCAACGAGTACGTCCTGATGGAGCACGTGGTCAGCGATCGGCTCGACGAGCTTCGTCGCGCCGCCGAGTGGCACCAGATCGAGGCCGCTCGTCCCACGAGCCGTGCCCGCCCTCAGG
>JBOHPP010000027.1:0-15183 GCA_050731755.1 Candidatus Rokuibacteriota bacterium | reverse complement strand
GGCGGCTCCCCCGCGCGCCGGGGCGTGGTGGGCGGCGTCGTGCCGGGCGGCGTGGTGGGCACCGTCTCCCGGCCTCCATAGATGGCGTTCAGCGTCGCCGCCAGGTCCTTGGCCTTCGCGCTCTCCGCGTAGTAGATGAACACGCGGCGGCCGCCGTAGATGTTCACGTCGAGCTGGTTGATCAGCCGCCGGATCACCTCCAGCTCGGGTTTGCGCCCATGGAGGATGAGGGAGTTGGAGCGACGCTCGGCGATGATCAACGGGGCGCGCTCTACGCCGACGGCGTCCCCGGGGGGCGCGGCCGGCGGGCGGGGAACTCCCGGCGCCGGCGGAGCAGCCGGGGCGGGCGGGGCCGGCGCGGGCACCGGTGCCCCCGGGGCGGTCGGCGTCCGCCGGATGCGCCCGCTGGCGAAGAGCTGGTTGAGTACCGTGGCCAGGTCCGCGGCGTCGGCAAAGCGGATGGGGATGATCTGCAGCTCGTCGAGCGCCACCTCCACGTCGACGAGCCGCACGATGTCGAGCAGCCGGCGGACGTTCGAGGCGCTGTCGGTGATGACCAGAACGTTCGTCTCGCGGTGGGCGATCATCGTGCCGCGGCTCGAGATGAGCGGGCGCAGGAGCGCGCCGAGGTCCGTCGCCGTGGAATACCGGACAGGGACGATCTGGGTGATGATCTCGTCGCCGACGCGGGTCTGGTCGGGCACGCCTCCCACGATGGTGGGCACCGCGCGCTCGCGCGCGCCCTCGATGCGGACGATCTTGTAGAGATTGCCGGACTTCACCGCGGTGAAGCCGTGGACCTCGAGGATGGCCAGGAGGACCCCGAACACGTCCTCCTGGGGAATCCGCCCCGAGGTCTGCACCGTCACCTTGCCGCGCACGTCCGGCGCCAGCACGTAGTTGAACCCGGCGATCTCGCTGGCGGCGTGCACGACCGTCTCGATGTCGGCGTTGTCGAAGTTCAGAACCACGAAGCGCCCACGCTGGCCCGCCGGTACGGGTGGGGCCGTCGGCGGCGCCGGCGGTATGACGGGGATGGGCGGCTCGATCCGCGGCGCCATCTCTTGAGCCGTCTCGGGGCGCGCGCCGATCGAGGGCGGCGCGGGGGTCTCGGGCGCTGGCGGCGGCGGTACGACCTCGGCCGGAGGCAGCGGCGCGGGCTGCACCATCTGAGGAACGGGGCGAGGTCTCGGGCCGGCGCAGGCAGTAAGCCAGGCGACCAGGACGAAGAAGATGACTGCCGGGCGGCCCATTCTACCGGCTCCGCCCATCACTGCTGGCTTTGGTCTTCAGCGGGCTGCCCGCCAGGCTGCCCTTGCGGCAGCTGCGGCAGCCGCCGGATCAGGTTGGGTGGGATGCGGCGCACGGGCTGCCGCGGGTCGATGGCTTGGCCCGGCCGCGGGAAGACCGGTGGCTGGATCGGCGGAGAAACCTGCCCCGGTTGCGGCGTGCCGGGTATGACGGGAGCCACTCCCGGAACCACCCCGGGGGCCACGGGCAGCGCCACCTGGGGCTTGTTCGGATCGCGCAGGCGAACGTCGAGCATGCCCTCGGGGCGCGCCAGCACCACATGATCGCGGGCGATGCTCGTCAGCGTGGCGCCGGCGACGGTGTCACCGACGCGGTAGGCCGACACCCGCTTGGTCGCCGGATCCTCGAGATAGGCGATGGGCGCGCCATTCTTGAGCACGATACCGTACAGGAACGGCTTGGGCAGATTGGCGAGCTGCACCCCCGGGACCGCCGCGGTCGGCGCCTCGCTCCGCGAGGGGCTGAATAGATTACGGTTGGCGATCACCGTCCAGTTGCCGGGCGCCGGCTCCGGCGCCGTCGGTGCCGCGAGGGCTGGAACGCCGGTCGGAGCTCCCGGCCGCGGCCGCGCTACCGGGACGGAGCGTGCCGGCCGGGCCAGTTCCCAGCCGATGTACCCGAGGGCCACGAGCACCAGGGCGCCGAGCAGCACGTTGACCGCGAGAAAGCGCTTGGGCATTCAGGATCGAGCTTTCCCCGGGAGTATGAACCCGGAGAGGGTCAGCGTCGCGAGAAGATCTTTGGGCTGGCTGATGTTGACGACCCGGACTCTCAGGTCCTGGACGGCCAGCAGCTTGGGGGCCCGGTCGAGTCGCGAAAGCAGATCCACCAGCTGCCGGATCTCGCCGGCCACGGTGATCTCCAGCGGGATCTCCAGCATCTCCCCGCGTTCCACAGGGGTGAGGATCCGCTCGCTGCGCACTTCGGTGGCGGCCTGGGCGGCCATCTCCTTGACGAGCTTCTGGAGCTCAGAGGCCGCGACCGCCGGCGTCACGGCGGGCAGGAACCGTGTGCTGAGGGCGTCCAGGCGTGCCTCCGTCGCCCCTAGCTCGGCGGCGACGGCCGTCTTGCGCGCCACCAGCCCCTGTCGCCGTGCCAGGATCTGCTCGCGGACTGGCACCAGCTCCTCGGCGCGGCTGTTGCGCTCGCGGATGGGCTGGACCAGGCCGACCCAGACACCGACCAGGACGGCGACGGCCACGCCGAGGGCGATGATGAGCCGCTCACGGCGCGAGAGGTTGGCGATCATTGCAGCGGGGCCCGCGAGGCCGGCTTGAGCCGTGGGTGGCCTGGTCGAGGTGCGCGGTGCTTCATCGCGTCTCGGCTCCGGGGCCGGGGCCGAGGGTGCGCCGAGGCCGCATTGCTGGCGGCTCGGAGCCCGGCGTCTGCGGAGCCTCGGCAGGCGGAGCGACCGACGGCGGAACCGGCGTCAGAGCCGGGGGACGGCCCGTCGCCGCAGGCCGGACGCTCGCCGGAGCGACGACGTTGGGGACGCCGCCTTCCCATGCGGCACGGATGCGAAACTGCTCGCGGTCCCGGCCGCGCGTCACCGGGGAGGAGAACTCGGCGCGCTCGAACCGCGGGGAGTCCTCGAGGAGCGGGATGAGCGCGGCCGCCGCTTGCGCCTGGCCGGTGAGCTCGACGCCCTTGGTGTCCAGAGCCACCATCGTGAGCCACGCGTCGTTGGGCAAGAGCTCGGTCAGCTCGCGGAGCACGGGCAGGGGGCGAACGCTGGACGACTCGATCGACTGGATCGTGGCCAGCAGGCGCCGGCGGCGCTCGAGATCCTGCATCACCTTCTCGACCGCGCGCACCTCGGGGTCGAGCCGGGTGATCTGGCCATCGATGCGGGCCAGCTCACGGCGGGCCCGGTAGCCCGGCGTGAGCAGGGCGGCGATGCCGATCACCACCGCCGCCGCCAGCGCGCCGAGGCTGATGAGCTGCTCCCGGGTCAAGTGGCGCGGGCGGAGCGCCGGCGGGAGCAACTCCAGCGGGCGGACGCGGCCCCCCGCAGCGACGGCCACCGCCAGCATCAGCTCACCCCGGCCTTCTTCGGGCAGCGCGCTCAGCATGGCGTGCGCCCCAGGGGTGAACGGCGGCTCGGTGACCGGCGCTCCGAGCCCGTCGAGCCCGGCCGCCGTGGCCGGCGCTTCGTCGCCCGAGACCCAGACGGCCTCGCAGTCGCGCCAGCGCGTCAGAACGAAGCTGCGGCGGATCTCCTCAGCGATCGAGGTCTCGTCGGCCCCGACGGTCCGACTCAGCACGAGCTGGGGGCCGGAGAGAAACAGCAGGTCGACGCTATCTCCGGCGCGGTGGACCCACACAACGTGGCCCCGGCGTTGCCGGTGTACCAGCGCGATCAGGTTGTGAGCGGCCACGGTGATCGACACGGGCCTGAGCTTCGCGTCCTCGGCCAAGCGGAGCGCCTGATCGATCGCCCGCCGGTCGGCGGCGACGATCAGGACAGGCCGCGACGGGGTCTCGCTGGCCGGCGCCGCGTTCTCGGCGGGCAGGGCAAGACAGTCGAACGGCGTGTCCTCGCCCCCGTGGGGCAGGTGGCGCTCCAGCTCGAACCGAACCATCTCGCGCAGCTCACCGTCCACGGACGGCAGCTCGATCGGCTTCACCGTCACGCCAGTCCGGGGCAAGCCGATGGCGATGGAGCGCGGCGCCAGCTTGCGCTGACTCAGCTCGGCCCGGAGGGCCGCGGCCGGCTGCTCGGCGTCCACCACGAACGCCTCGACCTGATGCCGTTGGATCACGGCGGCGACCACACGGTCACCATGCAGGAACACGCCGAGCCGGGTGGGCCCGAGTTTCACACGGCCACGATACGCCGTCAGGTGGTGCCGGACAAGTATTCGGAACATTTGGCGATGGCCCGGAAAGACCCTAGCGAGAGCCCGACCACTCTAGCACAGCCACCGAGGGGGCTCCCCCCTCGGTGCGGGCCTGGATCACGGCGCTGAGCCGGGCTCCGACCCGGCCGTCGATGAAGCCCTCGGCCTCGATCCGGAACGTCCGGGTGGTGGCGCTGAGCCCCCGGCCTCCAAAGCGGCCCACGCTCTGGTACGGGCCAAGGCGGCGGTTCTGGACGATCTCCGAGATCTCGGCGTCGGCGAAGCCGTGCGCCCGGAGGACACGGTCGGAGACCGTATTGATGTTGACCTGCCCTGGGGTCTTGACGGTCACCAGGTCGGCCAGGCCGGGCGTGCCCTCCGCCCCGTAGTAGAGCCGCGGGGTCACCCCGCGAATCTGGAGCAGCTCCGTCACCGATTCCAGGTTGGCGTTGCGAGCCCGGTAGGGAACCGGGAGCTTCAGGTAGTAGTCGTCGCTCTCCGCCCCGTTGAGGCGGTGCTCCTCGTTGGCATCGCGCCAGTCCATGAGCGAGTCCACGAGGACATCGCGCGCGTTCTTGTCCAGGCCCAAATCTTGTAATAGGCGATGCACCCGCTCGGGGGACGACACGTTGAGGTTGAGACGGGCCTCCTCGTCGCTGATCCGGTAGGAGAAGAGCCCGGGCCCGAGCGGCACCTGCGTGCGCGGCAACCGCGGCACCGCCAGCCGCTCGCGGGTATAAAAGGTCAGATCGCCGTCCTCCGCCACCACCACGTAGGTGACGTCGGCGGCGATCTCGCGGACGGCCTGCTCGATGGCCGCCTCGGCCAGGTGGGTGGCGGCGATCGCTTCCTTGTAGGCTCGAACCGCGCTGGCCTCCAGCCGCATGGAGAAGGCGAACTCGGCGCCGACGACGCCCATCAGAGCGAGCACCAGCAGAACCGCGATGAGGGCGAAGCCGCGCTCGGTCACGGCGTCACCACGCGCAGCGCGACCGTGAGCGGCAGGATCGCCTCCAGCCGGCCGCCGCGCGTAGCCGCCACGGTGATCCGGACGGCGCGCGGAAGGCTGTTCTCGGCCTCGCCGTCCCAGGTCTCCTGCCAGGCCCCGGCGGTGTCGAGGTAGCGCAGCTCGACCCTCTGGATGCCCGGGTCGCGGAAAACCACCGCCGCCTCGCTGAAGGGATCGCGGTTCGGCAGCACGCGCTGGCGAATGACCAGGGCCGGTCCCTCCTCCCGCTCGATCCCGATGACGACCGCGGTGAACGCCACCGGAGTCGCCGCGGGAAACGGCGCCGCCTGGGTCACCAGCTCCAGCCGGTCGGCGGTCCCTTTGAAGAGGATCACGGGGTCGGGAGCGGCCGCCGGGGAGGCGCGATAAGGATAGGCGGCGCCGACGGTACGTCCGAGCGTGTGAGCGACGCCGCGCAGGTACTGGTGCGCCTCGGCGCGGTCCTCGCCCTGGGTCCAGGCGGCCAGAGCGACCCGGAGCCCGCCGAAGGCGATCGCCAGCAGCGCGCCCACGATGGCCAGCGCGAGGAGGAGTTCCAGGAGGGTGAATCCGTGCTGCTCGCGCTGCATCAGGGCGTCCGGCCCAGAACACCCCGCGGCGGTGGGGCGCCCGGGCGGGTGGTGGTGGGGGTGGCCGGGACCGTCCGCAGAGAGGCCACCTCCACCTGGCGCCGCTCGTCCCAGGTCACCCGCACCGCGATCTGGTAGACGCGCCAGCGCGGCGGTGCGCCCGCCGGGCGGAGGTCGGGCGTTTCCAACAGGGTCGTGGTGCGCTCCCACTGAAAGACCCCTTCATCGCCCTGCTCGCGGCGCTCCTCGGGCTCCACCACTTCGCGCAGCTTCGAGTCGGCGAGCAGCATGGCCTGCTGGTGGTCCCCGCTCAGCTTGAGCAACCGGAGTCCTTGAGCGAATCCTTGGATGATCGTGACCACGGCGACGCTCAGGATGGCGAGCGCGACCAAAACCTCCAAGAGCGTGAAGCCCGCCTGGCGCGTCTGGGCGCAGGGCGTCGATTGGAGCGGGTGCCGCGAGGCCGGCTTGCCCCGTGGGTGGCCTGTTCGAGGGGCGCAGGGCGTCATAACCGGGCGACCTTGACGCGGCCGGTGAGAGGGTCGACCGTCACCCGATAGCGCGCGGCGCCCGAGGTCACGCGGAACGCGCCGCCATTCGAGGTTCCGTGCGGCTCGAAGCGTACCGTCAAGGCCGGCGGCGGCTCGGCCTCGACGCTCAAATGCTCGGGCAGCGTCCGGGTCTCCCGAACCTCGTCACCCATCAGGATGCTCACGCGGTGCGCCGGGGGATCGACGACCATCGCGTGGCTCCGCCGCGTGGTGATGGCCTGCTCGCGGGCGTGGCGGAGAAGGGCGGAGAAGCGCGCCACCTCGGCGCGGGCGCGGATCGTCTCGCTCATGCGTCCGATGCCCGGCGCCACGATGGTGAGAGCCACGGCCAGGACCATCAGGGTGACCACGAGCTCGAGGAGCGTGAAGCCGCGCGCGCCTACTTCTGGCCGCCGCCCCATGAGGTCACGTCGACGTTCTCGCCCTCGCCGCCGGGTGCCCCGTCCGCGCCCTCGGACCAGAGGTCATACTCGCCGTGCTGGCCCGGGCAGCACCGGTACTTGTAGGGCACGCCCCAGGAATCGTTGGGGGCCGGCTTCTTGAGATAGGGCCCGCTCCAGTTGGGCACGTTCGGATTCTGCCAGAGGGCGGCGAGCCCCTGCGCGGTCTCCGGATAACGCCCCACGTCGAGACGGTACTGATCGAGCGCGGCCCCGAACAGCTCGATCTGGGCGCGGGCCGTCGCCGTCTTCGACTGGCTCACGCGACCCCAGAGCTGGGGTCCGACCAAGCCCACCAGCAGCCCCAGCACGATGATCACCACCAACAACTCGATGAGCGTAAACCCATGCTGGTCGCCGAGCAGGCGGTACCGGCCGGCGGCGTTCGGGGGCAGGGGGCCTGGCCAGACCCGTATCTTCTGGGCATCGTGTCGGGGAAATCGCATGGCCCGCTGACAGGCGGGACCCGCAGTCGGGCAGCAATGAAGCCCTGCGCACCTCGAACAGGCCACCCACGGTTCAAGCCGGGCTCGCGGACCCCGCTCGAGTGGTCGAGCCGGGCCCCCTGCCCCCGAATGACGCCGGTCGGTACTGCTCACAACGGAATCTCGTTGATCGAAAAGATGGCCAGCAGCATGGCGACCACGATGAAGGCGACCAGCACGCCCATCAGCAGGATCACACCCACCTCGACCAGGCCGACCATGCGCTTGAGCTCGACTCGCACGTCGTTCTCGAACGTCTCCGCCGTCTTGAGCAGCATCTCCTCCAGGCGGCCGGTCTCCTCGCCGACTCGCACCATGTGCACGGCGAGCGCTGGGAACGGCGTGTGCTCCTCCATGCTGGCCGCGACGGTACGGCCTCGTTTGACGCTCTCGCCCAGGCGGGCCACCGCCCGCGCCACTACCTCGCTCGACATCATCTCACCGACCACCGCCAGCGCGCCCATCACGGGGACGCCGCTCTTGAGCATCGTGCCCAGGGTGCGGGTGAAGCGCGCCGTCTCCACCTTGAGCCGGAGGTCGCCCAGGCGGGGCAGGCGGAGCAGCATGCGGTCCCAGGCCAGTCGCCCCTCGGGAGTGCCGGTCCACACGCGCCAGGCCAGGATGAGGCCGAAGGCCACCACGGCGCCCAGCCACCAGTACTCGCGCACGGCGGCGCTGATGTCGAGCACGATCTGGGTCGGCAGGGGAACGGTCTGCTTGAGATCGGCGAAGATCGTGGCGAAGCGGGGCAGCACGAACGTGAGCAGGAAGACGATGGCGCCCGCGCCCACCACGGTGACGACCATTGGATAGATCAGCGCCGAGACGAGGGCTTCGGTGAAGGCCGCCCGTGACTCGAGGAACTCGGCCAGCCGTCGCAGCGCGACCTCTAGGACGCCGCCCTTCTCGCCGGCTCTCACCATGTTGATGTAGAGGCGGGAGAAGGGGCGGGGGTGGTGCTTGGCCAGTGCGTCGCTCAGCGAGCCGCCTCCCCGCACCGTGCGCAGCAGGTCGGACACGATGATGCGCAGCCGGGGATGCGAGGACAGCTCCTCGAGGATTGTCAGGGCGCGGTCCAGCGGCACCCCGGCCTCGAACAGCGTGGCGAGCTGCTGGGTGAAGGCCAGGAGCTCGCGTTGCCGGACGCGTCCGGAGAGGGGGCCGCTGAACCAGCCGCGGCGGTCGGCGTGCGGCGCCACCTGGATGGGATAGTAGGCGTCCCGTTGCAGCCGCTCGACGACGGCGCGCGCATCGGGCGCTTCCATGACGCCATCCACGGTCTGTCCCCGCCGGTCGGCCGCCCGGTACACGAAGACGGGCATCGGCCTCAGACGTCTTCCTGGGTCACCCGCAGGATTTCCTCGATGGTGGTGACGCCTTGGCAGGCTTTGGCCCAGCCGTCGTGCCGAAGGGTGGCCATGCCTGACTCGATGGCGTGGCGCCGGATTTCGTGGCTCGAGGCGCGCCGGAGAATGAGGCTGCGCACCTCCTCGGTGATGGCGAACAGCTCGTAGATGCCGGTGCGGCCCCGGTAGCCGGTGCCGCGGCAGGCGTCGCACCCGCGCCCGCGGTAGAGCTGGACGGACCGAGGTGTGGCTACGCCGAGGGCCTCGATGTCGGCCGGCGACGGCGTGGCGGGCTCCCGGCATCCCGCACAAATGCGACGGACCAGCCGCTGCGCCAGCACCGCCTCCAGCACGGAGGCCACGAGATACGGCTCCGCCCCCATGTCTTGCAAGCGGGGGATGGCACCCGGCGCGTCGTTGGTGTGCAGGGTGGAGAACACGAGGTGCCCGGTCAGGGACGCCTGGATGGCGATCTCCATCGTTTCGAGATCACGGATCTCGCCAACCAGGATCACGTTCGGATCCTGGCGCACGATATGGCGCAGGCCGGTAGCGAATGTCAGCCCGATCTTCGGCTTGACCGGGATCTGGTTGACGCCTTTGAGCTGGTACTCCACCGGATCCTCGATGGTAATGATCTTCCGGTCGGGCGTGTTGATCTTGTCGAGGGCGCCGTAGAGCGTCGTAGTCTTGCCTGAGCCGGTCGGTCCGGTGACCAGCAGGATGCCGTGCGGCCGCTGGATGAGGGTCTCGAAGCGCTGGAGCGTCTGGGGCCCGAAGCCGAGCTGCTCGAGGGGCAGGAACACGCTGGAGCGGTCGAGAAGCCGCATCACGATGGACTCGCCGTGGACGGTGGGAATCGTCGACACCCGGATATCGATGCGGCGGTCGTGGAGTGAGACCCGGATGCGGCCGTCCTGGGGCAGGCGGCGCTCGGCGATGTTCATCTCGGCCATGAGCTTGATGCGCGAGGTCACGGCGTCGCGCAAGCGCCGGGGCGGCGACTCCTGCTCGAACAGGATGCCGTCGACCCGGTACCGCACACGCAGGGTGTCTTCGAAGGGCTCGATGTGGATGTCGGAGGCCTCGGCAGCGATGGCGTTCTCGATCAGGAGGTTGACGAGGCGGACGACGGGCGCCTCGAAGGCCATGTCGCGCAGGAGACTGACGTCCTCTTCGCCCTCCGGGCCTCGCTCGTCGTCGATGCCCTCCACGATCCGCTGCAGCGGCGTGGCCGACCCATCATAGGTGCGATCGATCAGCTCCACGATGCCCTCGGGCGGGCTCACCACCAGTCGCACACTGAGGCCGGTGGCCTGCTGCAGGTCGTCGACGATCAGGGGGTTCAGGGGCTCGGCGGTGGCCACGGTCAGCACGTTGCCCTCGACGCTCACCGGGCACACGACGTACTGGCGGAGATATTTGGCCGAGAGGTTCTTGACGGTCGGTGCCGGCGCGGGCAGCTCGTCCCGCGAGAGAAACGGTAAATTGCGTTGGCGGGCGACGGCGCGCAGCACGTCCTCGGCTGTGGCCCCGCCCAGCACCACCAGGGCCTCGCCCAGCCGCTCTCCGGTGGTCTGGGCGCGGGCCAGCGCCCGCGCGATCATCTCGGGAGTGGTCACGCCGTCGGCGATGAGGATGTCACCGAGGAGCCGGGTCGCCGTCGCGGTGGCCATGCTATGCTCCTGCGTCATGTTAGCACAGTGGGCTCTGGTGGCCGTCGCGGCGGCCGCCGACCTGGTGGGCGCGGCCTTCGTCACCAGCGCCCACCGCCGCGGTCTGGCGCCGCTGCGCTATTTCGTCGCCCTCGGGGCCGGATTCATGCTGGCGGCGGCGTTCGTCCGGATGCTGCCGGAGAGCGCCCACGTGCCCCACGCGTTCCTGTTCGTGCTGATCGGCTACTTCGGTATCCATCTCTTCGAGCACGCGGTGGCTCCGCACTTCCACTTCGGTGAAGAGGTCCACGCCGAGGCGTTCCTCGCCCCGTCGGCCGGCTATCTCGCCCTGCTCGGCCTCGGCGTGCACACGCTCTTCGACGGTGTCGCCATCGCCGCCGGCTTCCTGATCAGTCCGGAGCTGGGCATGCTGCTGTTCCTGGCCGTCGTGTTGCACAAGCTGCCCGAGGGGTTCACGGTCGCTTCGATCATGCTGGCCAGCGGCCGCTCGCGCGCCGCCGCGCTCGGCGCCGGCCTCGCCCTGGGCGTAACCACGCTGCTCGGTGCGCTCCTCACCAGCGCGCTGGCCCACGGGCACGTGGGCTACGCACTGGCCCTCTCGGCCGGCGTCACCATCTACGTGGCCGCCTCCGACCTGATCCCCGAGGTCAACCGCGAGGGCGGGCCGGCGCTGGCCTGGACCGTGTTCGGCGGGCTCCTGCTCTTTGCCCTGGCCGACTGGGCGGTCGGCGGGCGTTGAGGGGCGCCGGCGCCCCGGTGGTATCCTGGCCGCGATGAATCCCCGGGCGCCTCGAACAGGCCACCCACGGTTCACGCCGGCCTCGCCGCGCTCGCTACAATGAATCCCCGGGCGCCTCGAACAGGCCGACTCACTCAGGCTCGCCTCGCGCGTCGGACGCGCTGCGGCTTCGCACTGCCACGGCTCAAGCCGGCCTCGCGGCGCTCGCTGCAATGAGAAGGGCGGCGCTCGTGCTCCATGGCCCCAATCTCAACCTGCTCGGTCGTCGCGAGCCGACCATCTATGGATCCCTGTCGTTGCCCGCGCTGGACCGGCTCATCCAGGCGCACGCCCGGCGGCGGGGCGTGCGCGTGGAGTGCCGGCAATCCAACCTGGAGGGTCAACTCATCGACTGGCTGCAGGGCGCCGAGCGGGAGGGCTTCGCCGGGATCGTACTCAACCCCGGCGCCTTCACCCATTACTCGATCGCGCTGCGCGACGCGGTGGCGGCCATCCGGCTGCCGGTGATCGAGGTCCACCTCTCCAACATCCATGGCCGGGAGGAGTTCCGACGCCACTCCGTGATCGCGGCCGCGGCTCGCGGCCAGATCTCCGGTCTCGGGGCTCAGAGCTATCTCCTCGGCCTGGACGCTCTCCTCATGTTGGAGGACCGCGCCGGCTCAGACGGGAGTGCGGTGCCCCGCGCGCCTCGGACACGCCACCCACGACGCAAGCCGGTCAGAAAAATCTCGAGATGATGAAGAATCGGTCTAGGGGAACGCAGCACGGCGCACCTGGACCAGCCCACCCACGGCTCGAGATGAAGAATCGGTCTAGAGGAACGCAGCTATGCGCGCCTCGAACAGGCCACCCACGACGCAAGCCGGGCACACGGGCCCCGCTACAATGAATCGGCCCTGCGCCGCGGGCGTCTAACCAGCGACGGTGCGGGGTGAGCGACGGACACCCCGTGCCCATCGACGACCGCGAGCTGATCGAGCGGTGCCGCCAGGGAGACCTGGCGGCCTTCGAGCCGCTCGTGGAGAAGTACCGTGAGCGGGTTTGGCGTCTGGCCTACAGCTACCTGCGCGACCGCGAGGATGCCTGGGACGTGGCCCAGGAGGCGTTCGTGCGCGCCTGGCAGGCGCTGGGCTCGTTCCGGGGCCAATCAGCGTTCTACACCTGGCTGTTTCGGATCGCGATGAACGTGGCCACCGACCGCGCGCGGCAGCGGGCGGCGCAAGGGCGGGCGTTCGGGACCGAGCGGGTCTCGGAGGAGGACCGGGAGCAGGTGATGGTGGATCAGAGCGTGGGGCCCGACGAGATCGCGGCGCGGGCCGAGCAGCGGGCGCGTATCCAGCAGGCCCTCGACACTTTGCCGGAGCATCACCGCACGATTATCATGTTGAGCGATCTGGAAGGGCTGTCGTACCGGGAGATCGCCGAGGTGCTCGACATCCCTATGGGGACCGTGATGTCGCGTCTGCACAACGCCCGCAAGCGCCTGCGCGGGGCGCTGGGGCCGTTGCTCGCGCTGGTGCTGGTGATGCTGGCCGTGCTGCCGGCGCCGGCGGCCGCCCAGCAGGTGGTGCGGTTCGGCGCCCGCGTGCTCCTGGCCAGCGACACGCCGCCGGCGTCGGGGACGGGGTTGGCGCCCAAGGAGCGGGACGAGCGGCTCGAGCAGTTCCTGCCCCGCCTGCGGCAGCTCTTCCGGTATCGCGAGTACACGTCGCTGGAACGGTTCCGGGCCGAGGTGCCCATGGGCACCACCCAGTCCTGGTCGGTGCCCGGCAATCGCCAGCTCCAGGTGACGCCGGAGTCGGTGGCCGATGGGGCCGTGCGGCTCCGCGTGCGTCTGGCCCGGGGCGGCCGGGACGAGGTGAGTACCAGCATCCAGGCCGCCCCCGGTAATCCCGCCGTCATCGGCGGTCCCCGTTACGCGGACGGCGTCCTCATCATCATCGTGTGGGCCAACCCCGATCCCCGCTGACGTCGTGAGCCAGACGTGAGCGCCGGCGAGGAGCGCTACTTCCAGGAGCGGGCCCGGATCGAGCAGGGCCATATGAAGTACCGCGACAAGCTCCGGGCCGAGGGCAAGCTCTTCGTGCGTGACCGCCTGAAGCTCCTCCTCGACCCCGGCAGCGAGTTCGAGGAGGACTGGCTCTTCGCCCGGTCCCAGGAAGCGGAGACGCCGGCCGATGGCGTCGTCACCGGGGTGGGCCGGGTGGCCGGCCGCCCCGTGTGCGTCATGGCCAACGACTACACGGTGAAGGCCGGCTCCTGGGGCGAGAAGACCATCCAGAAGATCGTCCGCATCCAGGAGAAGGCAGCCCGGCTCCAGCTGCCGCTACTCTACCTGGTCGACGCCGCCGGCGGCCGGATCTCCGAGCAGATCCGCATCTTCCCCGGCCGCTACCACGCCGGGCGGATCTTCTACAACGAGGTCCAGCTCTCCGGCGTGGTGCCCCAGGTGTGCATCCTCTTCGGCCCATCGCCGGCCGGCTCCGCCTACCTGCCGGCGCTCACCGACGTCGTGATCATGGTGGACGGCAAGGCTTCTCTCTACGTGGGCAGCCCGCGCATGGTGGAGATGGCCATCGGCGAAAAGACCACGCCGGAGGAGCTGGGCGGCGCCCGCATGCACTGCAGCGTCTCCGGCTGCGGCGACATCCTGGCCGAGTCCGACGAGCACGCCATCGAACTGGCCAAGCAATACCTGGCCTACATGCCGTCCTCGTACCGGGAACGGCCGGCCGCCCGCGAGGCTGTCGAGCCCCGGCCCGGCCGCGCCATCGACGATATCGTTCCCTACGACCAGCGCAAGTACTTCGATATGTACGAGGTGATCGACCGCCTGGTCGACGCCGGCTCCTGGTTCGAGCTCAAGCGCCTGTTCGCTCCCGAGGTCATCACCGGGTTCGCGCGCATCGGCGGGCGGGTGGTCGGCGTGGTCGCCAACCAGCCGAAGGTCCGGGGCGGCGTGCTCTTCGTGGATTCCTCCGACAAGGCGGCGCGCTTCATCTGGCTCTGCAACGCCTACGGCATCCCGCTCGTGTACCTGGCCGACATCGCCGGGTTCATGGTGGGCACCAAGGTGGAGCGCGAGGGCATCATCCGCCACGGCGCCAAGATGATCTTCGCCACCGCCCAGGCCACCGTGCCCAAGATCTCGGTGGTCGTACGCAAGTGCTATGGCGCCGGGCTCTACGCGATGTGCGGGCCGGCTTACGAGCCGGATGCTGCGCTGGCCCTGCCTCAGGCCCAGATCGCCATCATGGGGCCGGAGCCGGCGGTGAACGCCGTCTACTACAACCGGATCATGGAGCTGCCGGAGAGCGAGCGGGCGGCCTTCGTCAAGCAGAAGCGCGAGGAGTACGCGCAGGATGTCGATATCTACAAGCTCGCCTCCGAGATGCTGGTGGACGACGTTGTTCCCGGCTCCCAACTCCGGGCCGAGTTGATCAAGCGTCTGGCCTACGCCGAGACGAAGGCCGCCGAGTTCCCGCCCCGCCGCAACGGCGTCTATCCCGTCTAGCGTTGTCCGAGCGACCCCACCGTTCGTCCCGGCCGTCGCGACTCGCCTTTCATCCGCTCACCTCCGCCCGCTGGCCGGATCTGGTGCGGCTGTTCGGCCCCCGCGGCGCCTCTGCCGGATGCTGGTGCATGTGGTCGCGGCAGACGGCGCGAGAGTTCAAGCGGCGCCGGGGCAGCGGCAATCGCCGGGCCTTTCGGGCCGTCGTGGCGGCCGGGCCGCCCCCGGGTGTGTTGGCCTATGCCGACGACGAGCCGGTGGGCTGGTGCGCGGTGGCGCCGCGCTCCGCGTTCGTGCGGCTGGCCACCTCGCGGGTGATGGCGCCGGTGGACGACGCCGCCGTCTGGTCGGTGGTCTGCTTCTACGTGGCTCGCGGCTACCGCGGCCGCGGGCTCACGACGCGCCTGCTGCGGGAAGCGGTTAGATTGGCTCGCCGGCTCGGGGCGCGGATCGTCGAGGGCTACCCGGTCGATTCGCGGGGGCACCGGACCGCAGACGTCTTCGTCTGGACCGGATTGGCCGGCACGTTCCGTCAGGCCGGCTTCCGCGAGGCGCTGCGCCGATCGCCAACGCGCCCCATCATGCGCCTGGAACTACGCGGGGCACCGCCAGGTTCGCGCGGTTGAGTGGCAAACGTAATCGAGGAACCGCCGTTCCGAGCGCCGGCTTCGCCGGCGCAACCGAGGTTCTGGGGGAGGTTTCGGAG
>JBOHPP010000026.1:0-6663 GCA_050731755.1 Candidatus Rokuibacteriota bacterium | reverse complement strand
GCGCACACCGTGGACTCGATCCAGGGTATCGCGGAGATCGTCGCCTTTCAGCGCGAACGCGCGCGGGGCGAGGAGCTGACGGCGCGCGCCCGGGCCTACCTCGCCGCGCGAATGCCGTTCCTCGCCGATCTCTCGCGCGAGCACGCCCTGCACGAGGCCGTGACTGGTTTCGGCGGTCTCGCCGTCATCGCGGCGGGCGCCTCGCTGGTGGCCGCGGGCCGGCTCGACGCGCCGATGCTGCCGCTGCTCACCCTCCTCGCGCTGTCGGCCTTCATCCCCCTGTGGGAGGTGGCCCAGGTCGGCCGACAGCTCGCGGACACGCTCGGCGCCACGCGCCGTGTGCACGCGATCCACTCCGAGCCGGTGCCGGTGCGCGACGGGCCGGGCGTGCCGGGTCCGCGCCCGACCGACGCCATGCTCGCGCTGCGCGACGTCACGTTCACCTACCCCGGCCGCCGCCGCCCGGCGCTGGCGGGCGTGTCCCTCGCCGTCCCGGTCGGCACCACGGTGGCGCTCGTCGGCTCGTCGGGCGCGGGCAAGACGACGATCGCGCATCTCTGTCTACGGTTCTGGGATCCGGACGCGGGCGGGATCAGGCTGGCCGGCCACGATTTACGGACATGGGGCCTTGACGATCTCCGGCGCGAGATCGCGCTGGTCGCGCAGGACACCTATCTCTTCAACGACACGCTGCGGGCCAATGTGCTGCTGGCGCGCCCGAACGCGACCGAGGCGGACCTGTACGAGGCGCTCCAGCGCGCGTCGCTCGGCGATCTGGTCGAGTCGCTGCCGCAGGGCGTCGACACCGTCGTGGGCGAGCGCGGCATGCAGCTTTCGGGCGGCCAGCGCCAGCGCGTGGCGATCGCGCGCGCCTTTCTCAAGGACGCACCGGTCCTCATCCTCGACGAGGCGACGTCGCACCTCGACGCGGTGAACGAGGCGGTGGTGCGCCAGGCGCTCGATGCGCTGGCGCGCGGCCGGACGACGCTGGTGATCGCGCATCGCCTCTCGACCGTCCGCGATGCGGACCTGATCGCGGTCCTGCACGAGGGGCGCATCGCGGAAACGGGCCGCCACGAGGACCTCCTGTCGTCGGGCGGCTTGTACGCCCGTCTGGTGTCGCGCCAGGTGGCCGCGGTCGCGACGTATACTGCCGGGTGACCTCACCGGGAGAGTGGGCCATGGCCGAACGCGCGCTGAGCGGCATCAGGATCCTCGACCTCACCCAGTTCGAAGCCGGCACCACTTGCACCCAGTTCCTCGGCTGGCTCGGGGCCGACGTCATCAAGATCGAGCCGCCCGGCGGCGAACAGTCGCGCCGCAACCGGCCGGAGGTGCCTGGCCTCGACGCGATGTTCTTCCTCGTCTTCAACGGGAACAAGCGCAGCGTGACGATCGATCTCAAGCATCCCGACGGCCACGCGCTGTTTCTCCGCATGGTCGAGCAGGCGGATGTCGTGGTCGAGAACTTCGCGCCCGGCCTGATGGAGAAGTTGGACCTCGACTACGAGCGGCTGCGCGCGACGAATCCGCGCATCATCGTCGCCCGCATCAAGGGCTTCGGCCTCTCCGGCCCGTACCACGAGTACAAGAGCTTCGACATGATCGCTCAGGCGACCGGCGGCGTGATGAGCGTGACGGGCTTCGCCGATCGCGAGCCCGTGCGCTGCGGTGCGGCCATTGCCGATACCGGGACCGGCGTCCACACGGCTGCCGCCATCCTGGCTGCCTACATCCAGCGCCAGCGCACCGGCGAGGGTCAGCTCGTCGAGGTGGCGATGCAGGAGGTGGTGGCCAACTTCCTGCGGGGCCGCTACGTCGATCACTACCGCGACGGGAAGCCCACGGAGCGCCGCGGCAACGGGCTGGTGGGCGGCGTGCCGGGCGGCGCCTATCCGTGCGCGCCGGGTGGGCCCAACGACTACGCCTACATCTATGTGCAGCCCATGAATCACGATATGTGGCGCGACTTCGTGACGGCGATCGGCCGTGAGGATCTGCTCACCGATACCCGGTGTAAGGACGCGAAGGCGCGTTGGGAGCACCGCGACGCGCTGAACGAGATCATCCGGGCGTGGACGAGCGCGCGCACGAAGCACGAGGTGATGGCAGTGCTGGGCAAGGCGGGCGTGCCCTGCGGCGCCGTGCTCGACACCGGCGAGGTGCTGGACGACCCGCACCTCAACGCCCGCGGCCAGGTCCACACGATCGAGCACGCCACGCGCGGCCGCTTCCGTCTGCCCGCCTGCCCGGTTCGCCTGTCGGCGTCCGAGGCGCCGACGACACCCGCACCGCTGGCCGGCGAGCACACGGTACCGATACTGGCCGAGGTACTGGGACTCTCGACCGACGAGGTGGCGAAGCTTCGAGCACGGGGCGTGCTGGGCTGAAGACGGATCTGCTCCTGATCCCGATGAGTGCCCGCTGGGCCGACATGCGCGCCGCCGCGCTGGCCGCGGAGGACGCCGGCTTCGACGGGCTGTGGACCTGGGATCACCTGCGCGATCCCGACGGCGAGGGCGGCCCTGGCGTGCCGGAGGCGTGGACGGTGCTGACGGCGCTGGCCGAAGTCACGCGACGAGTCTCCCTCGGGCCGCTCGTCCTCAACGTGGCCAACCGCCAGCCGGGACTCCTGGCCAACATGGCGGCGACGCTTCAGGTGGTCTCGGGCGGGCGAGTGCTCCTTGGGCTCGGCGCCGGCGGAAATCGCCGGACCCCGTACGCGGTCGAGCAGGCGGCCATCGGCCAGGCGGTCGAGCGCGACAAGGTCCGCGCGCACCGCGTCGTCGAGGCGATCGCCCTCATCCGCCGGCTCTGGGCGGGCGAGGCGGGATTCCTCCGGCCTGAGCCTCCGCCGCCGATCATCGTGGGCGGCTTCGGCCCCCGCATGGCCGCGATCGCCGGCCGGCACGCGGACGGATTCAACACGCAGGCAGCCCATCCGCAGCTCGGCGAGCTCGTCCGGCGCGCGCGCGACGAGCACACCGCGTCGGGGCGCGACGCGTCCCGGTTCGTCGTGACGGTGTTCGCGGGATTGGACGAGCGCTGGCTCCGGGCGGACTCGCGGGCGCGACAGTCGCTCGAGCGCGCCAGCGTCCACCGGCTGATCCTGCTCGTCCCGCCGCCGTTCGACGCCGGCCAGATCCGGCAGGCGGGGCGGGTCCTCGGCGCGCGGGCGGGGGCCGATTCCGTCTGATCGCCTCGGGATTGGTCGTTCAGGCGCGCGCGGCGATCGCGGGGGAGACGAAGAGCGCCCCCGCGGAGAGCGTTTTACGTCGGCCGCGGACGCTCGTTCTCGGGGCGCACGTCAACCGGGCGGAGGGATTTGGCACAATCGCGGTTCGAGCCTCGAACGACGTGGACCGTGTAGAGCGGCACACTGTAGGGCCAGTAGGTGACACTCACGTCAGCACCACAGGATGGACAGATAGCGTTCCGGAGCTTCACCATCGGGTGGCAGCATAGCACGTTTCGATGAAGTCACTTCTTCTGCTTTGGCTTCTTTTTTTCCTTCCGCATGCTCGTGCCCTTGGCCACCTCCTCACCCCCTTCCCGCGCTCCAGAGGTTCGCGCTTCGCTCATCATATCGGTCGATGCGCCCGTGGGCCAAACAACTTCGGGCCGAGTCCGAAGTCGGCGGTGGGGCTGGCCCGGCCCGAGCGTGGGGATCTCATGCAGGGTAGGCGGCCAGGCCGACGGCTCGGGCCGCGGCTCCCAGCCGCCCGTCGAACGACGCCATCGACGCCGCCCGGGCCGACGTCGCCAGCGCCAGATGAAGGGCGTCGGCCGCGCGGAGTGGAGTTCCCGTCAGGCTGAGGAGAAAGTGCTCCGCCCGGCGATGCACGTCGCGGGTCAGCTCGACGCGCTGGTACACGCCACCGTCGAGGCGTCCGACGATGGCGTGCTGCACACGGCGCGCAACCTCTCGGTTCAGCGCATCGTGACGGAGACGACGCGACAGCGCGGAGACGACCTCGGTCACCGCCAGATCGGACACAAGGAGGTCGACCCGTCCTTCCACGGCCCGGTTGAACTCGTCGCTGCCGGGCTCGGGCAAGTAGAGCTTGAGCAGAGCGCTGGTGTCGCAGTAGAGGGGGCCGGGCAGCCTGGTCCGAGATGCGGCACCCTCCTCGCGAAGCCGCGCGGGCGCGCGCCTCCTAGACGCGATCCTCGCGTTCCTCGGCGACCGTCGTGGAGAGCGGGGGATCGAGGACCGGCATCGTCCGGCGGAACGCCGCGAGGTTGGGAACGCCTCTGCCGCGCGGGCGATCCAGCGGCACCAGCTTCGCCACGGGCCGCCCGCGCTCCGTAATCACGACCTCCCGGCCCTTCTTGACCTCGTCGAGGAGCGCCGACAAGTTCTGGCGGGCCTCGCGGACTCCGGCAGTGCGCATGCCGAGAGTGTGCTACATGTAGCACATCACGTCAAGTTCGGAGCGTCACCGGGCTCCGGTCCCTTGCATGGCTCGCCACACCCGCTCCGCGCGCAGCGGCATGTCGAGGTGCTTGACGCCCAGGGGCCGGAGCGCGTCGACCACCGCGTTGACGATGGCGGGCGTGGAGCCGATGGTCGCCGCCTCGCCGATGCCCTTGGCCCCCATGGGGTTGTGGGGCGTCGGCGTCACCGTCTGATCGGTGATGAATGACGGCAGGTCGTCGGCCCGGGGGACGGCGTAGTCCATCAGCGTCCCCGTGAGGAGTTGGCCGTCCTTGCCGTAGACGACCTCCTCGAGAAGCGCCTGGGCGATGCCCTGGGCCAGGCCGCCATGAACCTGGCCGCGCACGAGCAGGGGGCTGATGCGGACTCCGCAGTCGTCCACGGCGATGAAATCACGCACCGTCACCGCGCCCGTGTCTCGGTCTATTTCCACGACGGCTACGTGAGCGCCGAAGGGATAGACGAGCTGAGGCGGGCGGAAGAAATCGGTCGCCTCCAACCCCGACTCGATATCGTGCGGCAGGTCGCCGCCGTAGGCCTTGGCGGCGATGGCGCTGAGCGTGAGCGCCTTGCTCGGCGTCCCGCGCACTTGGTAGCGCCCGCCCTCCATGACGACGTCCTCCGGGGCGGCCTCCAGCATGACCGCGGCGATGCGGCGCGCCTTGTCCTGGACCAGGTTGGCGGCGCGCAGGATCGCCGAGCCGCCCACGGCCAGGCTGCGGCTCCCCCCGGTGCCATTGCCCATGGGCGTATTCAGCGTGTCCCCATGGCGCACCACGATCCGATCGAAATCCACGCCGAGCCGGTCGGCGATGATCTGGGCGAACGTGGTCTCGTGCCCCTGCCCGTGGGCCGACGTGCCCGTGTAGGCGGTGACGTCGCCCCCCGGCTCCACCCGTACCACCGCGCTCTCGAACAGCCCGAAGCCGCACATCTCCACGTAGCAGGACATGCCGATGCCGAGAAGCCTGCGGTCGCCGCGCTCGAGGCGCTGCTTCTGCTCGTCGCGGAGGACCTTGACCCGGGCGATCTCCAGGGCCTTGGTGAGGGCGCGATCGTACTCCCCGCTGTCGTAGTTCTGGCCGGTGGGGGCGGCATAGGGGAAGGCGGAGGGCGGGATGAAGTTCTTCCGGCGCACGGCCTCCGGCGTCAAGCCGAGCTCGCCGGCGATGATGTCCACGAAGCGCTCGAGGTAATAGGCGGCTTCGGGGCGGCCGGCGCCGCGATAGGCGGCCACCGAGGTGCTGTTGGTGAAGACGCAGGTAACCCGGAGGTCGATGTGCTTCACATGGTAGACGCCGATGCCCATGAAGAGGGTCAGGTCCGGGATGAAGGTGTAGACGGGATAGGCGCCCACGTCGGCCGTCACCCGCATGCGGAGCGCCGTGATGGTACCGTCTTGCTCCACCGCCGCCTCGAGATCCGCCACCTGCGCCCGCCCATGGGTGGTGGAGGTCATGTGCTCGTGACGCGTCTCCGTCCACCGCACGGGAATCCGGTGGCGGTGGGCGATGGTGGCCAGGGTGGCGTCCTCCGGATAGAGCCCGAACTTCACGCCGAAGCCGCCCCCCACCTCGGGCGCGATCACGCGCACCATGTTCTGAGCCAGCCCGAGGGCGGCCGCGATGTCGTTGCGGAGCATGTGAGGCGCCTGGTGGGTGTCCCACACCACGATGCCGCCGGTGAGGGGATCGGGCGCGGCCAGGACGGCGCGGGGCTCCAGGGGGATCCCGGCCAGCCGCTGGTTCACCATGCGCTGCTTGATCACCCGGTGGGCGCGCGCGAAGGCGGCGTCGGGATCTCCGGCCTTCACGTCCTTGACGTGCTCGACGTTGCCGGCGGCGTCGTCGAAGAGCTGCGGCGCCCCGGGGGCCATCGCCTCGAAGGGGTCGGCGACGGCCGGGAGCGGCTCCCACTCGACCACTACCGCCGCCGCGCCGTCCACCGCCACCTCCTCCGAGACGGCGACCACCGCAGCCACCGCCTCCCCGACGTGGCGCACGCGATCGATCGAGAGCGGGTAGTGCTTGCGCCCCACGTTGTCCGGGTTGGCGCTGCCCCCGCCTTCGCTGCTGCTGCTGTCCAGGGGAATGGGAGCGCAGTGGCCGCGGAGGTCCCGGCCGGTGAGCACGAGCCGGACTCCGGGCAAGCGCCTCGCCGCCGACGTGTCGATGGACCGAATGCGGGCGTGGGCGTGGGGGCTGCGCACGAACGCCACGTAGTGC
>JBOHPP010000025.1:0-7949 GCA_050731755.1 Candidatus Rokuibacteriota bacterium | reverse complement strand
GCGCGGCCGGGGCGCAGCCGCCCACCCGGCTCCACGAGCGCGACCAGGTCGGCGGGCACCGCCTCGGTCGCCGTGTCGGCGACGGCCCGCACGACGACCACGGGCAGCCCACGCGCGCGGGCCCACTCCACGATCATCGCCGACTCCATGTCGACGCCGAGCGCGCCCGTCTCCACCCAGAGACGCGCCTTGGCCGCCGCAGTCTCCACGACGTCGGCGATGGTCAGCAGCATCCCCGCGCGGGGCAGCGCGGGCCACGCGTCGGTGGCGTGCCGAACACCAGTCGGCGCCACGACCGTCTCGGGCGCGACCAGATCGCCCCGCCCCAGGTGCGGCGCCAGGCCCCCGCAGGCGCCGGCCGAGACCACGAGGGAGGGTCTCGGCACCGCGCTCACGCGCTCGGCCAGGCCGGCGGCGCGCAGCCCCACGCACGCGATCTCGAGCGCACCCCCGCGGTAGTGAGGCCAGCCGGCGTCGGCGACGGCCGTCAGACCCAGATGGCGGGCCAGACGGCGCGCTTCGACTTCGATGGCCGTGAGCACGAGAACGTGCGTCACGCCGGGTGGGGAGAGGGTCTCTCGGCTTGGGTCTTGCGACGGAGCCAGGCCTCATACGACTTCCCGGCGGCGGTGTCGCGACCGGTGAACCTGACCGTACGGATCGCGGCGTAGCACAGGGTGCGCGAGGCTCCGGTGGGCTCGAACATCTGTAGATACGGCTCGGGCACCTCCCGCTCGCGGTTGTAGACGTAGCCAGTGAGCTCGCGCCCGTCGGCCATGACGACGGTCACGTCGCCCCGGTAGTCGAACGCGCAGTCGATGACCTCCTCGAGCGGGACCTCGACGCCCACGGCGGGCACCCACCCTTCCCGGGATTCCTCAGGTCTCACAGCCGCCCCGTGACCGTGGCCGCCAAGGCCGCGCGGAAGCCGCGCCAGGAGCCGAAGGTGTAGTCCACGGCCGTCGGCTCGTAGCCGCAGTGAACCATACAGTCGCGGCACTTGGGATTGCCGCTCCGGCGGCCGTAACGCTCCCACTTCGTGGTCTCCATCAGCTCGCGGAAGCTCGCCGCGTAGCCCTCCTGCAGGAGGTAGCAGGGCCGCTGCCATCCGAAGAGGTTGTAGGTGGGGTTGCCCCAGGGCGTGCACTCGAAGTCGAGCCGGCCCATGAGGAACTGGAAGAAGAGCGGCGACTGATTGAAGCGCCACCGCCGTTTGGGCCGGTCGAGAACGGCCGCGAACAGCTCGTGCGCCCGCTGGCGGCGCAGAAAGTGCTCCTGGTCCGGCGCTTTCGCATAGCTGTACCCCGGCGAGATCATCATGCCCTCGACGCCGAGATCCATCATCGTGTCGAAGAACTGGCGCACGCGCGCCGGGTCGGCGCCCTCGAAGAGGGTGCTGTTGGTGGTCACCCGGAATCCCCGGCCCAGCGCTTCGCGAATACCGGCCACCGCCTCGTCGTACACGCCCTCGCGGCACACCGCTTCGTCGTGGTCTTCGCGCAAGCCGTCCATATGGACGCTGAACGACAGATACTTGGACGGCTCGAACACGCCTTCCTCCAGCCGCTGCTTGAGGAGGATGGCGTTGGTACAGAGGTATACGTACTTCCTCCGCCCGACCAGCGCCTTGACCAGCCGCCCGATGTCCGGATACATGAGGGGCTCGCCCCCGGGGATGGACACCATGGGGGCGCCGCACTCGTCCACGGCGCGCAAACATTCCTCCACGCTGAGGTGGCGCTTGAGAATGTGGGCCGGGTACTGGATCTTGCCGCAGCCGGCGCACGCCAGGTTGCACCGGAAGAGCGGCTCGAGCATGAGCACCAGCGGGTAGCGCGGGCGTCGCCGGAGCTTCTGCCTGAGTACGTAGGTGGCCACCGTCCACATCTGCGACAACGGGACGCTCATCTGTACCCTCGAAGGGCGGCTTCGCCCCCCTTCCGATGCCTCCCCCCAGATCTTGCGCGGGTGAAGCCCGCGCTCGAACGCGGCCACGTCAGCAGCGCGGCGCCGACCGCCGCGTGGATCGTGAGACCGGCGACGAGGAGCAGCCACTCGCCGATCCATGCGGTGATGGCGAGATTGAAGCCAAGCACGGCGTAGTATAACGCGACGCCCGGCCCGACAGCGCCACGTCGGCCACGCGTGCCTCGAACAGGCCACCAGCGCCCCGAACCGAGCTCGCCGTCCCCGCTCCAATAAACATACCAGCCCACGCTCGCCGTCCCCACCAGCCACCACCCGGCGAAGTTCGACAGCGGCACGCCGAAGTAGGAACCTCCGTCCGCATAATAGAAGATGTGCCCGAGAAACCACCGATCGCCCCGCACGGCCAGCGGATCAATCACCACGTCGAGCAGCATCATGAGGAATCCCGCCGTCGTGGCCAGGGCCGTCCGCGAAACCGGGCGGCCGGCGGCGGCCCGGGCCAGGCAGAACGCGGCGTAGGCCAGAAACGTGAAGGACAGCGAGTCCATGAAGGGCACGTCGGCGATGAACAACTCACGGCCGCGGGTGGCCTCCGTGTAGTGGTACAGCCCGAACGGTAAGCCCACCCGGGTGGAGGCAAACTCGCTGAGCCAGGCCAGCGGCCACACCGTGGCGCCGAAGACCAGGGTGCGCCGCCAACCCAGATCGGCGGCGCCGGCCACGAGGAACGCGGCCAGGAACGCGAAGACGTACGGGCGCAGCAGCACAGTGGCGACGATCAGGTCCATGAGGTTTCCCGCGGCGAATGTGCATGTTACCATCAGCCACCGTGACAGGCCTGGATTCTGCCATCGCCCGCGCGCAGGCCGGTCTGCTCGCCCGGCAAGCCGCCGACGGACATTGGCTCGGCGAGTGCGAGGGCGAGAACACCATCACCGCCGAGTATCTGCTCCTCTGTCACCTGCTCGACCGGGTGGATCGCGGGCACGAGGCCAAGGCGGTGAAGTTCCTGCGCCGGCGGCAACGCGCTGACGGCGCCTTCGCACTCTACGATGGCGGGCCCACGAACCTGTCGGCGACCATCAAGGGCTATTTCGCCATGAAGATGGCCGGGGTCCCGGTGGACGATCCGGCCATGGTGCGGGCTCGCGCGCGGATCCTCGAGTTGGGCGGCCCGGCCAAGGCCAACGTCTTCACCAAGATCGAGCTGGCGCTCTTCGGCGAGTACGACTGGAACGGCGTGCCGGCCATGCCGGTGGAGATCATGCTGCTCCCCCCGCCGTTCTTCCTGTTCAACATCTACGAGGTCTCGTACTGGTCGCGAACGGTCATCGTGCCGCTGCTCATCATCATGGACCGCAAGCCGGTCACGTGGCTGCCGCCCGAACGCGGCCTGGACGAGTTGTGGCCGGAGCCGAGGGAGCGGACGAGCCTGCGCTTCCCGCGGATGCCCCAGCCGTTCTCGTGGCGCGATCTGTTCTGGAAGAACTTCTTCATCGCGACCGACGACGCGCTGAAGATCTGGGAGCGCTTTTCGCCCCGGCCGCTGCGGCGGCGCGCCGTGGAAGCGGCGCGGGTCTGGCTGGAGGAGCGGCTGGCCGTGCCCGGCGGGTTGGGCGGAATCTATCCGGCCATGGCCAACTCCATCCTGGCCTTGCGCCTGCTGGGCTACCCCGACGATCACCCACTGATCCGGGGTCAGTTCAAGGAGATCGAGGCGCTGGCCGTTGAGGACACCGACGAGATCCACTACCAGCCGTGCGTGAGCCCCGTCTGGGACACGGCGCTCGCCGTCAACGCGCTGGTGGAGAGCGGCCTGGCGCCCGACCACCCGGCGCTCCGCCGCGCCGGCGAGTGGCTGCTGGATCGGCAGATCCTCGTCCCCGGCGACTGGCAGGTCAAGCGGCCGTACGTCACGCCGGGCGGCTGGGCCTTTCAATACGACAACGACTTCTATCCGGACCTCGACGACACCGGGGTCGCGCTCATGGCCCTGGAGAAGATCCGGGGACTCGACAACGACCGGGCGCGGCCGGCCAAGGAGCGCGGGCTCGGCTGGTTCCTGGGCATGCAGGGTGAGGACGGCGGGTGGGCCTCGTTCGACGCGGACAACAACCGCCTGTACCTCAACAACATCCCCTTCGCCGACCACGGCGCGCTGCTCGATCCGTCGACCGAGGACCTCACCGGCCGCGGGCTCGAGCTGCTCGGCACCCTTGGCTACCCCACGGATTTCGAGCCCGCCGAACGCGCGATCCAGTTCGTGCGGCACACGCAGCGCCACGACGGGCCCTGGTTCGGGCGGTGGGGGGTCAACTACATCTACGGGACGTGGTCGGTGCTCCGCGGCCTGCGGGCCATCGGTGAGGATCTGCGACAGGACTACGTCCAGCGGGCGATCCAGTGGCTCACCAGCCACCAGAACGCCGACGGCGGCTGGGGCGAGACGTGCGAGAGCTACGACCGGCCTGAGCTGGCCGGCCGCGGCGAATCGACCCCCTCGCAGACGGCCTGGGCCCTGCTGGCGCTCCTGGCCGCCGGCTACCGCGGTCCCTCGGTCGAGGGCGGGGTCCGTTACCTGCTCGCAACGCAGGGCGAGGACGGCGTGTGGGCGGACGCGTTCTGGAACGGCACCGGGTTTCCCCGCGTCTTCATGCTCAAGTACCACCTATACGCGAAGTACTTTCCGCTCTGGGCCCTGGGGGTCTATCGCCGCAGTCTCGATGCCTGACCGGCCTGTCCCGGTCGTTCTGCGCCCCATCGAGCGGCTGGGCGACTCGGTGCTCACGTCCTTGGAGTCCCTCGGCCGGTTCGGGGCCTTCTTCGGGTCGGCGCTGTTCTCCACGGTGACGCCGCCCTTCAAGCCCCGCGCCTTCGTCGCTCGCATCCACTACATCGGCTACCGGTCGCTGATCATCATCATCCTCACCGGCGCTTTCACCGGAATGGTCCTCGGGCTGCAGCTCTACCTCACCCTGTCCCGCTTCGGCTCCGAAGCCTTCCTGGGCCCGGCCGTCGCGCTGGCCCTCATCCGCGAGCTCGGTCCGGTGCTGGCCGCGCTCATGGTCACTGGACGGGCGGGCTCCGCGCTGACCGCCGAGATCGGCATCATGCGCATCACCGAGCAGATCGACGCGCTCACGGTGATGGCGCTCAGTCCCTTCCGTTACCTCGTCACCCCCTCGATCCTGGCCGGGCTGGTCACCTTTCCGCTCATGACGGCGATCTTCGACGTGGTGGGCATCTTCGGCGGCTACCTCGTCGGCGTGGAGCTCCTGGGTTTGTCCCAGGGCACCTACTTCGGTGAGATGCGGACCTTCGTGCGCCTGGACGACATCCTCACCGGATTCTGGAAATCGCTCTCCTTCGGCGTGGTGGTCACCTGGGTGTGCACCTACAAGGGCTTCTACGGGGCGCGGGGCGCCGAGGGCGTGGCCCAGGCCACCACCCAGGCCGTCGTGCTCTCCTCGGTCCTGATCCTCCTCTGGGATTACTTCCTGGGCACGGTCCTGCCGTGATCAAAGTCGAGGGGTTGAAGAAGGCCTTTGGGCGGCAGCCTGTGCTGCGCGGGGTGGACCTCGAGGTGCCGTCGGGATCGATCACGATCATCATCGGACGAAGCGGCGGGGGCAAATCCGTCTTCCTCAAACATCTGCTCGGGCTGCTTCGCGCGGACGCCGGCCGGGTCCTCGTCGACGGCGTGGACCTCACCGCCCTGGGGAGCCGGGCTATCGACCGGATCCGCGAGCGCTATGGCGTCGTCTTCCAGGGCGGCGCGCTCTTCGACTCGCTCACCTGCGCCGAGAACATCGCCTTCCCTCTGCGCGAGAAAACCCGGCTGGGCGGGGCCGAGATCGCCAAGCGCGTGGAGATGGCCCTGGGCCAGGTGGGGCTGGAAGGCGTCGGCCCCAAATATCCGGAAGAGGTCTCGGGCGGGATGCGCAAGCGCGTGGCCATCGCCCGGGCCCTGGTCACCGAGCCCGAGATCGTCTTCTTCGACGAGCCCACCACCGGGCTCGACCCCATCCTGGTCAACAGCATCCACCACCTCATCCTCGACCTCCACCGTCGCTTCCGGTTCACCGCGGTGATGGTGAGCCACGAGATTCCGGAGATTTTCGAGATTGCCGACACGGTGGCCATGCTGCACGACGGCTGCATCGTCGAGGTGGGCACGCCCCAGGTGCTCCAACAATCCTCCAACCCCGTGGTGCGCCAGTTCATCCGCGGTGAACCCGACGACCGCGTCTGAACAGGAGGGTCAGCGGACATGGACCGATCGAGGGTGAATATCGCCGTCGGCCTCTTCGTCGTGCTCGGCATGTTGGCATTGGCCTACCTTTCGATTAAACTCGGCAGGGTCGCGTTCCTCCCCGGCGGGGGCTATCTGGTCAGCGCCGATTTTCCGTCGGTGGGAGGGCTGCGACCGGGAGCCAGCATCGAGATCGCGGGCGTCGAAGTGGGCCAGGTCGAGTCGATCGGGCTGGCCGACTACCAAGCGCGCGTCGTGCTCCGCTTGAAGTCCGACGTCAAGCTGCAGGAAGATTCGATCGCGTCGATCAAGACCAAAGGCCTGATCGGGGAGAAGTTCATCCGGATCAGTCCGGGCGCCTCCGAGAAGCTCATTCCGCCGAACGGGCGGATCCGGGAGGTCGAGGCCCCCGTCGATCTCGAGGAGTTGATCTCGAAATACGTGTTCGGCAAGGTGTAGGCACCGAGGGAGGTTCGTGATGGGCGCTTCCCAGAATCGCGTGGTGTTCACGTTGGTGCTCGCGCTGACGGTGGCCCTGGCCGGGCCGGCCGCCGCCGGTCCCCCCACCGATCAGTTGCGCACCCAGATCGAGCGCGTCCTCAAGACCCTGGAGGACCCCGAGCTCAAGAAGGAAGGGCTGGCCGTGCAGCGCCGGAAGGCGGTCCGCAAGATCGCCGACGACATCTTCGACTTCGGCGAGACGGCCAAGCGCTCGCTGGCCCGCCACTGGCAGGCCCGGACGCCGGCCGAGCGCGAGGAGTTCGTGAGCCTCTTCGCCGACCTGCTGGAGCGCTCCTACATCTCCAAGATCGAGCTGTTCAACGGCGAGCGCATCACCTTCGTCGGCGAGACGGTGGACGGCGACCTGGCGCTGGTGCGGTCACAGATCATCACCAGGCAGGGGACGGAGATCCCTGTCGAGTACCGGATGCTCCGGCGGGGCGAGCGCTGGCTCGCCTACGACGTGGTGATCGAGGGCGTGAGCCTGGTGGCCAACTACCGCACGCAGTTCAACAAGATCATCCAGACCTCATCGTACGAGGAGCTGGTCCGGAAGATGAAGACCAAGCAGGAGGAGTTCCTCGAGCAGGAGAAGGGCCGGACGTGAGCGCGTAGTGACCGGCCCCGACCTCGTCGCCTTGCTGGAGCACCGCGGCTTCGACTTCTTTGCCGGCGTCCCCTGCTCGCTCATCGAAGGCGTCATCGCGACGCTCGAGCGGCACCCGTGCCTGCCCTATGTCGACGCCGTGCGGGAGGACATCGCGGTCGGTCTGGCCGGCGGGGCCTGGTTCGCCGGGCGGCGCCCGGCCGTCCTCATGCAGAACTCGGGGCTCGGCACCAGCCTCAATGCCCTCGCCTCCTTCTCGCTGATGTACGGCCTGCCCACGCTGCTGCTCGTCACCTGGCGCGGCTACGGCGGACGGGATGCGCCCGAGCACCTCCTCATGGGCGAGATCACGCCCCGTCTGCTGGAGGCGTTGGGCCTTCCCGCCCGGGTCCTCACCCCGGACTCGATCGACGCTGACGTCGCCTGGGCTCGGGATGAGATGGACGCCCGGATGAGGCCGGTCGCGCTTTTGGTGCCGCCCGGCGTGTTTGAATCGGGGGCTTCGACTGACTATGAAGTTGGAGGGGGCAGCGGCCGCCCCCTCCAAACCTCCCCGCTCGCGCGGGGGGCCACAACCGTCCCCCTCCAAACCTCCCCGCTCGCGCGGGGGGCCACAACCGTCCCCCTCCAAACCTCCCCGCTCGCGCGGGGGGCCACAAC
>JBOHPP010000024.1:0-20087 GCA_050731755.1 Candidatus Rokuibacteriota bacterium | reverse complement strand
GCTGGGATTCCCATAGATATCCGCATCGGAGAGGTGCTGGTACCGATAGCCCACGCCAATGGCGCGGTAGACCGGAACGCGGAAGCCCCAGGTCAAGACCAGCTGGAAAGGCCCACCGAACTGCTGGTCGCCAAACTTGTGCCGGGTGAGCAGGGCCCCGCC
This sequence comes from Candidatus Rokuibacteriota bacterium, assembly GCA_050731755.1. GTDB lineage: Bacteria > Methylomirabilota > Methylomirabilia > Rokubacteriales > CSP1-6 > JBOHPP01. The sequence goes on along the minus strand of JBOHPP010000024.1, from coordinate 19,925 downwards.
CATCCCGCCATCCACGGAAAACCGCCCATCCTGGCTGCGCAGGGTCAGAACCGAGGTGAGGGTGCCGATGAAGCCTGCTTCGCCTGCTCCCAGGAGTGCGCCCGCGCTCGCCATGAGGCCCGTGTCCAATCCCCAGGCCGACTCGGAATGCCAACTCCAGGGAAGCCCAACGGTCGCGACTACGTCGTGTCGCTGAAACGATTCTATTTCGTCCGCTCCGATCACGCTCCACCCAGTGAGGCCCCCCCGTATCCCCACGCTCATCAAGCGCAGGTTCTCGGCGTGGCTCGGCGAGGGGGTAAGAAGGCACAGACCCAGGCCCAGCATTGCCCACCACGCACGCATTCTCTTAGAGTCCCTGCCAGTAGCGCCGCCCCTGCAGGCGCACGATCTTCCCGAACCCGGGTGCCCGAAAGTGGCCGGCCGCCACGATCATCTCTTCGCGCTCCAGCCGGTCCAGCAGGGCGCGGCGCGTCTGGCGGGTCAGCTCCGGATCCATGTCGGCGCGCGAGACCCAGTCCGGCTCGAGCACCTGTACCGGGCTGTGCGCCGCGTCGCCGAGGACGAGCGCTCGCTGGCCTTGTGAGGTAATCAAGATACTCATGTGACCCGGCGTGTGGCCGGGCGTCGGCAGCGCCGTCAACTCGCGCGTCAGGCTGTGCTCGCCCTTCATCAACTCCATCAGACCCAGCTCAGCCAGCGGCCAGACACAGGTAGGCGCGTTGACAAAGCGGGTCGGCTGGACGTCGGGCTGGTGGCAGGCGTCCCAGTCCTTGGCGCTCATCCAGTAGCGCGCATTCGGAAAGGTCGGGACATATTTCTGCCCGTCGGCCCGGAGGTTCCAGCCAACGTGGTCGCGGTGCAGATGCGTCATCACCACCATGTCGACTTCCTCCGGCCGCACGCCCTTGGCCTGAAAGTCGTGGAGGAGCTGGCCCCACGGCACGTCCGGCGTCTCGGCGGGCTTCGGGCCGAGGCCCGTATCGACGAGGATCGTTCGCCCGTCGGACCGGATCAGGTACGACCCGAGATTGAAGCGAACCTTGTGGTCCGTCAGATGGGACTCGTACGGTTGCCACTCCTCCTCGGGAATGGTGGGGAAGAAGTTGCAGAGATCGAACTCGAGCCGGCCGTCCGACAACGCCATGATCTCCACGTTGCCGACACGAATCACGTCACTCGCCATGGTGACCTCCGCGGCCTCGCGCTCGCCGCCGACGGGCCGGGTGGATGATCGCACGCCGGGCCGGGAATGGGGTAGTATTCGTCCCCGCGATGGCTGTCGAGTTCGGCGTGCTGATCCCCACTCGCGAAGCGGTCATGTCCGGCCGGCCGGAGACGGCCCCGCTGCTGGCCATGGCCGAGCGCGCAGAGGCCGCGGGCTTCGACTCCGTGTGGATCGGCGACGCCGGCGCCAGCCACATCAGCCTGCGCTCTGCCGGCGGCGACCAGCTCGCCCAGGTGGACGCGGCGGCGTCACGGCTGCTGCCGCGGCTGAAGCGATCGTGCTGACCCGCATCGACCACGTCATGATCTGCGTTCCCAATCTGGACGTGGGCATCGAAGCCTACACGCGCATAGGATTCCTCGTCTATCCCGGAGGCGCCCATTCCGGCCAGGGAACCCACAACGCCATCGCGTTTTTTCAGGACGACTATCTGGAGCTGCTGAGCGTGCGCGATCGCGAGGAGCTGGCGGCCGGCCGCGGGAGTCCGAGCGCCGGCCTCGCCGAGTTTCTGGCCCGGGGTGGCGGATTCCGCTATGTCATCGTGCAGAGCGACGACCTGACTGCGGACGTGGCCGCGATGCGAGAGCGCGGCGTCGAGGTCGGCGAGGCCACCGAGGGCGGGCGCCGTACGCCGGCCGGGCAGGAGTTGCGATGGAAGGTGGCTCACCTCGGCCCGCGGAACCCGCTGCCCATCCTCTTCATCCAGCACCTCACTCCACTGGAGGAACGGCGCCGGCAGGTGCCCCGCGCCGGCGATCACCCCAACGGCGTGCTGCGCACGGATCGCGCCTACATCGTCGTGGAGGACGTCGCCAAGGCTGCCGAGCCCTATGGCCGCGTGTTCGGGATGCCAGTGCCCCGGGTCCAGCGCGGCAACGTCATCAAGGCGGACATGGCGGTGTTCGATCTGGGGCCGACCGGCCTGACCGTGGCGCAACCCATCGACGCCGGTCCGGCCGCCGAGGCGCTCGCTCGGCGCGGGACGGCCCCCTTCCAGGTGCTGTACCGCACCAGCAGCCTGGACGCCGCCGCCCGCTGGACGACGGATCACGGCCTGCCGCCCCCGGCGCGCGGCATCCGCACCACCGGGGAGCAGGCGATGCTGGTGGGGCCCGAGCACGCCTGTGGCGCCTACATCGGCTTCGTCGGGCCGGCATCCTAGCCGATCGCCCGCAGCCTCCGAGACGTGAGGAGCAGCAGCGCGTTCGCGGCCACCATCGCGCCGCCGAGCAGGACGGCAAAGCGCGCGTCCACGGCCGCCGCCAGCACACCGGCCAGCAGACCACCGAGCGGCAGGAGGTTCCAGCAGAGCGAGTAGAGGCTCATCACCCGACCGCGAAGGTGGTCGGCACCTCCTGCTGGAGGAACGTGCTGACCTGCGTGAGATAGAAGGTGTTGCTGAAGCCGACGAGCGGCAACATGGGCAGGGCCAACCACATCGCCGGCGACGTCGAGAACATCATCAGCGCCACTCCCATGCCGGCCGCCGCGACGAGCAGCGTCGTGCCCGGGCGCAGTCCTGGGTCATCTCCCACATGATCCAGGCGAACGGGACGTACTCCGCCCGATGCCCGAGGACGTAGAAGACCAGTCCGACCCAGTAGAGCCGGTAGTTCCCGCCCTCAGGGCGGCAAACGTCGACCGCCGGGCGGTGAGCGCCGGGGCCGCGCGCGCCGGCGGCGGGCTGCTCAGAGCTGAAACGTCTTGACGTACACGCCGGGCGAGCCCGGGGCGTGGCCCATGTGTGAGCGCATGCGGGCGTTGACCGGCGCGGCGTCCCGCTGCGCGTTCCACGCATCGCTCTCCGAGACCTTGGGGTGCTCGAACTCGTAGAGGGTGAGATACGTCGGCGTGCCCGTCACGGCGCGATAGCGGCGGCCGCGAATCACGCCGGGGACCTTCTCGTAGTTGGGCACGTAGACGGTGTTGTACCAGGTGTTGAACTCCTGATCGACGTCGCGTGGCACGTCCATGCGCCCGATCTGGAGCGCCGGCGCCATGCCGCTCTCCGCCGCCGCTGGCGGCAGCGTCTTGGGATGGATCATCGTATAGACGTTGCGGATGTAGGTCGTGCCGATGACCCCCGGATTGAAGCGCTTGGTGGCTTCGGTCGGGTTGGCCTGGACGCGTTTGTAGGCCTCGCTCTCCAGCACCGCGGGGCTTTCCAGCTCATAGCAGGCGAGGTGCTTCGGCCCACCCTTCACCGCTTCGTAGCGGGCGCCGCTCAGGAAGCCCGGGATGGCCAGGCGCTCGGCGAGATGCTCGTCGTTGTACCAGCGAGTGAATTCCTTCTCTTTGTCGGCGGGGACGTCGACCCACACCATCAAGAGCCCGGTGCCCTTCTTCGTCGCCATCTCGCACTCCTTTCTACTTCTCGGTCAGCAAGCGCTCGATCTCCTGACGGAAGACACTCAACGGACGGGCGCCGCTGATGAGCACGCCCTCGACGGACCCGTCGCTCCGCGTCTTGCCCACGAAGAACGCCGGCGTGCCGCGCACGCCGGCGTTGATGCCGTCGGTGAAGCTTTGCTGGACCCGCTCGCGGTGAGTGCCCTTGGCCAGGCACTCGCCGAAGGTGGTCGCATCGAGGCCGAGCACTTTGGCGTAGCCCTTCAGGTGGTCCACCTGTAGGCTCTGCTGGTTCTGGAACAGCAGGTCGTGCATCGGCCAGTACTTGCCTTGCTCGCCCGCGCAGTGCGAGGCTTCCGCCGCCTGCCGGGCGTGCCGGTGGATGCTGTCGATCGGGAAGTCGCGGAACACGTACCTCAACTTGCCGGGCTCGATGTACTGCGTCTTGAGATCGGGCAGGGTCTGGTCGAAGAACCGGCGGCAGAACTGACACTGGTAGTCGGAGAACTCGACGAGCGTCACCGGCGCGTCCGCCTTGCCGAGCGCCGGGCTGCCGGACACCGTCACCGTGCTTCGGGTGACGGCAGGCGCCGCCGGCGGTTGGGCCAGCCGCTGCTGAACGAGCTCGCGAAGCGCCCGCAGTTCCCCCCGCAGCGCCTCGACATCGCTCCTGAGCCGCTCGACCTCTGCCTTGAGCCCGCCGAGGTCGCCCTGCGCCGCCGCCGGTGGCGTGGCGTGTAGACCCACGGCGCCCAGACCGAGTCCGACGAGGGCGCACCACCGCCGCAGGTGTTTCATCACGCTACGGGCCTGATACACTGCCCGCCACCGGCTGGTCAAGCCTCGATTCGAGGAGCGCAGGCATGAAGATCACCAGGGTCGAGACCATCGTCCTCAACCTGCCGATGCTGATCGACGGCGTCACTCCGATGCTCGGCGGCCGGCCCCGGACCAGCATCGACATGCTGCTCGTGCGCATCGACACCGACGCCGGGATCACCGGGTGGGGCGAAGCGTTCGGCCACCGCATCTTCCACGCGACGCGGGCCGCCATCGACACGCTGCTCGGCCCCATGTGCATCGGCCGTGATCCGAGCCAGATCACGGCGATCAACGACGATATGCAGCGCGCGCTGCACGGGGTTGGCCGGAACGGGCCCACGCTCTACGCGCTGTCGGGCATCGACATCGCGCTCTGGGACATCGCCGGAAAGACCGCCGGGCTTCCGTTGTACCGCGTGCTGGGCGGCAGCCCCCGCGCGGACCTGACCGCCTACGCCAGTCTCCTCCGCTACAGCGCCGCCAAGGCCGTCGCCCAGTACACCGAGCAGGCGCTGGCCCGCGGGTACCGGTACATCAAGCTCCACGAGATCACCGTACCCGAGGTGAAGGCCGCGCGCGACGTCGCCGGCGCGGGCATCCCGCTCATGGTCGACACGAACTGCCCGTGGACGGTGACCGAGGCGATCGAGATGGCGCGGCGCCTGGCCCCGCTCGACCTCCACTGGCTGGAGGAGCCGGTGTGGCCGCCGGAGAATCTCGCCGGGCTCGCCGAGGTGCGAGCCCGCAGCGGCCTCGCCACCGCCGCCGGCGAGAACTACGGCACGGTCTGGGAGTTTCGCCGCGCCTTCGAGGCGGGGGCCATCACCTACGCCCAGCCGAGCGTGACCAAGATCGGCGGGGTGACCGAGATGCGCCGGGTGATGACCCTGGCCGAGGCGTTCGGCGTCCAGGTGGTGCCGCACTCGGCGTACTTCGGGCCCGGGCTGCTGGCCTCGATCCACTGCATCGCGGCGATGCCGAGCGAATCGCTGGTCGAGCGCTTCTACTGCGACTTCGCCGAGAACCCGCTGGGCGAGGCCATCCACCCCAAGCACGGCCGCATTGCGGTGCCCCAGGGCCCCGGCCTCGGCGTGGATCCCGACCCGCGCCTGCTCGAGAAGCTGCGCGCGAGCTGATCGCGGGCGGTGACTCACGTGCGAGCGTGGCGGCGGACGAAGTCTTCGTCGACCGTGATCCCGAGTCCGGGTCGGTCCGGGATCTCGACCTGTCCATCCACCACCGCGAACGTCTCGTGGACAAGCTCGTGGAGCAGGGGGTTGGCGCCGAGCGAATACTCGAGGATGAACCCCGCGCTCTGGCTGGCGGCGAGGGCGACGCCGGCCGCGAAGGCCGGCGCGCCCGACCACAGGTGGGGGGCCAATCGTAAGTTAAAGGCGGACGCGATCGCGCCGATCCGCAGGCCCTCGGTGAGGCCACCCGCGATGGCCAGGTCGGGCTGGAGCACGTCGGCGCCGCGCAGCTCGGCGATCTCGCGGAAGTCGTGCCGGGTGAACTCGCTTTCGCCGGTCGCGATCGGCACCGCCGAGGCGCGGCGCACCTCGGCCAGGCCGGATTTGTCGTCGGCCGTCACCGGCTCTTCGAGCCAGTAGAGGTCGCAGTCCTCGACCATCCGGCAGAAGGCCTTGGCCTCCGATACCGTCCACGTGCCGTGCGCGTCAGCCATCAGCTTCACGTCGGGGCCGAGCGCCTTGCGGGCGGCGCGTACCCGGGCCGCGGACCGATGCGGCTCGCCGTCCATCACGCCGACGCGCATCTTGACGGCGCCGAACCCACCTTTCTCCACGTAGCCGAGCAGCTGCTCGCCGATACGGGCCTCATCGGCCCAGCCCCCCGACGCGTACGCGGGCATGCGCTCGGCCCGGCGCCCGCCCAACAGGCGCCAGACCGGCGCGCCGAGCGACTTGCCGAGAAGATCCCAGAGCGCGATGTCGACGCCGGCGATCGCCGCGATCGACAGGCCGCGCCGCCCGAGCTGGGGCAGCACGTGGCCGCGATCGACCGCGTAGCCCTCGCGCGGGGTGTTGTACATCACGTCCCACAGCCGGCTCACGTCGCGGGGGTCCTGCCCGACGAGGAGCGGGGCCAGGTCACGGTTGATGATGGCGGCCAGACCGTACGACGACGCCGCGCTGCCGACGCCGGCCTTGGCCTCCCCCCAGCCCACGCGCCCATCATCCGTCTCGACCTTCACGACCACGGAGTCGAACGAGGCGATGCGACCGAAATCGCTCGTGTGCTGTCGCTCGTAGGGGATCGGCACGTGGACCCAGGTGGCCTGGACGTTCGTGATCTTCATCGGGTGGCCTCCCCCGTCAGCTCGGGCGCGTGTCGTATGAGCGTAGAGCGAACGCGGGACGCGCGCAACGACAAGCTGCGGACGGGCCGACGCCGCGTTACAATCTGCTTCGCGAAACCGCTCGACGGAGTTCCTTACAACGCACTGGAGGTGTGAGCATGCCCGTACGCATTGGCGACCAGGCGCCGGATTTCACGGCGGAGACCACAGAAGGCAAGATCCGCTTCCACGAGTGGATCGGCGAGAAGTGGGCGATCCTGTTCTCGCACCCCAAGGACTTCACGCCCGTGTGCACCACCGAGCTCGGCTACATGGCCGGCCTCAAGCCGGAGTTCGACCGCCGCAACACCAAGATCATCGGACTGAGCGTCGACCCGGTGAGCGATCACCAGGCCTGGGCCAAGGACATTCAGGAGACGCAGGGGCACGCCGTCAACTATCCGCTGATCGGCGATGCCGACCTGACGGTAGCCAAGCTCTACGACATGATCCACCCCAACGCCGCCGGTGGCAAACGCTCCGCCGTCGACAACGCCACGGTGCGCTCGGTGTTCGTCATCGGGCCCGACAAGAAGGTCAAGGCGATGATCGCGTATCCGATGAGCACGGGCCGCAACTTCGACGAGGTGCTGCGCCTGCTCGATTCCTGCCAGTTGAGCGCCAAGCACATGGTGGCCACGCCGGTGAACTGGAAGCCGGGTCAGGACGTCATCATCCCGACGGCCGTGTCCGACGAGGACGCCAAGAAAAAGTATCCGCAGGGTTTCAAGACGCTGAAGCCGTATCTGCGGACGGTGGCCCAGCCGAAGTAAGGCCTGAAATGAGCACCCAGAAGAGAACCGACGAGGACCTGAAGGCGAAGCTCACCCCGACGCAGTACGACGTCACGCAGTGCAGCGCGACCGAGCCGCCGTTCCGAAACGAATTCTGGAACCACCACGAGCCGGGGATCTACGTCGACGTCGTGTCCGGGGAGCCGCTGTTTGCCTCCACCGACAAGTTCGAGTCCAGCACCGGCTGGCCGAGCTTCATCCGGCCGCTAGAGACGGAGAACGTCAAGGAATGTACCGACGACTCGCACGGGATGCGCCGTGTCGAGGTACGGTCCGCGCACGCCGATTCCCACCTCGGCCACGTCTTCCCCGACGGTCCCGCCCCCACCGGGCTCCGCTACTGCATCAATTCCGCGGCCCTACGATTCGTTCCGGCCGCGAAGCTGGAGGAGGCCGGCTACGGCAAGTACTCGGCGCTGTTCGAGAAGCCTAGAGGTACCTCGTCGGCCAGATGATGGTGCGCCACATGTGCGCCGCCGGGCTGGCGTCCAGGCCCAGCCCCTCCTTCGGCTGCTTGAAATTCCGGCCCACGATGTCGGTGAACTCCTCGAGCGCCACCTGCACGGTGGGATCGAACGCGTAGAGGTCGTTGACGCAGATCAGCCGCGAGGTCATGTACCACTTGTGCTCGCGCGCGTACTGGTAGTCCCGCTCGATGTACGGCTCCGGCTTGTAGTCCGGGCCGAACAGCTTGAGGTACAGGTCGGGGTACCGATAGCCGACCGACTCGTCGGGGAAGAACCGCAGTGCCTGGTGATAGCGGATGGCCCAACTCACTTCTTCGTCCACGTAGGGCTCGAGGAGTTGGGCCGCCCAGTAGCCGTGGTCGCCCCGGATGAATCCGGCGATGGCGATGTCGTGCACCAGGCAGGCCAGGACGACCTTCTCACTCGCGCCGTTCTTCATGGCCAGCCGGGCGCTCTGCAGCAGGTGGTTGGCCGGCCCGAAGCGATACTTGAAGAAATCGAACAGGGTCGGCTTGTCGGGCATCCGGGGCAGGCGCGGGTCATCGCCCATCATATAGAGCTTGCCCTGGTCCGGAGGTCGTTGGATCGGTAGCCGCGGGTCGCGCTCACCCGAGGTGTAGATCACCGACTTCACGACGATCCGGTCCAGCTCCTCGCTCAGCGCGCGCTCAGCCGCCTCGGCTCGCTCCAATGCCGTCATGGAGCGGATCATCAGTCGCCGACCGATGCCTGTCAAGACCACTGCATGTGTCGCCGTCCCTTCGTGGATGGCCCGCCTCGATACGCGGGCCGAAGCTGTGCGATGATGCTGGCCTCATGACCAGAGCGACCGGGCGGATTCACGAGATGGAGCACCCGGCCGCGGTCCGGACCACCACCCGGCCCGTGGTCTCGGGCACCCAGGGGGTCGTCGCGGCCGGCCATCCCCTGGTGTCGATGGCCGGTATGCGCATGCTGCTCTCGGGAGGCAACGCGTTCGACGCAGCCGTGGCCGCCGGCTTCGCCGCCGCCGTCGTGGAGCCGACGGCGTCGTACACGCTCTGCGGCGAATGCGTGGCCGTCATCCACGACGCGCGGAAGCGGGAGATCCACGCGGTGAGCGGCCAGGGAACGGCGCCCGCTCTCGCGACGCTCGCGTTCTTCCGCGGCCGCGGGCTCGATCGCATTCCGACCGGGCCGGGGCCGGACGCTCACCTGTCGTTCACCGTTCCGGGCGCCGTGGACGCCTACCTGACCGTGCTCGAGACCTACGGCACGAAGACGCTCGGCGAGGTGCTGGCGCCGGCCGCGCACTACGCCGAGCGTGGCTTCCCGATGTACGAGTACATGCGGACCATGCTCGCCATTCCAGAGACCCGGAGCCAGTTCGACGTCTATCCGCCCGGCGGCACCCAGGTGTTCTACCCGGACGGTCGGGCGCCGGACGTGGGCGACCTGTTCGTGCAACCCGCCCTCGCCGGCACGCTCCGGCGGCTCGTCGAGGCCGCGGCCCGAGGCCGAGGCGACCGGACGGCCGGCATCGCCGCAGCACGAGAGTGCTTCTATCGCAGCGAGATCGCCACCGCGATCGGGGCGTTCTCCGAGCGGCTCGGCGGGCTCCTGCGTGCCACTGATCTGGCCGGCTATCGCGCGCGACTCGAGCCGCCGCTTCGGATGGCCTTCGCGGGGCGGGAGATCCTCGGCCAGTCGGCGTGGACGCAGGGGCCCGTGCTCTTGCAGGCCCTCGGCATCCTCGCGACGTTCGAGCTGCGCGCGATGGGGCACAACTCTGCGCGCTACATCCACGTGGTGACGGAGGCGCTCAAGCTCGCCTTCGCCGACCGCGAGCGCTACTACGGAGACTCCGCGAGCGTGCCGATCGCCGAGCTGCTCTCGCCGGGCTATGCGCGGGAACGGGCCGCGCTCATCCGGCTGGATCGCGCGATGACCGAGGCACCGCCGCCCGGTGATCCGCGGCGCCGCGGTGGGCCGGCACCCGGCGTCCGCGCGGCGGTGAGCGCACCGACCGCCGCAGCGCCGGCGGCTGACGGAACCACCCACATCGCCGCCATCGATCGCGACGGCAACATGATCGGCCTGACGCCGAGCGGCGGCGTGTTCAGGAAGTCGGCGTTCGCGCCGGAGCTGGGCTGCACGCTCAGCACCCGCAGCGAGATGTTCGTCCTCGAGGACGGTCACCCCAACGCGCTCGCGCCGGGCAAGCGGCCGCGCACCACGCTGGTGAGCTACCTGATCTGTGAGAACGGGATGCCGACCATGACGGTCGGCTGCCCGGGCGGCGACGACCAGGCCCAGGCCGACCTGCAGCTCGTCCTCAACGTGCTGGTCTTCGGGATGAATGCGCAGCAGGCCGTCGAGGCCCCTCGTTTCTCGACTCAGACCCTGGTCAACTCGTTCTATCCGCGCGTCTACCGGCCCGGGCAGCTCAACGTCGAGGCGGGAATCCCCGAGAGCACCCGGGCCGAGCTGAGGGCGCTCGGTCACACGGTCACCGAGATCGGCGCCTGCGGCTTCGGCGCGGTGGTGACCCGGCGCGACCCGGAAACGGGCGTGCTGTCGGCCGGCGCCGATCCGCGCCGGCCGACCTACGCGCTCGCCTGGTAGGCTCCCCGCACCGGCGCATTACGGAGGAACTCATGACGACCAGCCAGAGCGACAAGGCCACCCGCTTCCGCGCGCTGCATCAAGGGCCGGGCGCGTTCGTGATCCCGAACCCGTGGGATGCCGGCTCGGCGCGCATCCTCGCCGGGCTCGGCTTCCCGGCGCTGGCCACCTCCAGCGGCGCCTGCGCCGGTGTCCTCGGCCGGCGCGACGGCAAGGTGACGCGCGACGAGGCGCTGGCTCATGCCCGGGCCATCGTGCAGGCGACCGACCTTCCGGTCTCGGCCGATCTCGAGAAAGGCTTTGGCGACGCGCCCGCGGCGGCGGCGGAGACCATCCGCCTGGCTGCCGGCGTGGGACTGGTCGGCGGCTCGATCGAGGATGCGACCGGCGACAAGGACCGGCCCCTCTACGACCTCGGCCATGCCACCGAGCGGGTCGCGGCGGCGGTGGAAGCGGCGCGCGCGCTCGCCTTGCCCTTCACCTTGACGGCGCGGACCGAGAACTTCTTGCGCGGCAATCCGAGCCTGGACGACACGATCACGCGCTTGCAGGCTTTCGAGAAGGCGGGCGCCGACGTGCTCATGGCGCCTGGCCTGCCCGACCTCGCCGCAGTGCGCGCGGTGTGTGCCGCGGTGTCGAAGCCCGTCAACTTCATGGCCGGCATCAAGGGCAAGTCGTTCACGGTGGCCGAGCTCGCCGCCGCCGGCGTGAGGCGGATCAGCCTGGCCACCTCGCTCTATCGCACGGCCATGACCGGCCTGCTCGATGCCGCCCGCGAGGTAAAGGACAAGGGCACGTTCGGCTATCTCGACCACTCCCTGGCCACGCCGGAGCTCAACGCCTTCATGCAGGACTGATTCAGGATCGAGGGGCCCCCCACCTCTACGGAAAGGCCGGCATGACCTCCCGGGCGAAGAGGTCCATCGAGCGCAGCACACGCGCGTGAGCAAGGTCGCCGAACCAGAAGCTGCAGTTGAAGTGGCTGATGCCGATCAGCTCCCGGATGCGGTTGATCTGACGGATGCAGGTGTCCGGGGTGCCGATGACCAGGAAGCGGTCGAGGAGGTCCTCGGTGTCGGGCTCTTTGGGCGCCGGCACCGGGATGGCGCGGCCCCGCTCCACGCGCTCGTAGTGGTTGCGCAGGCTGAGCGTCACCCGCATGTTCCACCGCGCCTCCTCGACGGCGGCCCGGGCGTCGGCGTCGTTGTCGGTCACGTAGACGGCCCGCTGCACGCCGACCTCCAGCGGTTGCGGCGGCTTGACCTCGGCCACCATGCGGTCGAAGAGGCGGCGAAACTCGGCCATCCGCTCGATGGGAACTCCGAAGCCGCCGGTGAGCACGTTGAAGCCGCGGCGCACGGCCCCCTCCACCGAGTCCGGGCTCTGGGCGGTGATCCAGATGGGCGGCCGCGGTCGCTGGACCGGCTGGGGGAAGACCGTCGTCTCCGGGATCTTGAAGAACTTGCCGTCGTAACTGAACGGCTGGCCGCCGAGCGCTTTCAGGATGACGTCGATCGATTCCTCCCACCGCGCCCGGCTACTTTCCAGCTCGAGTCCGAAGCGTTCGAACTCGTAGTGCTGATAGCCCCGTCCCAGGCCGACATCGAGCCGCCCGCCGGACAGGAGATCCAGCGTCGCGATCTCCTCGGCGACGACCAGTGGATGGTGGAGCGGGACCACGATGACAGCCGTGCCCACCCGGAGCCGGGTGGTCTTCGCCGCGATGTACGTGGCGAGCTGGGCCGGACGGGAGAGATAGCCGTAGGTCGAGAAGTGGTGCTCGGCGAGCCACACGTTGCGGAACCCGAGTGACTCCGCGGCCTGGGCCATCTCGAGCCCGCGCTCATAGATCTCCGGCGAGGAACGCGCGGACGGCGACTGCATCAGCAGGAACGTCCCGAAGTTCATCGTCGTCATAGTACCGCCTTCCCATTCGCCGCGGCATCCGTGTACCCTCGCCGGGTGCCCACCAGTCGCTCTTCGAGTCCGGCCACGCGCTTCGGGATCGCCCTGCCCTCCGGCGGGGCGAGGGGCCCGCTCGTTGCCGGGAGCCTGGTCGACGCCGCGCGTCAGATCGAAGCGGCCGGCTTCGACAGCGCCTGGGCGTTCGACGCCATCGGCCGCGGGTTCTTGATGGCCGATCCGCTGACCGCTCTCGCCGTGGCCGCCACCGTCACGCGCGGCATCGAGCTGGGGACCGGTGTCCTTCAAGTGCCCCTGCGGAATCCGGTGGAGCTCGCCCAGCGAGTGCTCACGACGCACCTCGTGTCCGGAGGCCGGCTGCGGCTCGGCGTGGGCGCCGGTTCGACGGCCGCCGACTTCACGGCGCTCGGCCAGGACTTCGCCGCACGCTTCCGCCGCCTCGACCAGTCGTTGGCGATCATGCGGCGGCTCTGGGCGGGCGAGCGCGTCGACGGCGCTTCGCTGGAGCCGGTCTGGCCCGCCGCCCTCGGGGGACCGCCCGTGCTCATCGGCTCGTGGGCGGGCTCGCGGTGGATCGAGCGGGCGGCGCGCGAGTTCGACGGCTGGATTGGATCGGGCGCCCGGAGCACCTGGCGGTTGCTGGGCGAGGGCATCGCGCGCTTCCGTGACCTGGGTGGCCGGCGCGCGGTCGTGACCAACGTGGCGGTGCACCTCGACGGTCAGGCGCCGAGCCCAGACGGGCCGGACGATCCGTGCGACCTCAAGTGTCCGACGGAGGTCGCGCGCGAGCGGCTTCATCGTCTCGTGGCGCTCGGCTTCGACGACGTGGTCCTGGTCACCTGGCGCCATGACGCCGAGCACCTGCAGGAGCTCCGAGAGCTGGCCGTTAGCGCCCGGTGAGCTTCCCCCGCGCCCGATACCACGGGTGCGGTTGCCCCGCCACCGTGACGCGCAACGTGTAGACCGAAGTGCGGGCGGTGAGGAACAAGGTCCGCAGATCGGGGCCGCCGAAAGCGAGGTTGGCCGGAACTTCCGGCGTGCGAATGATCCCCAGCCGCGTGCCATCGGGCCCGAAGACCCAGGTGCCGCCGGGCCCGGTGCAGTAGACCCGCCCCTCGACGTCCACCTTCATGCCGTCCGGGACTCCGTCGGTCTCGTCCGACGACATGTTCGCGAAGATCCGGCGCCGGATCAGCGCACCATCGGCAGCGAGCTCCAGCGCGTGGATGTACTGCGCCCACCGCGTGTTGGCCACGTAGAGCACACGCTCATCGGGCGAGAAGGCCAGGCCGTTGGGATACTCGCAGTCCGCCACCAACGAGGCCATGCCGTCGGGGGCGATGCGATAGACGCCGGCATAGGGCAGCTCCCGCTCGGCCAGAGGCACGCGCAAGCCGGGATCGGTGAAGTAGAGGCTTCCGTCGGACCGGCAGACCACGTCGTTCGGCCGGTTCAGACGCTTGCCCTCGTACCGGTCCATGAGGACCTCGATCCGCCCGTCGGCGGCCATGCGAGTGACGCGACGATTGCCGCCCTCGCACATGACCAACCGCCCCTGCAGGTCGAAGGTGGTGCCATTGCCCTCACCGGTGTTGGCGCGGACGAGCTCCGGCTCCTTGCCTGGCGTCAGCCGGTACAGAGCGCTCCGACGAATATCGACGAAATAGTAGAAGCCCTCGGGGTGCCAGAGCGGCCCTTCGGTGAAGACAAAGCCCGCGGCCAAACGTTCGGCCTGTCGAGTTTCCAGAAGCGCTGACGCCCCATCAGCCATAGCCCCCTCCCGGCATCGCGATGGTACCGCAGCCTGGACTCCTGCTGCTGCCTGCTCGTGTCCGGCTATCGTCATGCGAGTAGAATTCAGTGCCGTGGACGGACGTTCCATGGACCGCAAGCTGGCCGCCATCCTGAGCGCTGACGTGGAAGGCTACAGCCGTCTCATGGGCGACGACGAGGCGGCCACCGTCCGAACCATCACGGAGTATCGCGAGGCGATCGCCTCGGTCGTGACCCGACACGGCGGGCGCGTAGTGGACGCCCCTGGCGACAACGTGCTGGCGGAGTTTTCGAGCGTGGTCGACGCCGTCCAGTGCGCCGTGGAGATCCAGCGCGAGCTCCGGTCCCGAAACGCCGCGCTGCCGGTCTCCCGCCGCATGCAGTTTCGCATCGGCATCAATCTGGGCGATGTCATCGTCGAGGGCCAGCGGCTCTACGGGGACGGCGTCAACATCGCGGCCCGCCTGGAGGGCCTGGCCGAGGGCGGGGGCATCTGCCTCTCGGGCACGGCCTACGATCAGGTGGAAGGAAAGCTTCCGCTTGGCTACGACTTCCTCGGCGAGCACACCGTCAAGAACATCGCGCGACCGGTGCGCGTGTATCGGCTCCGCCTCGAGCCCGGCGCCGCGCCGGTGCCGTCACTCGGCAGACGGCGCGCCGACCGACGGCTGGTGCTCAGCGTCGTCGGGGCGGTCGTCATCCTTATGCTTCTCGGCGCCGGCGGGTGGGCCGGCTGGCGCTGGCTGAGGACGCCGGCGCTGTCCGGGCTGGCCTTGCCCGACAAGCCCTCCGTCGCTGTGCTGCCCTTCACGAACCTGAGCCAGGACCCGACGCAGGAATACTTCAGCGACGGGGTGACCGAAGACCTCATTACCGGCCTCTCGAAGGTCTCGGGGCTCTTCGTCATCGCCCGCAACTCCGTCTTCACCTACAAGGGCAAGGCGGTGAAGGTCGGCGAGGTGGGCCGGGATCTCGGTGTGCGCTACGTCCTGGAAGGGAGCATCCAGCGGGCGGGCAGCCGTGTCCGAATCACCGCCCAGCTCGTCGACGCGACCACGGGGTACCACATCTGGGCCGAGCGCTATGACCGGGAGGTTCGCGACATCTTCGCCGTCCAGGACGACGTCACGCAGCAGATTGTCCGGGCCCTGGCCGTGAAGCTCAACGAGGGCGAGCGGGGACGGATGGGCCGGGTGCCCACCGGTGACCCCGACGCCTACGATATCGTTCTCCGCGGGCGGGAGCATCTCAATCGCACGACCCGCGACACCAACGCCGAGGCGCGGCGGCTGTTCGTGAAGGCCCTGGACCTGGACCCGGGGTACGCCGGGGCCTACGTAGGGTTAGGCTGGGCCCATCTGCACAGCTGGCAGTTCCTGTGGAGTACCGATCCGGAGAGCCTGGAGCGGGCGCGGGAGTTGGCCGAGCGGGCCATCGCCCTGGATGACAGCCAGGCGGCGGCCCACCGTCTGCTCGGCCAGATCTATCTGTGGAGGAAGGAGCACGACCGGGCGATCGCCCAGGCGGAGCGCGCGGTCGCGCTCGCCCCCAACGACGCCGACGGATACGAAACTCTCGCCGAGGTCCTCGGGTGGGCGGGTAGGGCGGAAGACAGCCTCCGGTTCATCCGTCAGGCCATGCGCCTGAATCCGCACTACCCCTTCTTCTACCTGTGGACGCTCGGGCACGCCTACTACCTCACGGGGCGCACCCGGGACGCCGTGGATGCGTTCACGAAGATCGTGGAGCAAAACCCCAACTTTCTCCCGGCACACGGCTACCTCGCCGTGCTCTTCACTGAGAAGGGCCGAAACGAGGAGGCGCGCGCGGCGTGGGATCATGCGTTGCGGCTGAGCCCCGGGGCCTCCCTCGCCAACATCAGGCAGCGCCTGCCTTACCGGCGGCCGGCCGACCTGGACCGGTTCCTCACCGCGGTGCACAAGTCAGGGTTGCCGTAGGCTCTAACCCGAGCGATTCGCCCGCCGACCGTGCGGACACGAGAGCCCGCGGGCGAACCGCCTCGAGTCAGGTCGTGCTACTTCGGGCAGGCGCCGAAGTTGGTGCCGTTCTGAGCGTTCCAGGTCCCGGCGCACCACAGTGGGCTTGCCGCCGGCGCCGTGGTGACGACGGTCGTCGGTGAGGCGGCGGGCGCCGCGCTCAGGCGCTGCGAAAGATCCTGGGCCATCCGCTGGTGCTCGCGCAGCACGGGCAACGTCTTCTGCGCCCAGTCTCGGAGGTCCGGATCATTGACCGTCTGCGCCGCTCGCTCGAACTCGCTCACGGCTTTCTGATGGTCCTTCACCATCTCCTCGGCGAATTTCCGGTCGAACTCTCGACCGCTCAGGCCCTGAAGGCGATCTCGCACAGCCATGTGCTGAGCGTCGAGCTGCTCGGGCACCTGCCAGCCCTTGCGCACAGCCAGGGCCTTCAGCTCGACGCTGGCCGCGCGATGGTCCAGAACGAGGCGGTCGCCATAGTCGCGCACCGCCTGGTCGGTGGCCCGTTCTCTGGCCAGCTGTCCTAGCTCGATCTCCGCGGCGTTGTCATGTGCAGCGCGCTCCACGAACTGGACGTCGGTCGTCTGCGCCGGCGCGGCGGTCGTGGGCCCCAACAGGGCCATCCCCGCGATCAGCGCGACGGCTAGGGTCGATCTGGTCATCGTGAAACCCCTCCCTCGGCGCGGGCGCGTCATCGCACCCGCCCGGCTGGGGTGTAGCAAGCGCGGTACCAGGACGCCTGCACGGTGGCGATGTCGCTTCTGCAATGACCGGCTTCGTGACGCGGCACCTTGACAGGCCGAGCGACGTGGCGCTATATCGGCGTCCGGCGCAGAGCCGGTGCGAGGGGGACGCGAGTTAGGCGGCGACGAGCGGGCTGACCCGCTGAGCGCATCGCGATCTGGTATCGTTGGGCGCGGGAGGGATAGACGCCATGAAGTGTGCACGCTGGCTTCTGGCCGCCGGTTACGTGCTGGGGCTGGTGTTCATGGCGCTGCCGGCCCACGCCTTTCAGATCGAGTGGCAGCCGGAGCCGATCCGTCAGGGCGCCGCGCGCCTCACCGGCTACGTCCGCAACGACGATCTCAAGGCCACGACGAACCTCCGCCTGCGCGCCGACCGGCTGGCCCCCGACGGACGCGTGACCGGCACGTATCGGGCCTGGGTGCCCGGCGCGCTGGCCTCCGGTGACCGGGCATACTTCGAGGTCCGCGTCCCCGAGCCCGACAGGGCCTACCGCGTGACCGTCGAGACCTTCGATTGGTTGCGCTGCGGCGATTAACCGCGCCCGCCGGAGATCACGCCAGCACCATCTGAGTCTGGATCGTCTGCGAGAGCAGGCGCCCTGTCTCGTCCGTGACCCTGGTCTGCCAGACCATGGTCCGCTTTCCCCGGTGGAGCGGGGTCGACTCCGCACGCACGAAGCCCGCGCGGCCGGCGGCGAAAAAGTTGGTCTTGGACTCGAGGGTGGTCGTGCCGGAGCCAGGAGGCAGGTTGAGTATCGTGGCGGCCGCCCCGACCGTGTCGGCCAATGCCATCAAGGTGCCTCCGTGGAGGGCCCCGCCCAACGTCCGAAGATCGTCCCTGATGGCCAGCTCCGCCACGATGCGATCGGGGCTCGTCTCGAGGAAACGGATGCCCAGCAAGGCGCCCAGCGTGCCGTTCAGGCTCTCGGTGATGGCCGTCGGATCCATATCCACCCCTTCCTCCTTGGCGCATATCCTCTGCGCGAGCCGTCGGGTCATCAATTACCTGGCAGGTAATTGGCTGACGAACAGTGGCCCGCGTAATATTGGCGACCATGAAGGCCGAGCACGGTGCCAGACGACAGACACGCCGAGTGGCGGCAGGCTCCGTCGGCCGGCTCCTCAAGCAGTGGCGCGAGCGGCGCCGGATGAGCCAGCTCGGCCTCGCCGTGGAGGCCGAGATCTCGACCCGGCACCTGAGCTTTATGGAGACCGGCCGAGCCCAGCCCAGCCGCGACATGGTCCTGCTCCTCTCCCGGGTGCTGGAGGTGCCGCTGCGCGGCCGCAACGAGCTACTGACCGCCGCGGGGTACGCGCCGATCTACCGCGAGACCGCCCTGGACGCGCCGGAGATGGCTCGGGTGCGACAGGCACTGGCTTTCATGCTCCGTCAGCAGGAACCGTACCCCGCCATGGCGCTCGATCGGCACTGGAATGTTCTCATGACGAATGAGGCCATGAGCCAGGTCCTGGGCCTCTTCCTCGACCCCGCCGCGGCGGCGGCGATCGGGCCGCCCAACGCCATGCGGCTCTCCTATCATCCCCAGGGGCTGCGGCCCTTCATCGTCAACTGGGAAGCCACGGCGGCGGCCTTCATCCAGTGGCTCCACCGCGATTTGCTCCGCACCGGCGATGCCGAGACCCGCCGCCTGCTCGACGAGCTTCTCTCGTACCCCGACGTCCCGCGCCACTGGCAGGCGTTCGACCTCGACGCCTCGACGGTGCCGTTCCTGGCCATCGAGCTCCGCCGCGGCGACGCGCGCTTCGCCTTCTTCACGCTGCTGGCCAGCCTGGGAACGCCGTACGACATCACGCTGCACGAGCTCAGGATCGAGTGCTTCTTCCCAGCCGACGAAGCGACCGAGGCGGCGCTTCGCCGTCTCTCCGCCACGGCACCGGCGTAACCCCTCGCTTCACGGGCGAGGAACAGATCCCGGTGCGCGGCTCGATCGTCTCCGAAGGCCGATTCCTGGGCGGGCGCAGAAAAACGACGGGCGTCGAGATACCTCGACGCCCGCGGGCACCTGCTCGGGCGGTCAGAGCCGCCCGGCCAGCGCCAAGATGAGAAGGATCAGAAGCACGAGCCCGAGGCCCCCGCTGGGGTAGTAGCCCCATCCGCCGCTGTACGGCCACAGGGGTAACGCTCCCACCAGCAGGAGCACCAGAATGATGATCAGGATAGTTGTCATAACGTAACTCGTTGCCGGGCGCTATGAAGCCCGGCGCATACGGTCGTGTTCAGCCATCCAGCGGTCCAGATCCTGCTCGGCCTGCTCCCGGGTCCTTCCGTAGCGCTCCTGAAGCTTGCCGATCAGCATCTCCGCGTTGCCATGGATTTGATCGATTTCGTCGTCGGTTAGCCGGCCCCACTGCTCCCGGATCTTGCCTTTGAGCTGCGTCCACTGACCCTTGAGGGTATCTCGGTTCACGGTGCATGCTCCTTTCGAGATTGGACCTGCTCCCACCTAGAGCGGGGCAAGTCCCGTGCCGGGACGCGCTGTTGGCGGGGCCGAGCGGGCGGAGGGCTACTTCGTGACCTGCTTGGCGATGATCTGATCATTGATCTTGTCGTACGTCGCCTGGGGAGAGGGGCCTTCTTCGCCGCGGCCGGCTTGGCGGGCTGCTTCGTCTCTGTCTTCGCCGGCTCCTTCGCCGCGGCGTAGAGGGCCGACGGGGCCATCGCGATGCTGATGATCGAGCCGGCCACTGCCGAGCGCGTGCCGGCAAAACTCTAGTGCATTTGACGCATTGACGGGGGCCGTCAGTGAGCGAGACTCAATGGTCCCGGCGAAGATTCCGGGATTCCCAAGGGTATGGGAGGCGCTATCGTGACACAGGCATCACTGCCACGGGACAATCGCGAGTC
>JBOHPP010000023.1:0-16365 GCA_050731755.1 Candidatus Rokuibacteriota bacterium | reverse complement strand
GCGCGCGGTAGTAGGTTTAGGCGATCAGGGCGACGACGTTGATGAAGAGGGTCAACAGAAACAGGAGCGCCGCCAGCGTGTCCTTCGGCAAGAGGCGGCGCCGCTGGGGCGCATAGGCCCCCGCGGCGGAGACGGCTATCCGCGTCGCGGCCCGCGGATCACGCCCGGAGCGTGTCGTAGATCTCCTTGATCTTCTTGTCCTGCCAGTCGATGGCCTGGTCGACCGACCACTTGTCGACGATGACCTTGGCCGGGGCGTCGGTCAGCACGTTGCTGGCCTGCACCTCGGCGGCTGCCGCCGTCACCGGCCCCGGCCAGCCCGTCGGAACGAACCACTCCGCTGCCTTGCCGAAGGTCCGGTAGTTCTCGTTCTTGTTGAAGTACTCCTGGGAGGCGGCTCGCGCCTTGTCGAGCACGGGCGCGAATTGCCCGTAGGAGTCGCGCATCACCCCGAGCGTCTCCTCGGGCGAGAGCATGTGGGCCACGAGGCTCATGGCCGCCTCGGGGTCCTTGGTGCTCTTGAAGATGCCCATGCTCATGGCGATCGCCCACATCCGCCGCCCGTCCGGCCCGGCAGGGTGCGGCAGGGCCAGCGAGTTGGCCAGCGCCTCTTCCTTGCGCTTCCGGTCGGCGGCGTCGGTCGCCTTGGCCACGGCGTTCTCCAGCGCGAAGGTGATGCTGGGACCGTTGGAGGTCTGGGCGATCTTCCTGGCGATGAAATTCTCGTTGTTCTGCGAGCCCGTCCAGGACAGCGTGTCGGCGGGCTGGATCCCTTCCTTATAGATGTCGGTGGCCCACTTCATGGCCGTCTGCATGGCCGGCGTCTTGATCGATTTGTACTTCCCTTCCTTAGTCGCCCAGCCAACGCCGTAGGAGTACATCAGGCTCTGCATGACGCCGTAGCCGTCCGCGGTGCGGTTCCAGCTCTGACCCATGCCATAGAAGTTCTCTTTCGGCCGGTTGAGCGCGTGCGCGGCCTGCCTGGCCTCCTCGAACGTCGTCGGCAGCTTGACCTTCTTCTTCTCGAACTCGTCGCGCCAGACGTACCAGAACGGGGCCATGATGTACCAGGGGATCACGTAGGTCTTCCCGTCGACGACGATCACGGGCGCCACGTTGGCCGGCGGCTTCCCCACCTGCCCCTCGATCTGGCGGGCGAATCCGGTGAGGTCCATCAGCTGACCCATGCCGGCGAAGCGCGCCGGGGCCCCGGTCTCGAGCTGGCCGACGTCCGGCGTGCTCCTGTTCTCGATGGCCGCGACGTACTTCGTCTGCATGTCCTCGAACGTGAAGTACTCGACGGTCACGGTGGCGCCATGCTTCTGGGCCCAGCGCTGAGCGCTGGCCTCGATGGCCTTGTTGGTCGGCTCCACGTAGGTCTTCAGGATCCAGAGCCGCAGGTTGGCGCCCTTCTTCACGGCGGGCGCGGTCTGAGCCGACGCGGACGGCACGCCGAGGGCGAGCGTGGCCGAGGCCCCGACCGCGCCGGCCAGGAACTTCCGCCGGGTGACGGTTCGCATGGTTTCTCCTCCTGGATGTCTCCAGTCCCGAGGTTCAGCGAGTGAAGTGGTCATGACGGCGTGGAGTGTGCGGAGTATCGGCCGGGGGTTGGACCCTGTCAAGGGCGCGGCGGCGCGATCGAGGACCCCGCGGTTGTTGACAGTCGCGGGTTCCGCGCCTATCGTCGGCCAGCCTCATGGCTGAACCCAGGACGAGGCTTTTGTTCCTCGACGGCCTGCGCGGGGTGGCCCTGATCCTGATGGTCATCAACCACACCGCGCGCTGGTGGATAGACGTCTCCATGGGCTGGGGGCGTTACTACCTCGTGTATCTCAGCATGACGCTGCCGGCGCCGCTCTTCCTGTTCCTCGTCGGCTTCTGCCTACCGATTGCGTTCCGCCGCCGCGGGCCGGAGGGGCGGCCACCGTTCCTGGCCGGCATGGCCGGCTACGTGCGGCGGGGCCTGACGATCTTCCTGGCCGGATATCTCCTGAACCTCGTGGTTTTTCCCGAGGACCCGGTGTGGAGCGGTGGAGTGCTGCAGACGATCGGCCTCAGCATCATCGTCACCGCGCCGGCCATGTGGGTCCTCGATCGCCGGTGGGTGCGCTATAGCGTCGTGGCGCTGGCCGCGATCGCCTATGTCGTCTTCGCCTGGGCGATGCCCGCGCTGACCGAATGGCTCCCCACGCATTCCCTCGCCGCCCAGATGTGGTTCCTCGACTTTCCTCCGTGGCCGTGGATCGGCGCGGCGCTGGTGGGCCTGGTCCTGGGCTGGTCGTGGCTCGACGCCCGACAGCGCGGGGCGGAGGCCGAGGCGCGCTACTTCCGGACCGCCGTCATCGTCGGCGTCGCCTGTCTCGTCGCGTTCGTCGCGTGGGAGTGGTTCGCGGGGACGAGCCCACGCATCGCCTTTTCGCGCGACATCATGCTCAACCGCCACTGGACGCCGCGGGGCTCCACGCTCCTGGGCATTGCCGGCATGGTCGCCCTCCTGCTGGCCGCCGCGTACTACGTCATGGAGGTCAGGAAACGGGCCTTCCCGTGGCTGGTCGTCCTGGGCCAGACGGCGTTGATGCTCTACTTCCTCCATCAGCTCATCGTGCTGACGCTCATCAACCAGGCGCTCGGCCAGCGCTTCAACCACTGGGGCCTCTACATCGCCGCCAACATCCTGCTCCTGGTGGCGCTGGTCTACATCGGCAAGGCGTGGCTGTACATCAAGCGCCGGGCGCGTCCACCAGCCGTGGCCCCCGCCTCGGCGGGCTGAGCATCGGTCTCAGCGCTGGATCGCCGGCACCCAGGCGGTGGTGCGGCCGCCGATGGTGAGGTAGCGGATCGTCTCGCCGCGCGCGGTGCGGGCGTCGCGTCGGTCCCAGCGCGTGTGAAAGAGCCAGCGCCGCGGGTACCGGGCGCTGTCGTTCAGAGCCCGCACCGACGTGGCGATGACCGAGCGGAGCCGCCCACGCAGGCGGCGCACCTCGTCGTCGGTGAGCGCGCGAGCCGGCCGGCGGGGGTCGATGCGCGCCTGGTAGAGCACCTCGTCGGCGATCCAGTTGCCGACCCCGGCGGCGAACGCCTGATCGAGCAGGACCGCCTTGATGGGCGCCGCCCGCTGGCGCAGGGGCGCGGCGAACGCCCGGAGCGGGGGCAGCTCGAGCAGCGCGTCGAAGCCGAGCAGGCTGATGGGCGGCTCGCGCCGCGGATCGTGGCGCAAGCGGATCCGACCCAACCGGCGGGCGTCGGCGAAGGCGACGGCGCCGCCGTCGTCGAAGCCGAGCACGAGCTTGGTGAACCGCGGCGGCCACGTCGCGCCCGGATGCCGCCGGCCATAGGCGACGAGGCGCACGCCCGGCGCCGCCGGCGCGTGGAACCCGCCCGTCATCCCGAAATGAAAACAGGGCCACGGACGGCGGTCGAGCTCCAACCAGAGGTGCTTGCCCCGCCGGCGGACCGCGGTGACGCGCCGGCCGCGTAGTGCGCGGCGGAAGCGGGCAGGGGTGACGCCCTCGTACACGATCGGATCATCGGCGCAGCGGACGGCGGTAATGCGGCGTCCTCGCGCCAGACGCCGCACCGCGATCCGGGCCGCTTCGACCTCCGGGAGTTCCGGCATCAGCGTGCGGACGGCGGCCGGCGGGCCCGCCGGAGCTCCGACCACCGGAAGCAATCGACGGTGTGGTCGTTGATCATACCCGTCGCTTGCATGAAGGCGTAGCAGATGGTGGGACCGACGAAGCGGAAGCCGCGCGAGCGCAGATCGCGGCTCATCGCCCGCGAGAGCGCGGTCTCGGCCGGCACCTCGCGCAGCGAGCGCCAGCGGTTCTGCACCGGCCGGCCGTTCACGAAGCGCCAGAGGTAGCGGTCGAGGCTGCCGTGTTCGCGCTGGACTTCCAGCACCGCCCGGGCGTTGGCGATGGTGGCCTCGACCTTGGCGCGGTTACGGACGATGCCGTTGTCGCCGAGGAGCCGTCGCACGTCGGCGGCGGTGAAGGCCGCCACCGCCTCCGGCGCAAAGCCGACGAAGGCGCGCCGGTAGGCCTCGCGCTTGCGCAGGATCGTCGACCAGGACAGCCCGGCCTGGGCTCCTTCCAGAATCAGCAGCTCGAACAGTGCGCGGTCGTCGTGCTCCGGCACGCCCCATTCGTCGTCGTGGTAACGGAGCTCCGGCTCGCCGCGCGCCCACGCGCAACGCTTTTTGTCGCCGGCCCATGGCTTCATTGTAAGCGGGCTCCGCGAGGCCGGCTTGAGCCGTGGGTGGCCTGTTCGAGGTGCGCCGTGCTTCATTCGACTGGTGGTCGGCGCGAGGCCCACGGGCGGGCCTGCTCGAAGGCCGCCGAGGCCTGGAGCACGGTGAGGTCGGCGAAGCGGCGGCCGACGATCTGCAGCCCGATCGGCAGGCCGGCGGACGTGAACCCCGCGGGCACCGACGCCGCCGGCTGTCCCGTGAAGTTGAACGGGTAGCTGAACGACGCCCACGGGAACCAGTCCCAGGCGTGCTGCGGCCAACCCGGCGGGTTGAGCCGGCCGACCTCCAGAGTCGGCACCGAGACCGCCGGGGTGAGCAGGAGATCGACGCGCTCGAACAGCGGCCGCAGGCTGTCCCAGTACGCGAGCTTGAGTCCGCGCATCTGGATGTAGTCGACCACGCTGTAGCGCAGGCCGTCTTCGATGCAGGCCACGAGACCGGGATCCATCCGCTCCCGCCACTTCGTGAGGTACGGGCCGTAGATGCCGGCCTCGTGAGCGCTCCAGAGGCAGCGGATCATGTCGCCGGAGTCCGCGAAGACCGGGTTCACCTCCTCCACGACGCAGCCCAGGTCCTCGAAGGCGCGCGCGCTTCGTCTCACCACGTCGGCCACCTCAGGATCCACGCGGAGACCGCCGAGGTCGGGGCTGAAGGCCACGCGCATCCCGTTCACCCCCCGGTGGAGCTGGCCCACGTAATCCGCGGGCGTGGCGTCGAGCGACGTGCGGTCCCAGTCGTCGGGGCCGGCCATCACGCTCAGCATGAGAGCGGCGTCGTCCACGGTGCGGGTCATCGGCCCGATGTGGGTTTGATAGTCGTTGTTGGAGACCGGCCACTGCGGGACGCGCCCGTAGGAGGGCTTGAACCCGAAGATCCCGCAGAACGCCGACGGGATCCGGATGGAGCCGGCGCCGTCCGAGCCCTGGTGGAGCGGACCCAGACCCGCCGCGGCCGCGGCGCCGGCGCCGGCGCTCGAACCGCCGGTAGTGGTGGCGGTGTTCCACGGATTCCGCGTGATGCCGGTGAGCGGGCTGTCGCCGAGCGCCTTCCAGCCGAACTCGGGCGTCGTCGTCTTGCCCAGCATCACGCCGCCGGCCGCCTTGAGCCGCCGCACGAACGGCGCGTCGGCGGCGGGCACGTCGTCGGCGAAAATGAACGAGCCTCGCATGGTGCGCACGCCCTGCGTGACGGCGAGGTCCTTGATCGAGAAGGGGAGGCCATGCAGCGGTCCCAGGGGCGCGCCGCGCATCACCGCCCGCTCGGCGGCGCGCGCCGCCTCCAGGGCGGCCTCCGCGGTGAGCGTGCAGAAGGCGTTGAGCCGCGGGTTGAGCCGCTCGATGCGCTCGAGAAGGGCGCGGGTCAGCTCCACCGGCGACAGCGCCTTGGAGCGGATGAGGCCCATCAGCTCGGTCGCCGGCATCCAGGTGATGTCTGTCATTGGCCGTCCTCCAAGAGGTCGTAGGGCTGCCGCACCTGGCTCAGGCAGAACGCGCCCACGAAGGGCTCCAGGGCGCGCGCCTCGCGCAGCGCTCCGGCGTTGACCGCCCGGAGCCTCGTCGCCGCCGCCTCGGCCTCGGTGCGTACCCGGCTTTCGTCCACCGTCGCCAGGCGGCCACGCTCGAGCACCAGGCGCCCGCCGATCATCACGCTGTCCACCGCGCCTGCGCTCTCGCCGTTGACGATCTGGAGCAGTACGTCGTTGAGAGGCACGTAGCCGTGGTGGGCCAGATCCAGGAACACGATGTCGGCCTTGAAGCCCGGCGCCAGGCGGCCGATGCGATCGGCCATGCCGAGGATCCGGGCGCTGCCCGCCGTCGCCATGGTGAGCGCCTCCTCGGCCGTCAGCCAGCGGCGATGGTCGAGCGACCGCACGCGTGAGAGGTAGGCGGCCAGGCGCGTGGCCTCGAACATGTTCTGGGTGTCGGACGACGCAGCGGAGTCGGTGCCGATGCCGACCGTGAGGCCGGCCTCCAGCATCATCCGGGCCGGCGCCACGCCGGAGCCGAGGCGGAGGTTGCTCAGTGGGTTGTGGGCCACACCGGCGCCGGCGTCGGCCAGCCGCCGGACGTCCTCGCGGTCGAGCCAGACGCCATGGGCGCCGCTGAAGCGAGGGCCGAGCAGGCCAAGGTCGTCCAGGTGCGCGGTCAAGGTCGTGCCGTACTTCCGGCGCCCGAGGACGGCCTGCGTCTTCGACTCGGCGAGGTGGGTCTGGATCCCCACATCGAAGTCACGGGCCAGGTCACGGCAGGCGGTGAGGAACTCGTCGCTGCAGTGGAGCGGGATCGTGGGCCCCAGCGCCGGGCTCAGGCTCGCGCGGTCGAACGGCCACGTGCGCAGAATCTCGCGGCAGGCGTCCACGCTCGCCGGCCAGGGCGCCGTTCGGATCTTCTCCACCTGGCGGCGGGCCGCTTCGGGAAGCGCGTCCGGCAGGCCGGGCAGCGCCTCCCACAGCGTGCGGTCAGCCATCATCGGCGCGATCACCGCCCGGATCCCGACGTCGCGATAGGCGCGGGCCGCGGCCTGGATGCCCTCCACCGTCGGCAGCGGGTACTCGACGTAGAGGTCGTAGCAGGCGGTGCACCCCTTTCGCACCAGCTCGATGGCGGAGAGCTCCGCGGAGAGGTACTTGTCCTCGAGGCTGCGATTGGCGTTCACCGCGGCCGACACGGTGAGCAGCAGCTCCAGCGGCACGCGATCGGGCACGAGCCCGCGGCTGAGCCCGCCGTGCCCGTGAGTGTGGGCGTTGACGAGGCCGGGCAGGAGCAATCGATCGCGGGCGTCGAGCGTCCGGGCCGCCGCCGGAGCGGCCATTCCCGGCGGTCCGATCTCGCGGATCGTGTCGCCTTCGACGAGCACGTCGGCAGGCTCGGCCCGGCGTTGGGCGATGTCGAGGACACGGCCGGCACGGATGATGGTGCTCGTCATCGTGGTCATGGATGGCTCGCCATGTATTGTCCGATGGTGTGGAGGTCAGCATGCTCCCGTGGCGTCTCGTACACCAGCCGGCCCTCGAACATCACCACGATGCGGTCGGCCAGCTCCAGCAGCTCGTCGAGGTCCTCGCTGATCAGCAGCACCGCCGCCCCGGCGTTGCGGACCGCCGCGATCCGGCTCCGGATCTCGGCGGTGGCGGCGATGTCCAGCCCGGCGCAGGGATTCTGGGCGACGAGCACCGCGACATCGCCGGACAGCTCGCGGGCCAGCACGGCCCGCTGCACGTTGCCGCCGGACAGGGTCTCCAGCGGCGCGTCCGGCCCCGGAGTGCGGATGCGAAACCGCTCGATGAGCGCGCGCGCCTGAGCCCGCAGCGCGCGCCGGCTCACCAGCCAGCCGCCCAGGGCGTTCGGGGGCTCGTCAAAGTTGCGAAAGGCGAGGTTCTCGGCCACCGACATGCCTCGCACGCAGGCGTTGCGCAGCGGCTCCTCCATGAGCACGAACACCCGGCGCCGCCGCATCTCGGCCCGCGTCCGCCGGTAGGCGGCGCCTCCCACCCGGATCTGGCCTGACTCGGGCTCACGCTGGCCGGCCAGCACCTCGACGAGCTCCCGCTGGCCGTTGCCGGACACACCGGCGACGCCCACGATCTCGCCGCCGTGGACGCGCAATGACACGCCGCGCACCGCGGTCAGGGCCTTGTCGTTCAACGCCGTCAGATCCTTCAGTTCCAGCGCAGCCGCCGGCCGGGCCAGCGCTGTCGGCGGCGCCGGCTCGGGCATGCGGGCAGCGCCGATCATCAGACGGACGAGCTCGCCACGGCTCATGTCCTGGACGGGCCCGCCGCCCACCCGGCGCCCGGCCCGCAGCACCGTGACCTCGCCGGCGAAGGCCAGCACCTCACGCAGCTTGTGGGTGATGATCACCGCCGTGAGGCGCCCGGCCCGCGTCATCTCGCGCATGACGCCGAGGATCTTGTCGGCCTCGTCGGGCGTGAGCACCGTGGTGGGCTCGTCGAGAATGATGACCCGGCGCCCCAGAAAGAGCTGCTTGAGGATCTCGAGCTTCTGCTTCTCGCCGGCGGCCAGCGTGGCGACCGGCCGGTCGAGGTCGATCGTGAACGGCATACGGGCCTGGAAGGCCTCCAGGCGGGTCCGCACTGCGTCCCAGCGCACCACCGCCGGGAGGTCGTCGGCGCCGAGGATCAGGTTTTCCGCCACCGTCATGCTGGGCACCAGCGTGAAGTGCTGGTACACCATCCCCAGGCCCAGCTGGTGAGCGTGGCGCGGGTTGGCGATGACGCGCTCGGTCCCGTCGACGAGCACCCGCCCGGCGTCAGCGTGGTAGTAACCCATGATGCACTTCACCAGCGTGCTCTTGCCCGCGCCGTTCTCACCAAGGATGGCGTGGAACGTGCCCGGCGCCAGCCCAAGCGACACGCTATCGAGCGCCACGACGTCACCGAACCGCTTGGTCATGGCGACGACCTCGACGGCCGGCGGACCGGCGACGGCGGCGACGAAGGGGACGCTCATCGGCTGATCGTCAGCTCGCTGGGCGCGCCAACCAGCAGGTGCCGGGGGGACGAGCTCCAGATCAGGAGAATCAGCGTCAGCAGGTAGGGTGCGGCATTGAGCAGGTAATAGTGGGCGGTGATCCCCACCGATTGTAAGGCCGGGCCGAGCGCGGTCGCGCCGCCGAACAGCAGCGAGACCCAGAGGCAGTGGACGGGGTTCCAGCGCGCGAAGATCACGAGCGCGATCGCCATGAGCCCCTGGCCACTCGACAGCCCCTCGTTCCACGTCCCCGGATAATAGAGGGACAAGAACGACCCGCCTACCCCGGCGAGGAATCCGCCGGCCGTAGTGCTGACCGCGCGGACCCATCCCACGGAATACCCGAGGGCCTGGGCGGCATCGGCGTTGTCGCCCACCGTGCGGACGACGAGCCCCCAGCGCGTGTTGAACAGCGCCCAACCGAGCAGCGGCGCCAGCAGAGCGCCGGCCACGAACAGCGCGTTGATCTCCAGCGCTGCCCTCACGGGCGGCGACTCGCTCCAGGCGCCCAGCTCCAGGTGAGGCAACCGGGGCGCCACCGGCTGGATGAAGGGCTTGCCCAGGTAGAAGGCCAGGCCGGTGCCGAGCAGGAACAGCGCGATGCCGACCGCGATGTCGTTCACGCGGGGCAGGTTGCATACGAGGCCGTGGACGAGGCCGAGCAGGGCGCCGGCGGTCCCGGCCACGAGCACCCCGAGCCACGGCGAGCCGCTCAGATACGCGACGCCGTAGCCGCTCATCGCGCCGAGGACGAGCGTTCCCTCCAGGCCCAGGTTCACGCGGCCGCTCCGCTCGGTCAGCGTCTCCCCCAGGCTCACGAACAGGTACGGAACGGAGACCCGGACGGCGCCGCCGGCCACCGCGGTCACCACGCCCCACCAGCCCAGTTCCATCGCGGGTCCCAAGCCTCAGGCGGTCCGGGGCCGAAAGACGCGGAAGCGCCCGGACAGCGTGTTGGCCGCCAGCACGGCGACGAAGAGAATGCCCTGGAGCACGAGCGTGGCGGCGTCGGGCAGGCCGAAGCGTCGCTGGAGCAGGCCGCCGCTGGCCGAGATCCCGCCGAGGAGGATCGCCACGACGATGACGGCCAGTGGGTTCTGGCGGGCCAGGAACGCCACCAAAATTCCGGTGTAGCCGTAGCCCACGGCGAGCGAGGCGCTGGCGAACCCGTGCACGGCGAGGATCTCGATGGCGCCGGCCAGCCCGGCGGCGGAGCCGCCCATGATCGAGGTGACGAGGACCATCACGCCGATCGGCAACCCCGCCATCCGGGCGGCCCGCGCGTTGCCGCCCAGGATGTCGACGGCAAAACCGAAGGTCGTGTGCCGCATGAGCGCCCAGGCCCCGAGGCAGGCGACGACGCCGAACGCGAGCCCCCAATGGATCGACGTGCCCGGCAGGTCGCCGATCATGAACCCCTCGCCGATGGACCAACTGGCCGGCTTCAGCACCTGGGCGAAGTCGCGGATGGGCCCGGTGACGAGATGATTCATGACCGCGATGGCGATGTAGTTCAGGAGCAGGGTGGAGATCGTCTCGTTGACCCCGCGCCAGTGCCGGAGCGCGCCGGCGGCGCCGACCCAGAAGCCGCCGCTGAGCGCCCCGGCGGCGCACATCGCCGCGATGGCGAGGGGAGCCGGCGCACCGGCCAGACTCGCCCCCACGAGCACGGTGGCGACCCCGCCGACGACCAGGGCGCCCTCGCCACCGATCACCAGCAGCCCCGCTCGGGCCGGCAGCGCCGTGCACAGGGCCGTGAGCATGAGTGGCGCAGCCTGGGTGAGCGTGTCCTCGACGGAGAACCACGTGCCGAAGGCGCCGTGGAAGAGCGCGGCGTAGACGTCGAGCGGGCTGAGGCCGCGCAGCGCCACGAAGACGCCGAACAGGGCGAGGCTGCTGACCAGCGCGGCCGCGGAGATGGCCGCCGTCTCGGCCCACGCCCCGATCCGCACCGTTACTTCTTGAGGCCGGTCTTGCCGATCGCGCCCTCGACGAGGAAGTTGACGGCGAGCTTGAATTTGTTGTCGTCGTTGGCGATGACCTGTCCCTCATTGAGGATGGCGTTGCCCTCGTTGTCCCGGAGCGGGCCCTTGTAGAGCTTCAGCGTGTCGTCGACGAAGGCCTGCCGGAGCGCCTGGACCTTCGCCCGCACCTCCGGAGGCACCGCCCGACCGAAGGGGCTGATGGCCACCATGTCCTGCCGGAAGCCTCCGCGCAGGAGGTTGGGATACGTGCCGCCCGTCTGCCAGGCTTTGACGAACTGGGCGCCGGCTGCCCAATTCCATTCAGCACCAGTGAGGAACCCCTTGGGCGCCAGCTCGGACAGGTCGGTGTGGTAGCCGCAGCTCATGATGCCCCGCCGCTCGGCGTTCTCGATCACGACCTTGGCGCTGTCGACGTTGGCCACGAGGACGTCGACCCCTTGATCGATCAGGCTGTTGGTGACCTCGGCCTCGCGGACCGGGTTGTTCCAGTCGCCCGTGATGACGACCTGACAGGTGATGGCGGGGTTCACCGACCGCGCGCCCAGGATGAAGCCGTTGGCGTTGTTGAAGATGAAGTAGAGCGGCTTGGAGCCGATGAAGCCGAGCTTGCGGGTGCGGCTCAGGTGGCCGGCGGCCACGCCGCACAGATAATGCGGCTCCTCCATGTAGCCCCGGTAGCCGATGGTGTTCTTGGGGTCGCCGTCCTTCCACAGGGCCCCGATGTGGGTGAAGAGCACGTCGGGATGTTTGCGGGCCAGCTTCAGCACGTTGGGCCAGTAGCCGAACGACGTGGCGAAGATCACACCGGCGCCGTCGTGCCGGATCATGCCCTCCATGACCTTCTCGGCCTCGACCGTTTCCGGCACGTTTTCCTGCTCGATCAACTTGACGCCCTCGAGCTGGGCGACCTTCTTGGCCGCCACCGCGTGAGCCTGGTTCCAGCCGTAGTCGTTGCGGGGGCCGACGTAGATGAAGCCCACCGTCACCGGCTTGACCGCGGCCCGGGCCAGCCGGGGAAGCAGACCGCCGAGTCCGGTGGCGGCCAGGATGGCGGCGGAACCCTCGAGCATCTGACGGCGAGTGAGTGCGGCGTCCGGCATGGCTGTCCTCCTGCCCGGGGGCGCCCTACAATAAACGAAATCCGCCGTCAGCGGCAGCCCAAAGTGGCCTGGCGCTCAACGGCTCAACGCGATGAGCGCGAGCCCGGCGAAGATGACGCCGGCGCCGGCCACCCGCGCGCCCGGGTGGCGCTCGCCGAGCACGAGGGCGCCCAGCAGCGCAGCGATCGGCACCGGCGCAGTCTGCTATGCTGGGCCGGCGATGTCCAGCCTCGCCCCGCCGGATCCCGATTTCCAGGCGCGCGTGCGGGCGAGCTTCGAGCGCCAGCGCGTCATGACCACCATCGGCGCGCGGCTTGGCAAGGTGGCGCCGGGCGCCGTCGAGATCGAGTTACCCTTTCGCGACGACCTCACCCAGCAGCACGGCTTCGTGCACGCCGGGATCGTGACGACCATTGCCGACAGCGCCTGCGGCTACGCCGCGCTGAGCCTGATGGCGCCGGCCGCCGCCGTGCTGACTGTCGAGTACAAGGTCAATCTGCTGGCCCCCGCCCGGGGCGAGCGCTTGGTCGCCAGGGCTCGGGTGCTCCGGCCGGGACGCGCGCTCACCGTCTGCGAGGCCGACGTGGTGGCCCTCAACGGCGGCGCCGAGAAGCCCGTGGCCCGGATGCTGGCGACGATGATGGCGCTGCTGGACCGCCCGGACCTGGCGCCGGGGACGTGAGGCGCCTGCGCTGCTCGAGCTCCTCCAGCGTGCGCGGCCAGTCCGCGTGCAGTAGCCGCGACAGCGACCGGTCGGCCAGCAAACGGCCGCCCGTCTGGCAGCGGGCGCAGTAGTTGGTTTCGTTCTCCGCGTAGACGATCCGCTGAATAGCCGCACCGCAGACGGGGCACGGCTGGCCGTAGCGGCCGTGCGCGGCCATCGTCGGTCGGAACGCCGTTACCCCTTCGGGGAACTCGTCGCCGGCCTCGCGCCGTAGCCGCTCGATCCAGTCGATCAACGTGCTCCGCGCCGCTTCGAAGAGCCGGGTGATCTCCGTCTCGGTGAGCTGGGTCGTCGACTTCACCGGGCTCAGTTGCGCGCGGTGGAGGATCTCGTCGGCGTAGGCGTTGCCGATGCCGCTGAAGATCGTGGGATCGGTCAGCGCCCGCTTGAGTGTGTGGCTCTCGCCGGTGAGGGCCGCGCTGAACGCGGCCACATCGGATTCCAGGACCTCGAGGCCGCCGGGGTCGTGTTCGGCGAGCGCCGCCTGTCCTCGCGCGAGCCAGATGCCGGCGCGCCGCTTGGTGCCAGCCTCGGTCAGCAGCAAGGTGCCGGTGGAGAAGTCGAGGGCGCCGAGGCCGATCTTGCCCGGAGCCCGGGCCCCCGCCGGCTTCCAGTGAAGCCGCCCGGCGATCATGAGGTGGAGGACGATGAAGTGCTCGCCCTCCAGCGCGATGACGATGCGCTTACCGAGGCGATGCAGGCCGACCACCGGCCGGCCTACGACGTCGGATACCGGCGGCTCGACCGAGCGCAGCACGAAGGGGTGGAGCAGCCGGAGGCGCTCCAGGCGCGCCCCCATGATGCGCGGCCGGAGCGCCTCGATGTAGGTGACGACGTCGGGCAGCTCAGGCATTAGGATGAAGAACCGTGAGCGACATTCCGGCGCCCTTCGACGCGTATCGCGACGTGGTCATGCGCTGGGTGGGACTCGACGCGGCTCATCGCCGCCAGGGGAAGGTGACGACGTTCTGTCTCGAAGCGCACGTCACCTACCACCGCGAGGTGGGGGCGGGCGACCCCCTCCGGTTCACGACCCGGCTGCTGGCCCACGACGCCAAGCGCATCCATTACTTCCACGAGTAGTGAGCGTACCTCGTAACTACGCGGACTTGTGGCAGGGTTGCACAGAGCGGCATAGCGCGGCAGGGAAGCGCAACCCAGGTGCAACCTCACCGGTTCTACCAGCGTCACAATCAGTGCGGCGGCGTGATTGAGGCCGGGGCCGGGCGAGAGACCATTTCTGTGTAATTCCGTCACTGGTCAGTCGACATTTTTTCATCGTGGGTCCGAGGGGCCGCGTGCTAACTACTTGAAAAGAGTTAATAGAAGCGTGGCACCCGGAATGCTGTCTTAAGACGACGTGCCTTTGGGAGCCCTTGACGGGGTGCTGGGGGAGGGCGTCTAATATGGCGGCCGTGGCCACCACGCTGAAGGACCTGCAGGATCAGTTCAAGCACGACGTTGCAAGTCTAGAGCACCTCGTTGCCGCATACTTCACGGTGGAAATGGACCCTCCGAAAGTCCACGTGTGGACCCTCCTTGATGCGCGGGACGAGTTCACGGCAGACGAGATCGCCAGGGCAGAACATAAACTGGTGGCGGCTTTCCCCGGTGTCGGGTTCGACTTCACGACGGTTCATCTCCGCGGCAGGGACCCCATGCAGTTCATCCCCGATGCCGCAGTCCTCGTGAAAATGCCCAATGGGCTTATCCATCAGTTCGTGCGGGAGCGAGTAGCCGCCTCCTCG
This sequence comes from Candidatus Rokuibacteriota bacterium, assembly GCA_050731755.1. Classification (GTDB taxonomy): domain Bacteria; phylum Methylomirabilota; class Methylomirabilia; order Rokubacteriales; family CSP1-6; genus JBOHPP01. The sequence goes on along the minus strand of JBOHPP010000023.1, from coordinate 2,069 downwards.
TAGATGCCGGATCGCAACGAGCATGTCCGGCAGGCGGACCGGTTCGAGAAGTTCCTCGGTCGCATCAACACCCCAGATCAGCCGTACAAAGAATGGATCGTCATTGTGTGGTTTCACATCGCCCTGCAATTACGTCGATGCGTTTCTCGCCACAAGGGGGCACGTCCAGGTCGAAGGCCATTCCGGAAGATGGCCCAAGATGCATAGGTATGACGAGACACGCGCCATTTTTGAGGCGTACGAGCAACTGTACAAAGACGCGAAGGAGGCTCGCTACGAAGGCGGGGAGTACGCGCCTGCTGACCTTCAGGCGATCGAGCGACGATACACGAAGGTGATAGGAGCCATGCGGCAAGCGCTAGGCCTATAGGTTTTCAGGGCCCTGGCGCCAGGCGGGCGCGCGTCCGGGTATAATCCCGGCCGTGACCATCGCCGTTGCTATCAGAACGCTGAGCGCCATTGTCTTCGCGGCTGACAGCAAACTCACTACCTATGGCCGTGTCGGTTATGACAAGGACGGAGAGGCGATTGTTGTCCCCCAGACCTATGACAACGCTACCAAGATCGTCGCGGACGGTAACGAGACTGGTATGGCTGCGGTCATTGGCAGTGCCACCCTAGGGAAGATCTCGTTCATGGACTTTATTGCCTCCCGAACCATGCCTGCAATTCAAGACGAGACTGTTCAGGAAGCCGAGCTGCGGACGTTTGTCCAAGGAATGGGCACGCTTCGGACCGAATATTGGAGCGACGTGCCCGAAGAAAAATGGCCAGACACCGTGCTCTTGCTCGCTACATCAGCCGGCAGCTCGTATAATCCGACGCTCTGGCGTGCTGAATTCTCCGGAAAGAAAGAACCGGGTCTCGAGCGGATCGCGAACCGTATTTATTTCGAGGGCTCCTACCGGCAGGTCTTATCGCTCCTGTATGGTTATGATCTCCACCTTGTGGTGGCAGCGGCTTCTGAGATTAAGATAGGAGAAGAGACCTTGGACTCCAAACTCCTGACGGACGCCGTTGGGAAGAGCCTAAAGATTCTCAAACCGATCGAGCAGATCAACCCCCATGTGATGCCGATCCAAGACGCCATGGAGCTCGCATTCTTCCTGGCCACAACCCAAGTTCAGATGGAGCGGTTCCTGCCCGGAGAAGCTCTGTGTGGGGCGCCGATCGACGTCATGGTCTTGAAAACGGCACCGGTTCAGGAGATAGTCTGGCACCCGGGGAAGTCCTTCATCACCCCGCGGCGCGGTAGACTGGGGGAGGACCGCTGACACTAATGAGGAACATCGACGAGCGGCTGCAGCGTGCGCAGCAGCAAGAGGGCGCCCGCCAAGAGGATGTGCAGTCTGGCCGCATTCGCGTCGAGCCGCCAGGTCGCAAGGACTCTGAAGCCCCGGCAAAACAGAAGGCCAACAAGTAGGCGCCCTCACGGGGGTCGGTGCAGCATGTTGCCCGACCCCCGTTTTAACCTCACCGCACACGCTCCCGCCGCTCGCTGATTCGATCCGCGTCCGCTCCTCCATGACCCTGGCCAGCGCCGCGAACGCCGCGCTCCTCTACGCCGCCGAGGCCGGCGGCTGGGCGAGCGCGGCCGTGCTGCTGCGCGTGTACGCGCGCTGGCTGCCGTCGCAGGCTGGAGTGCTGCCGCAGGATCTTGCAACCCAGACGCAACCCGAGAGGGCCGATGCGAGACGAATCAGCCGGTTAGATCAGGCCGATTACTTCCACGAGATGTACCACGCCGGGGAAGGCTATCTGGCGGCGACCAACGAGCTGTTGTCGCTCCACGTGAGCCAGGCGTCACGCCGCGCCGCCCCCTTGGCGCCGGAGGTCCTGGACCGCCTGGCCCGCATCCAGCGGACGCACGACGCGCTGCCGCGCCCGCCTCAAGTCGGGCGGGTCATCGGGCTCGCCAACCGTCCGACGGTTACGCGCTGACGGCGGCCGCGACCGTGGGCCCTTCGCCGGCCACCGTCGTCCGGTGCATGACCCGCCGATAGCGCCGGGCGTCCCATGGACGGCCGCGGTGGAGCACCGCGCGGTTGTCCCACATGACGAGGTCGCCT
>JBOHPP010000022.1:0-46723 GCA_050731755.1 Candidatus Rokuibacteriota bacterium | reverse complement strand
GTCCTGTCTCTAGCGCTTGTTTACAATGCTTGATCTTGCGCAAGATGGCCGCTGCCGTTGCCGTCCAGATGAACGGACGAGGGTGCTTGTTGTGCTCGCGCACATAGGCGCGAATCGCGGCGATGAGCGCCGGGACGCTGCGGAAGGTCCCGCGTCGGATCCGTTTGCGCGTGATCTCGGCGAAGAAGCGCTCGACGAGGTTCAGCCACGAGGCCCCCGTCGGGGTGAAGTGGAAATGGAACCGCGGGTGCTCGACCATCCAGGTCTTCACCGTCGGATGCTTGTGCGTGCCGTAGTTGTCCAGGATGAGATGGATGTCCCGTTTGCGGGAGGTCTGCCGATCGATCTTCTCCAAGAAGGCGAGGAATTCGGCGTGCGTGTGGCGGGGCTGGCACGTCTCGATCACCTGCCCCTCCAGGACATTGAGGGCGGCGAACAGCGTCGTCGTTCCGTGGCGCGTGTAATCGTGGGTCTGGCGCGCCGGCACCCCCGGCCGCAAGGGCAGGATCGGCTGGGTCCGGTCCAGGGCCTGGATCTGACTCTTCTCGTCCACGCTCAGGACCAACGCCTTCGCCGGGGGATTCATGTAGAGACCGACGACATCCCGCAGCTTGCGGACAAAGTGCGGATCGCGACTCAACTTGAACGTCTTCGTGCGATGCGGCTGCAGGTTGGCCGCCTGCCAGATCCGATGCACCGTCGCCGGACTCACCCGCTGGGCCTGGGCCAGCGACCGCACGCTCCACTGGGTGGCGTCCCGCGGCGTCGTGTGCAGCGTCGCATTCACGATGGCTTCCACCTTCTCCGGTCGAATCCGCTTGCGGCGACCCGGGCGCGGCGCATCCTTCACGAGGCCGGCGACCCCCGCCTCCGCATACCGCTGGCGCCACCGCAGCAAGGTGGGGCGGCTGATTCCCAGTTCCTTGGCTAACCCGTTGTTCGACTGCCCGGCGGCGGCGCCCAGCACGATCCGCGCCCTCAGAACGACCCGCTGCGGCGTCTTGCCGCCTTCCACCAAGGTCTCCAACCACTCGCGATCTTCCGGGCGGACACGCAACGCACGCGCTGGTTTCCACATCGTGAAGCCACGGTAGCATGACTCGCATGCATTGTAACTATATATCTGAGACAGGACACTAGGCCTTCCCCGGGCGCGCGCGCTTGAGCTGGGCGGTGAGCGCGCCCGACCAGTCGGCCATCTGGGCGAGCGCACGGTGATGCGTGAGATCCAGGTGCACGGGCGTCACCGAGACCCAACCTTCGTGAATCGCCCCCATGTCCGTGCCTTCGAGCGCCTCCCACTGCGGCTCACCGCCCCCGATCCAATAGTGCGTGCGTCCGCGTGGATCGCGCTGTTCGACGATCTTTCCCATGTACACGCGGTGCCCGAGCCGCGTCGCCCGGACGCCCCGCGGTACGCCCTGGGGAACGTTCACGTTGAGCAGGGTCTTGGCCGGCAGCGGCTCTACCAGGACCCGCGTGGCCACCAGGCGGGCCACCTCCGCCGCCTGAGTGAAGTCGCCCCCGCCCACGAGCGACACGGCCACCGAGGGCACGCCCAGCAGTATGCCTTCCATCGCCGCCGACACCGTGCCCGAGTACGTGACGTCATCGCCCAGGTTCGAGCCGTGATTGATACCCGAGACGATCAGGACCGGCGGTTCAGGCAGGAAGCCGAGGACCGCCAGGTTGACGCAGTCGGACGGCGTGCCGTTGACGGCGAACCAGCGGTCGCGCAGGCGCTCGACGCGGAGCGGGCGGTGCAGGGTCAGCGCGTGACTGCAGGCACTCTGCTCGCGCTCGGGGGCCAGGACGTAGACCTCTCCGAGGTCTTCCAGCGCACCGGCCAACGCGGCCAAGCCGGCCGCATGGACGCCGTCATCGTTGGTGACCAGTAGAACGGCCATTCAGAGAGGGAAGATGGTCGGGGCGACTGGATTCGAACCAGCGACCCCAGGACCCCCAGTCCTGTGCGCTACCGGGCTGCGCCACGCCCCGACCGCCCGGCGTCCATACTCCCAGAAAGTCGGGGAAGCTTCAAGGACTCAGCCGCGTCCGCAGCGTGGTCAGACGGTCGCGGACGCGGCGGAGGGTCGAGGCGTAGGCGGTCTCCTTCAGCCCGAGCTGGAGCTGGTCGACCCGGCGGGACTCGGCGAGCAGACGCTTCTTGGCGCCTTCCAGGGTCAGTCGTTCCTCGTAGAGGAGGGTCTTGATGCGGATCACCAAGTCGAGTTCGCGCCGGCGGTAGATACGCTGGCCGGCCGGGTTCTTCTTGGGCCGAAGGAGCTTGAATTCGGATTCCCAGTACCGGAGGACGTAGGCGGGCACGCCGGTCATACCCTCGACCTCGCCGATGCGGTAGTAGAGCTTCTCCGCCGGCTCGACCGTCACGCCGAGTGGGTGTTGATCCGTTGCTTGAGCCCCTTCGAGGGCTTGAAGGTCAGAACCTTGCGGGCGGTGATCTCGATGCTGTCGCCCGTCTGGGGATTGCGGCCCCGGCGCGACGCTTTGGACCGGATCCGGAAGTGGCCGAAGCCGACGATCTTGACGTCTTCGCCCTTTTCGAAGCACCGGAAGATGATGTCGAACACCGACTCGACGACGGACGCCGCGTGCCGCTTCGAGAGCCCGTGGGCGGCGACGGAGTTGACCAGGTCGTTCTTGGTCACAGCGACGGCTCACCTCCCCCGGGAGCGACGCTCTGGCGAACCCAGGCCATGTGGGTCACTGCGTGCCCCGCGCCAGGAAGGGCTTGTATCCCTTGGCCTCCAGCTCCTTGAGCACGACCATCGCCGAGGCCCGGTCGGGGAAGCTTCCAACGCGCACGCGGTGCAACCCGTCGCTGCTCACCGCCGCCGAGGGCGCGGCGGAGGGCGAGGCATCGCTCGCCGCCCGGCGCACCTGGACTCTGAGCCCCTCGCCGGCAAGCTCGCGCGACAAGGTCACCGCGTCACGCAGGGGCAGGCTGGGCTTGACCACCACCCCGCCCGCGACCGACTCGGCGGTCAGCCCCTTGGCCGAGAGCTTGGAATCCAGCTCGGCCGGGGCGATGCCCGACACGAACACGTTGTACCGATCGGTGGGGCCGGACGCGGGCGCGGGCGCCGGTGCAGGCGCCGCTGTGGACTCCGGCTTTGCCGACTCCTGGACCGTGTAGTTGTCGGCGCGCAGCCGCTCGGCCACGCGCTTGGCCGCGTCGGCGTCCCGGAAGGCGCCGACCTGCACCCAGTACGGGCCTCGTGCCGCCGCGGCCCTCGTCACCGCAGGCTTGGCCCTGGCCTCCATCTTCGGCCTGGCCGGCTCGACGGCCTTGGCCACCGGCTTGGCCTCCTCCGCGGCCGGGGCGGTCTTCTCCGGTTCCGCTGGCGTGGCCGGTTCCGGCTTGGCTGTCTCGACGGGGGTGGTGGGTTGACTGGGCGCTGGCTGACTGGGAGTCGTCGCCGAGGACGGCGCTCCTGCCGGCTGCGACGCCGTCGGCGGCGGCGCTGCGGGCACCGACGGCTTCACCGACGCCGTCTGCTTCGTCGAGGGCAGGCTCACCAGATCCAGCACGTAGGGCACGGCGAGAACCGCCGCGGCGCCCAGCACCAGGACCACGATCAGGACACGGAACCACATGGCCGAGAAAACCGAGCGACGTTCGTGATCGTAGTGTTCGTCGTCCGCCATGCGCGACATCTTAGCATAGCCGTTGGATTTCCAGTGCCTTCACGAGCCGAAAACTCGAGGTCCCCCAGCAGGGCCTCGGCGGCACCCCCGGTGTCCTCAGCGTCGATCATGATCGCGACGCCCCCCACCCTCGGCGGCCGGCGGCCGAAGAGCGCGGCATAGTCGTCACGCACGTTCCGCCGGTACTGACGCCAGGTCCCGAGCTCCGCCCGTCCCGACTCCACGACGATGCTGCGGACGTTGGCGGCCTTGGGGCTCGTGATGCGCGTGCCGGCCGGCGCGCTCGTGTCCCACACGTAGCCGATGACGTCGCTGTTGGCGCCGAGCCCGGGCCAGCGAGGGAACACGACGTAGACCTGAGCCGCCTGATCGTCGGTCTCCCGCTGCCGCCCGTCGCCGCCTGACGGCAGGACGGTCACCTTCCACGACCAGGAGAGCATCGGCCGCTCGTTCAGATCGACGATCACGCCGCGGTAGAGCGCGAACGAGGCGGCCTCGCTCCGCAGCCGGAGCGCCGGACCGACGTCACTCCGCAGGCTCTCGACCACGGCCTGGCCGGCGAACTCGCGCAACTGCCACCGCGCGGGCGGGCCCGGCGCCGGCCAGGCCGCGGGCACGGGATCGACGACCGGGATCGTGAGCGGGCCACCCACCGCGGGCGGTCCTGGCGGCGGCGCCACGGTGTTCACGACGGCGGGCCGCGTTCCCAGCCAGCCGAAGTAGGACCCGAGGTACGCGGGAACGGCCAGCAGAACGAGCCCGCCACCGACGACGGCCAGGCCGATCGCGGCCGTCAGTCGCGTCCGGCGCCACCGCGGCCGGCGGAGCGTCACCGCCGAAGCCGGCGGCCGCGAGGACCGACCGCGCGGCGGAAGGACAGCCGGATGGGCGAACCGGTGAATGCGAAGGCCCGACGGAGCGCGTTGATCAGGTAGCGCTCGTACGAGAAGTGGATCTCGCCGGGCTTGTTCACGCGCACCGCGAACGTCGGCGGCCCCGTCGCCACCTGGTTCGCGGACTGGATCGTGAGCGGCACGCCGGCGATGGACACCGGCCGGCGGCCGAGCGCCTGCTGCAGCGTCGCGGTGACGGCGGGAGCCGGCACGCGCCGCCGCGCCTCGGCGGCCACGGTGTCGATGGCCTCGAAGAGCTCGGCCACGCCTTCGGCGCGCGTGGCCGAGGTGAAGCAGATCGGCGCGTAGCCGAGGAACGGCAAGCGGTCACGGATCTGGTCCACGACCTCGGCTTTGCGCACCATGCCCGGCGGGACGAGGTCCCACTTGTTGACCACGATCACCGAGGCCCGCCCGGCGGCGTCCGCGTAGCCCGCGATGTGGGCGTCCTGCGCGGTGAGCCCCTCCGAGGCGTCCAGCATCACCAGCGCCACCTGGCAGCGCTCGAGACTCTTGAGCGCCATCACCACCGCCAGCTTCTCGAGGGGCTCGCTGACGCGCCCCTTGCGCCGGATGCCGGCAGTGTCGATGAGGACGTAGGGCCGGTCCCCGTAGACGAGCGTGGTGTCCACCGCGTCCCGGGTCGTGCCCGGCTCCGAATGCACGAGGACGCGCTCGGCCCCGATGATGGCGTTGACCAGCGACGACTTGCCGACGTTGGGCCGGCCCACAACGGCGATATGCACTTTCTCGCTGCTCGGCGCAAGCGGTGCCGGGCGCGGGCAGCGCGCCTGCACCGTCTCGAGCATCTCGGCCACGCCGCGACCGTGCTCGGCGGAGACGGCCACGGGCTCGCCCAGGCCGAGGCGATAGAACTCGCTGAGGGCCGGCTCCTGGCCGGCGGCATCGACCTTGTTGGCGATAAGCACGACGGGGCGCCCGGAGCGCCGGAGCACGCGGGCGATCTCCTCGTCGAGCGCGGTGACGCCGTCCCGCGCGTCCACCACCATCAACACCAGGTCGGCTTCGTCCACGGCGACCAGGATCTGGCGCCGCACACCCTCGACTAGCGGCTCGACCGACCCCGGGTCGAAGCCTCCGGTGTCCACCGCCGTCGCCCGCCACCGCTCGAACTCGACCTGACCGTAGAGGCGATCGCGGGTGACGCCCGGCACGTCGCGGACGAGGGCGCGCCGCCGCCCGATCAGCCGGTTGAAGAGTGAGGACTTGCCGACGTTGGGGCGGCCGACGATGGCGATGATCGGCCGCGCAATGTCGCTGGCCAGCGCGGCCGAACCGCTCACGCCCCGCGCAGGGCTCGCAGCAGCGCCCGCGCGGTGGGCTCGACGACGCGGACAGGCAGCCCGAGATCACGCGCGAGGTCGGCCGGAGCCAGGTCGTCCAGGAACACGCCGTCGGTCTCGCGCACGGCTACCGCCGGGATGAGCACCTCATCACCCGGGTCGGCCAGCGCCGCCAGGTGGCGCTGGATGTCCCGGCCGGTGAGCAGGCCGGCGATGCCGATCGAGCGCCCGAAGAAGTCGTTGGGCACGACGGCGACCCGGGCCCGCAGGCCCACGGGCTCGAGCGGCGCCAGCCACCGCTCGAGGCGCGCGCCGTACATCTCACCGCTCACGATCGTCACCGTGCGGGGACGGGCCGCCGGCCGTGCTCGCCCCAGCGCGCGCTCCAGGTCGTCCTCGAAGCGACGGACGAGGCCGATGCCGTCTTCGGCGACGGGGAACCCTTCGTAGTCGGCGGCCGGCGGCAGCGGACGGCCGGCGAGCAGATAGATCTCGTCGGCGAGGAAGACCAGGCGGCTGCCTACCCCGGCCAGGAAGCGTGCTTGCCAGCCCTCCACCGTGTCGATCAGCGTCCGCGCCTCGGGTGTCGTGAGCGGCCGGAGTGCCGGCAGGCGCTCGCGATGCCGGGTGAGGCCGACGGGGACGACGGCGATGGTCGCCACCGCCGGGTGGAGCGGAGCCAGGTCGAGCACGGTGCGCTCGAGATGCGGACCGTCGTTCAGGTCGGGGCAGAGGACGATCTGAGCGTGGATCCGAATGCCGGCCCGGGCCAGCCGGCGCAGGCGGGGCAGGATGTCGGCCGGGTGGCGGGGATGCCCCAGGAGCCGGTGGCGAAGCGCCGGATCGGTGGCGTGGACGGAGACGTAGAGCGGCGACAGCCGCTGCTCCTCGATCCGTCCCAGCGCGGCTTCGTCGAGATCGCTGAGCGTGATGTAGTTGCCGTGCAGGAATGACAGGCGGAAATCGTCGTCCTTGACGTAGAGGCTGCGCCGCAGCCCGCGCGGGTTCTGGTGGATGAAGCAGAACACGCACTTGTTGGCGCACGTGGCGATCTCCTGCGGCCGGGGCGGCCGGAGCTCGACCCCGAGGTCGGCGGCGCGCCGGCGCACCTTCAGCGCCGCCGGCGCCCCCTCGCGCTCCAGCGTGAGTCGAAGGTGATCGTCGGCGCTGTAGAACTGGAAGTCGATGGCGTCCCGAAGCGGGCGGCCGTTGATGGCGAGGACCCGGTCTCCGGGCCGAAGGCCGGCGGCGGCAGCGGCCGAGCGCCGGCGCACGGCGGCCACGACCACGCCCTCGGGCTCGCCGTCAGCGGAGCAGCGGGGCTTCATCGTCGTCGCGCTCGGCCGTGTGAGGCGTGTTGAGGAACCGCATGCCCTGGATCAGGTACTGGCAGCCCGACAGCACCGTGAAGATCGCCGCCAACCAGACGAAGAGCATGGGGACCAGGGGCAGATGGAAGTCGCGGCTGAGGAGGACCGTCAGCACCGTCAGGATCTGAAAGAACGTCGCCGCCTTTCCCGCCCAGGTCGGCTGCGGGTCGATGCGCCCGCCCACCATGTGCACGAGCAACGCGCCCACGATGAGAATGATGTCCCGGCTCAGCACCACCGCGGTGATCCAGAAGGGCAGCGCCTTGAGATACGTGAGGGTGACGAACGAGGCGGTGAGCAGCAGCTTGTCGGCCATGGGGTCGAGGAAGGCGCCCAGCCGGCTAGCCACCCCCTGGCGACGAGCCACCCAGCCGTCGAGCAGATCCGTGACCGCCGCCACCGCGAAGACGACCAGCGCCAAGCCCGACCATCGGTAGACGAGCAGCGTCACGAACACCGGGATGAGGACGATTCTCAAGATCGTCAGCGAGTTGGCCAGGCCCATCGGAGGGCTCAGTGTACCCGCTAGACCCGGTAGGGAGCCAGGGCGTCGTGCACCGCGGCCGGCAGCTCGACGGTGAGCCGCACGTGCTCGGCCTCGTCGGCCCGGGTGAGCACGCGGCCGCGGGCGTAGCAGAGGGCGAGCGCCGCCCCCGCGCTGTGCGGGATTCTCAAGATGACCGCGCCGGCCGCCGCGCGCACTGTCGTCTCGATGGCCGCGCGCAGCGCGGCGAGCCCTTCGCCGGTCGTCGCCGAGACAGGCACACCGCTCCGGCCCTCGACCAGCCGTTCCAGGGCCTGGGGCGCGGCCAGGCGGTCGATCTTGTTGAGGGCCAGCAGCCGCGGCTGCTCGCTCACCCCCAGCTCGCCGAGGAGGGCTTCCACGGCCGCCATGTGCTCGTCCACCGCCGGGTGGCTCGCGTCCACGACGTGGAGCAACACGTCGGCCTCGGCCAGCTCCTCCAGGGTGGCCCGAAAGGCCGCGACCACCTCGTGGGGTAGCTTGCGGATGAAGCCGACGGTGTCGGTGAGGATGAACGGCTGGTGGCCATCGCCGTTGGCCAGGCGGGCCGCCGGATCGAGCGTGACGAACAGCTGGTCGGCGGCGAGCAGCCGCGCGCCCGTCAGCCGGTTCAGCAGCGTGGTCTTGCCCGCATTGGTGTAGCCGACGAGGGCGACGACGGGGAACCCGCGGCGCCGGCGCCCTTCGCGCTGGACCCGGCGATGGACGCGCACGTGCTCGAGCTCACGGCGGATCTGCATCACGCGCCGGCGAATCACCCGCCGATCGGACTCCAGCTGGGTCTCGCCGGGCCCCCGGGTGCCGATGCCGCCGCCCAGACGCTCGAGGTGCGTCCACTGCCCCACCAGCCGCGGCAGCAAATACGTCAGCTGGGCCAGCTCCACCTGGAGCTTGCCCTCGCTCGTCCGGGCCCGCTGGGCGAAGATGTCGAGAATCAGCGCCGTCCGGTCGATGACCTTGATGCCGAGCTCCCCGGAGATGTTGCGCTCCTGCACCGGCGTGAGCGCGTCGTCGCAGATCATGAGATCGGCGCCGGTCACCCGCGCCGCCTCGGCGATTTCGGCGATCTTCCCGCGGCCGAAGTAGAGCGCGGGGGTGGGCGCCGTCCGCTCCTGCAGCACCCGGTGGACCACGGTGGCGCCGGCCGCGGCGGTCAGCCGGGCCAGCTCGTCCAGCGAGTCCTCGACCTCCCAGCGCCGCTGCGACGGCAGCCGGACTGCCGCGATCACCGCCCGCTCGTGGCGGCCAACCCGCGGCCCGTTGCCGCCGGCGCGGCCGTTTCTCACTCGAGGAAACCTCCCTCACGCAGCCGCCGCTCGACGACGGCCGCGGCACCCTCCGGCCCGCCGGCCAGGTCGATGTCGAGCCATTGCACGTCGGGCTCGCGCGCGAACCACGTCCACTGTCGCTTGGCGTAGCGCATCGTCTCGCGCTGCATGAGCCTGAGCGCCTGCTCCGCGCTCAGGGTCCCCCGCGCGACCTGCACGAACTCGCGGTAGCCGATGCCCTGCATCGAGGGCAGTTCGGTGTCATAGCCGCGGGCGAGGAGATGGTACACCTCGTCGGCGAGGCCGGCCGCGACCATGGCGGCGGCGCGGTCGGCGAGACGGCGTCGGAGCCCGCTCCGCTCCATCGTCAGACCGACGGAGACGACGTCATACTCCCGCGAGCGCGCCTCCCGCCAGCGTTCGTGCTGGGTCGCCACCCCGCCCCCAGCCCGCAGACGCTCCAGCGCGCGAATGAGCCGCACCGTATCGTTCGGATGCAGGCGGTGGGCCAGCGAGGGCGCCTGCCCGCTGAGCCGCGCGTGCAGCGCGGCCGGCCCCTCGCGCGCCGCCAGAGCGGTCATGTCGTGGCGGAACACCGGGTCGGCCGGGGGTGCCGGGTCGAGACCCCGCAGCAGCGCACGGATGTACAACCCGGTACCACCGACGACGGCGGGCAGCCGGCCCCGGCCATGGATGGCGGCCACCAGCGTGGCGGCGTCGCTGCGGAAGCGGGCGACATGGTATCGCTCGTCGGGATCCACGACGTCGATCAGATGGTGGGCCACCGCACGACGCTCGCCCGCCGTGGGCTTTCCAGTGGCGACGTCCATGCCGCGGTAGACCTGCCGGGAGTCGGCGCTGATGACCTCGAGCGGCACCCGCTTGGCCAGCGCAACCGCCGTGGCCGTCTTGCCCACGCCGGTGGGGCCCGCGATGACGAGGAGAGGACGCTTCATCCGCTACCATCCCAACTCTACCAGACCCGGCGCACCTCCCGCCGGACGTCGGCGATGGCGATGCGACTCATGGTGGGGCGCCCGTGGGGACAGAAATACGGTCGCGTGGTGGCGCCCAGCTCGGCGACCAACCGCGCCATCTCCTCGCGCTCGAGCGGTGCCGGAGCCTTGATGGCCGCGCGGCAGGCGACGAAGGCGAGCGTCCGATCCAGCACCGGCTCTCCCGGTTTGGCTGCCGTGAGCTCCTCCACCGCCGCCTCGACCAGCCGGCGCGGCTCATCGCCCTCGAGGACACTGGGCACCGCGCGCAGCACGATCGTGTCGCCTCCGAATCCCTCGAAGGCGAAGCCCAGGCGCTCGAGGGGCCCCCGCGCGCGTTCGAGGACGGTCCGGGCGGCCGGCCCCAGGGAGAGCGGCTCGGCGAACAGCAGCGTCTGAGACGGTGGAGCGCCGGCGGCGAGCTGGGCCTCCAGGCGTTCGAAGATCACGCGCTCGTGGGCGGCGTGCTGGTCGACGAAGAAGACCTCGCTCTCCGAGGCGGTCACGATGAACGTGTCCTGCACCTGACCCAGGACGTGGCCGAAATCGGCGTGCTGATAGCCCCGCGCCGCCTCCGCGAAGAGCCCGCCCTGATCACCGGTCGTGACGGCGCCGAGCGCCTCGGCCTCTGCACCGGCCGGCATCGTCGTCACCGCCGGTACGACTGCCGTCCGGCGCAGGGCCTCGCCCAGCGCGGCGACCACCATCTCCTGGACGAGGCGAGGATGCCGGAAGCGCACCCAGGCCTTTGTCGGGTGAACGTTGACGTCGACGTCGGCCAGCGGCAGCTCGATGGTCAGGGCCGCCAGGGGGAAGCGGTCCCGAGGCAGCAGCGGCCGGTAGGCCTCCAGCACCGCCTGCATCAACGCCGCGTCGCGGACAGGACGCCCGTTGACCACGATGATCACGTCGTCGCGTCCGCCTCGCGTGAGGTCCGGCGGCGCTGCCACACCGCGCACGCCGACGCCGTGCTCCACCCGGTGGACATCGAGCAGGCGGGCGGCGACATTCCAGCCCCACAGTGCGCCGACCCGCGTGCGGAGGTCCCCGGCCGCCGGCGCCGTGAGCACCGCGCGCCCGCCGTGAGTGGCCCGGAGCTGCACGCCGGGCTGAGCGACCGCCACCTGGGTGAGCACCCGCAGGCAGGCGGCCAACTCGGTGGAGAACGTCTTCAAGAACTTGAGGCGCGCCGGGGTGTTGTAGAAGAGATCGCTCACCTCCACGCTGGTCCCCACCTGGGCCGGGACGGAGAGGCGCTGATCGACGGTGCCGCCCCCGCCGCTTACCCGCAGCCCCTCGGCGGCGTCGCCGGCCCGGCTCACGATCGTGAAGCGAGACACCGCGCAGATGGCAGGCAGCGCCTCGCCGCGGAACCCGAGGGTGCCAATGGCATCCAGGTCCTCGTCGCGGGCGAGCTTGGACGTCGCATGGCGCTCCAGCGCCAGCACCAGCTCTTCCGGCGTCATGCCGCAGCCGTCGTCGACGACCCGCACCAGGGCGGCGCCCCCGTCACGGAGGTCGACGCTGACGGTCCGGGCGCCCGCGTCCAGCGCGTTCTCGACCAGTTCCTTCACCACCGACGCCGGACGCTCCACCACCTCACCGGCCGCGATCTTGTTGACCAGATGGTCGGGGAGACGCCTGATCCTGCTCATGGACTGAATCGCTTTTGCCACTCGGCGAGCAGGTTGAGCGCCTCGATCGGCGTGACGTGGGCGAGGTCCAGCCGCGTCAGCTCCTCCAGGACAGGATCGCGCGCCGGCGTGAAGAGACCGAGCTGGCTGGCCTCTCGCGCATCGGCCCGGCGCTGACCCGCCGCCTCCAGCTCGGCGAGCAGCGTCTTGGCGCGCGCGATCACCGGTTCGGGCAGGCCGGCCAGGCGCGCGACCTGAATACCGTAGCTGCGGTCGGTCCCACCCGGTCGCACCTTGTGCAGGAAGATGATCTCGTCGTTCCACTCCCGCACGGCCACGTGGAAGTTGCGGACCCCGGGCAGGCGGTCGCCGAGCTGCGTGAGCTCGTGGAAGTGGGTGGCGAAGAGCACCTTGGCCCCGCTCCGCTCCTGGAGCGCCTCCACGACCGCCCAGGCGATGGCCAGGCCGTCGAAGGTGGAGGTCCCCCGCCCCACCTCGTCGAGGAGCACGAGACTGTGGGCGCCGACGTTGTTCAGGATGTTGGCCGTCTCCACCATTTCCACCAGGAACGTGCTCTGGCCGCGGGCCAGATTGTCCTGCGCGCCCACCCGCGTGAAGAGGCGGTCCACCACGCCGATGGTCGCCTCCCGGGCGGGGACGAACGCGCCGATCTGGGCGAGGACCACGATGTGGCCCGTCTGGCGCAGGTAGACGGACTTCCCCGACATGTTGGGCCCGGTGAGGATCACGATGCGCGTGTCGGCGCCGAGGGCCACATCGTTGGGCGTCACCGGCTCACCGCTGCGGGACTCCAGCACCGGATGGCGACCGTCGGTGATCGCGAGACTGTCTCCGCGGTCCACCCGCGGCCGCGTCCAGCCGCGCGTGTGGGCAACCTCGGCCAGCGCGGCCAGGACGTCGAGCCGGGCCAGCGCGCGCGCCGTCGCCAGCAGATCGCCGGCGCGCGCGGCCACGCGCCGCCGGACGTCTTCGAACAGCTCGTATTCCAGCCGTCGTCGACGCTCCTCGGCGCCCAGCACTTTCGCCTCGTACTCCTTGAGCTCGGCGGTCACATAGCGCTCGGCGCCGGTCAGGGTCTGGCGCCGGATGTAGTCGGGCGGCACGCGCCCGGTCTGGGCGTGCGTGACTTCGATCCCGTAGCCGAACACGCGGTTGAAGCGCACCCGCAGGCTCGGGATTCCGGTCCGCGCTCGCTCGCGCTCCTCCAGGCCGGCGATCCACTGACGGGCTTCGCGGACGTCCTCGACGATCGCGGTCAGGGCCTCGCTCCAGCTCTCACGGATCAGACCCCCCTCGTGCAGCGTCAGCGGCGGCTCGTCCATCAGCGCGTCGGCCAGCAGCCCCCGGAGATCGTCGAGCGGCGCCAGCTCCTCGGCGGCCGCGACGATCATGCGAGCCGGAAGATCGGCGACCGCGACGCGGATCGTCTCCAGCGGCTGCAAGCCTGCTCGCAGCCCGACGAGATCGCGAGCGTGGGCCACGCCGAGGGCGGCCCGGCTGGTCAGCCGCTCCAGGTCCCCCACGCGCTTGAGAAGCGCGCGGAGCTGGGCGCGACCGGCCGGCGCGGCGACGAAGCCCTCGACCGCCTCCTGACGCTCGGCGATGACGGCGGGGTCGGTGAGCGGCCGGAGCAGCCACTGTCTGAGCAGGCGCGCGCCCATAGGCGTCGCCGTCTCGTCGACGACGCCGAGGAGGCTCGCCCGCGGGTTGCCATCGCGGGCCTCGACCAGCTCGAGCGTCTCCACCGCCGTCTGGTCGAGGGCCATGGCCTCGTCGGCGGCCAGACGCTGCAGTCGGCTCAGGTGAGTGAGGCGCTCGCCCTGGGTCGCCCGCACGTAGTCGAGCGCGCCGCCGGCGGCCCCGAGCCCGATGGTGAGGTCGGCCAACCCGAAGGCGGCGAGCGAGGGAACGTTGAAGTGTCGGGCGAGGTCGGCGGCGGCGCGCCGGGGGGCGAACGGTTCCGGATCCCAGAAGGTCAGCGTGGCGCCCGTGGCCTGAAGCCGGTGCAGGAGCTCGGGCGCTTCCCCGAGCGGCGCGGGGACGAGGATCTCTGCGGGGCGACGCAGCAGGGCGGCGTCGAGCACGGCGGCGCCTCCCGCGTCTTCCCCCGCCCAGAACTCGCCAGTGGAGACGTCGAGCAGCGCGATGCCCGTCGCCGCGCGCAGCCGGGCCACGGCCAGCAGGAAGTTGTTGGCGGCCCCCTTGAGGTACGCGGTGTCGGTAATCGTGCCGGGCGTGATGAGACGCACGACCTCGCGGCGCAGCAGCTTCTTGCCCTGACCCGGGGCTTCCATCTGCTCGGAGAGCGCGATCTTGCAGCCGGCGGCCACGAGGCGGGCCAGGTAGGTCTCGGCGGCATGGTGCGGGATGCCCGCCATGGGTGCGCCCTGCCGGGCGGTGAGCGTGATCTGGAGCAGGCGCGCGCCGCGCTCGGCGTCCTCGAAGAAGAGCTCGTAGAAGTCCCCGAGGCGGAACAGCAGGAGATAGTCGGGGTATCGGCGCTTGAGCTCCCGGTACTGCCGCATCATCGGCGTCAGGGCGACGGGCGGCTCAGCCACCGAACCGGCTCCGCAAACGCTCCCAGGTCGCATCGAGGCTCTCGGGTAGCACACGGACCTCGCCCAGCACGGGCATGAAGTTGACGTCCCCCGACCAGCGCGGGACCACGTGCAGGTGCAGGTGATCCTCCACCCCCGCGCCGGCCACCCGTCCCTGGTTGATCCCGATGTTGAAGCCCTGGGCGTGGTACTCGGCGCGGAGCGCGGCGGTGGCCACGCCGATCAGGCGCATGGCCTCGACCAGCTCGGTGTCCGAGGCGTCGGCCACCGTGCCGACGTGGCGGTTGACGACAGCCATGACGTGGCCGGGTGTGTAGGGATAGGCGTTGAGAATCAGGAACGCGTGAGGCGCACGGTGGACGACGAGATGCTTGCGGTCATCGCCACCCGAGAGCGCGGCGCAGAAGATGCAACCCGCCGCCGTCGCGCCGCCAACGTAGGCCATGCGCCAGGGCGCCCACAGGCGCTTCACGCCGCCGGCAGCGGCCTCACGTGTTGACGAGCTCGCGCAGTCGCTTGCCGACCTTGAAGAAGGGCACCCGCTTGTCGGGCACGTCGACGCTGCTGCCGGTCTTGGGGTTGCGACCCTTCCGGGACTGGCGGTGGCGGATCCGGAAGCTGCCGAACCCCCGCAGCTCGACTTTGTCGCCCTTGACGAGGGCCTCGGTGATGTTCTCGAAGACCGTGTTGACGATCGTCTCGGTCTCCTTCTTGGTGAGGTTGGCGACCTTGGAGACCTCGTCGATCAGCTCGGCTTTGGTCATCGTCCACTCCCTAACCGGCGTCGAAGACTGGTCCACGATGCTCGGCGTGAACCTAGCACGTCCCAAACGAGAATGTCAACCTACACAGGCAGTTAGACGTCGTCCGCCATCAGGGCCCTCACGATGATCTCCCCTGAACAGCCATGCTTTCGGCAGCTTAGCCTAGACTCCCACCGATATCACTCGAGCTTCGTGCTCCCGTCTGCCTGTCAGTCCATCAGATACAATGGCGTCTTGAACACGGGCAGCGACGGGGCCAGGACCCGGCTTCCCACCAGGCCGACCTGGTTCAGGAGCAGCTCCATGATGGAGAAGCGCCGCCTCGGTGGGATTACGCTCGGCGGCAGCGGCAGGTTGGCCAACCGTGCGGCTCCGTCGATCGCTTCCTCCAGCCCGCCGAGCTGATCGACCATTCTGAGATCCTTGGCCTGAGACCCGGAGAAGACGCGGCCATCGGCGAACCGGACCACCTCGGCGCGGTCGAGCCCGCGTCCGGCGGCGACGGCGCCGATGAACTGTCCGTGGACGTCGTCGAGCAGCGACTGCAGCACCCGGCGCTCCTCGCGGGACATCGCCCGCGAGACGTTGCCGAGGTCTTTGAACTGACCGGCCTTGACGACGACGTAATCCACGCCGACCTTTTTCATGAAGTGCTCGAGGTTGGCCATCTGCATGATGACGCCGATGGAGCCCGTGAGCGTGCCGGGGTTGGCGTAGATCTGATCGGCGGCCACGGCCACGTAGTATCCGCCCGAGGCGGCCACCGCGCCCAGCGAGGCCACCACCGGCTTGCGGGCCTGGCGGAGGCGTTGGAGCGCGTCGTGCAGCTCCTGGGTCGGGCCGACCACCCCACCCGGACTGTTGATCCGGATCACCACCGCGCGGACCAGCGGATTGTCGCGGTAGCCCTTGAGATCCCTCAGCAGCTCGTCGACGTCGAGGATGACGCCTTCCAGCTCGACGACGGCCACGCGCGGCCCGAAGCCCACACCGCCGCCCTCGGGGCCGTGAAGCACCGCCGACACCACGACCACGAACAGTGCCACCACGCCGGCCCACAGCGCCAGCGTGACGGCCACCACGGTCAGCCGCCGCGCCACGTCAGCCGCTACTCCTCGTCGTCGTAATAGTCGTCGCGCCGTCGCTTGCCGCGGCGACCGCCACGCCCCTCCTCCGTCTCCCGGCTCAGCTCCACGGCGTGGGCCAGCTCCTTGAGACTCAGCCCGATCCGCCGCTCGTGCGGGTCGACCCGGATGACGAGCAGCGTGAGCTCATCGCCCGCGTTGACGATCTCGTCGGGCCGGCTGATGGGCCGGTTCGACATCTGCGAGATGTGGAGCAGGCCGTCCACCCCGGGCTCCAGCTCTACGAAGGCGCCGAAGTCCGTGAGCCGCACCACCTTACCGGTGACCCGCGAACCCATCGGATAGCGCTGGGCCACGGTGGCCCAGGGATCGGGCTGGATCTGCTTGAAGCCCAGCGAGATGCGCTTGTTCTCCTTGTCGATGGTGAGAATCTGGGTCTCGATCTCCTGGCCCTTCTTGACGATCTCCGAGGGATGTCCGACCGAGCGCGTCCAGGACATGTCGGAGATGTGGAGCAGGCCGTCCACCCCCGGTTCCAGCTCGATGAACGCTCCGAAGTCCGTCAGGTTGCGCACCCGGCCCACCACGCGCTCGCCCGGCTTGTAGCGTTCGTCGATCGTCTGCCAGGGATCGGGCTCGACCTGCTTCATCCCCAGCGAGATCCGCTTGCCCGCCCGGTTGACCTCGAGCACGACCACCTCGACCTCGTCGCCGACGTTGACGATCTTCGACGGGTGGCGGACCCGCCGGGTCCACGACATCTCCGACACGTGTACGAGCCCCTCGACGCCGGGTTCCAGCTCGATGAAGGCCCCGTAGTTGGTGAGGCTCACCACCCGGCCCTGGCCCTTGCTGCCCGGCGGGTACTTCTGCTCGACCTGCTCCCAGGGATCGGAGGACTTCTGCTTGTAGCCCAGCGACACGCGCCCCGTCTCGCGGTCGAAGTGCAGGACGACGACTTCGACCTGATCACCGACTTGAAAGATCTCGGAGGGATGACCGACGCGCCCCCAGCTCATGTCGGTGACGTGAAGGAGGCCGTCGATGCCGCCCAGGTCGATGAAGGCCCCGTAGTCGGTGATGTTCTTCACCGTCCCGGTGAGCACCAAGCCCTCATGGAGCACCTCCAGGGTGTGCCGCTTCTTCTCCTCACGCTCCTCCTCCAGGACGGTCCGCCGCGAGAGCACGACGTTACCGCGCCGGCGATTGAGCTTGATGACCTTGGCCCGGATGGTCTGGCCCACCATCGCGTTCAGGTTCTTCACCGGCCGCAGGTCCACCTGGGACCCGGGCAGGAAGGCCTTGACGCCCACGTCGACGGCGAGCCCGCCCTTGACGACCTCGACCACCCGCCCCTCGACCGGCGTGCCCTTGTCGTAGGCCTGGGTGATCACGTCCCACACCTTGATCTTGTCGGCCTTCTCCTTGGAGAGGACGATGAGCCCCTCGGCGTCCTCCTTGGCCTCCAGGTACACATCCAGCTCGTCGCCCACCTTGGGCAGTGGCCCCGCCCGGTGGAACTCCTCGATGGGGATGGCCCCTTCGCTCTTGTAGCCGACGTCGATCAGGATCTCGGTGGGGCTGACATGGACCACCCGGCCCCGCACCACCTCGCCCTCCTCGAACTCGGTGATGCCGGTCGTGCGGTACCACTCGTCCATCGGCTCCTCGGCTGGGCCGGTGGATGCCTCCTTTCCCTGGCCGCCGAGGACTCTGTGCCGGTCATCCTTCTCCATACTGCCCGCTCCTCCCATCACTGGATTTGGGCGAGGTCGAAGCTCCTCCCACACCCACCTCGCCGACGGCCCGACGTTCACGCGGCGACGCCGACCCGGGCCCGGCTGGGCCCTCGGCGTCCTTGAGGCGCGCGATGGCCGCCATCATCGCCTGACTGGCGGCCTCATACGACTCCTTTCTCTTCGCCCCGTTCCGGCCATCGAAGGTGAGCGGTGGACCGAACGTCACCGTGACCTTCGCCGGCCGCGGCAGCCGATGTCCGCGTGGCCAGGCCCGCCCGCTGCCGCTGACATACACGGGCACCACCGGGGCCCCGCTGAGAATGGCCAGCATCCCGGCGCCCGGCTTGCCCGGGCGCAGCACTCCCTCCTGGCCGCGGGTGCCCTCGGGAAACACCAGCAGTATGCCGCCATTTTCCAGCACGCGCAGGGCCGTGCGCAGCGCCGCCGGGTCGCCCCCCTCCCGCCGCACCGGACGGGCGTTCAGCGCCCAGATGAGCCGCCCGAAGAGCGGGATTCGGAACAGCTCGGCCTTGGCCAGGAACGAGACCGGCCGCCGGGTGATGCCGGCGATCAGGGGCGGATCGAGCAGGCTCGAGTGATTGGCCACGAGCAAGACAGGTCCGGTGCCCGGCACCCGATCGACCCCGTGTCCTTCCAGCCGCCAGGACACGCGCATCACGGCGAAGGCCAACGCCTTCAGGACCGTGTACAGCATCGCTGCTCGATGGCGCGGACCATCCGCTCTACCGCCTCGTCCACGCTCAGCGCCGTCGTGTCGATGACGATGGCGTCGTCGGCCTTCCTCAGCGGGGCCAGCGCCCGCGTCGTGTCCTGGGCGTCCCGCGCTCGGATCTCGTCCCGCACCGCTTCGACGTCCGCCGGCAGCCCGCGGGCGCGGAACTCGGCCTGCCGGCGCCGGGCCCGCTCGTCCAGCGACGCGTCGAGGTAAAACTTCACCTCCGCGTTCGGGCACACCACCGTGCCGGTGTCCCGCCCCTCCAGGATGACGCCGCCGGACTTGGCCAGGCGGCGCTGCAGCGGGGTGATCTTCGCCCGAACCGGCTCCAGCGTGGTGAGTGCGGACGTGAGACGATCCACCTCCGGGCGACGGATCTCGGCCGTGACCTCTCGCCCATCCACGAACACGCGGTCGTCGCGCAGCTCCACCTCGATATCGTCGAGGTGGCGCCGTAGCTCCGGGGTGTCTTCGGCCTCGAGGCCACCCTGCAGCACGCTCCAGGCCAGCGCGCGGTACATGGCGCCGGTGTCCAGGAGGCGGAAGCCCAGGCGCCCCGCGAGCCGACGGGCCACTGTGGTCTTGCCCGCGCCGGCTGGTCCATCAATGGTGATCACCGCCTCGCGCTCCCCGACTCGAGATCTCATGGCTCGGCCGTCACGACCTCGCCGCCGGCCAGCGCGTTTTCCTCGGAGGGGGGCTCTGCCCCCCTTCCGATACCTCTCCAGGCCTCGGCCTTTTCCTTTCGCCTCATGACTCCACCGTCACGACCTCGCCGCCGGCCAGCGCGTTGATGGTGGCGGCGAACCGGGGGAACGACGTGGCGACACACGCGGTGTCCTCGATCACCGTCTCGCCCTCGGCGACCAACCCGGCCACGGCCAGCGCCATCGCGATGCGGTGATCGCCGCCGCTCCGCACCCGCGCGCCGCGGAGCCGGGTCGGGCCCTGGATCACCAGCCCGTCGGGACGCTCCTCGACGCGTGCGCCCATGGCCCCGAGCTCGCGGGCCAGCGCGGCCAGCCGGTCCGACTCCTTCACGCGCAGCTCGGCGGCATCGCGGATCTCCGTCCGTCCCCGAGCCAGTGTCGCGGCCACGGCCAGGATGGGAACCTCGTCGATGAGCCGGGGCACGAGCGCACCGCCCACGGTGGTACCCCGCAGCTCGGTGACCGTCGCGGTGACGGCACCGCTCGGCTCGCCGCCGCCGGCGTCCCCGGCCGGGGCGATCTCCAGGCGCGCTCCCATGGCCGCCAGGGCCTCGAGCACGCCCGTGCGCGTGGGATTGAGCCCGACCTCGGCCACCGTGACGCTGGCCTCCGGCACGACCAGGCCGGCGACGAGCAGAAACGCGGCCGACGAGATATCACCGGGGACGACGAGAGACGTCGCCCGCAGCGGCCCCGGCTCGAGCGTGGTCGTGAGGCCGCGGGTCACGACCCGGGCTCCGAACAGGCGCAGCATGCGCTCGGAATGGTCGCGCGACTGAGCGGGCTCGGTGACCGACACCTCGTCGTCCGCGTAAAGGGCGGCCAGCAACACCGCCGACTTGACCTGCGCCGAGGCCACCGGCAGCTCGTAGGCCAGCGCGCGCACCCGTTCCGTCCCGCGCACGGCGAGAGGCAACCGTCCGCCCTCGGCGCGTCCCACAACGGTCGCGCCCAGGCGTCTCAGCGGCTCGGCGACCCGGGCCATGGGCCGCCGCCGGAGAGACTCGTCGCCGGTCAGCATCGTCCAGAAGGGATGGCCGGCCAGCGCGCCCATCAGCAGGCGCGCCGTCGTCCCGGAGTTGCCGCAGTCGATGATGTCCGATGGCTCTTGCCACCCGCCGAGGCCGGTGCCCGCGATGCGGTACTCGCCCGGCCCCTTGCGCGTGGCCTCCACACCCAGCGCCTCGACGGCGGCCAGCGTGCGCAGGCAGTCCTCGGCCTCGAGCACCCCTCGGATCTCGGTCACCCCGTCGGCCAACGCCCCCAGCAGGACGGCCCGATGGGAGATGGACTTGTCGCCGGGCACCTCGACCCGGCCGTTCAACCGGCGCGCTGGCTGAACGCGCAGCCTCACCGGAGCGCCTCGCGCCGCTGCTGGATGCGTGCGAGCGCTGCGCGGAGGGCCGGGCCGTCGCCCGTCTCGACCAGGCGGGACAGCTCGGCGAGCGATCTCAGGAACTCGCGCAGGCTCGCCCCGAGGGCCAGCCGGTTGCCCAAAAAAATTTCTTCCCAGACTTCGGGATCGGCCGCCGCGATGCGCGTGGTGTCGCGAAAGCCGCGGGCGGCGACGTCGAAGGCCGCCGGGTCGACGCGCTCCACGCCGTCCACCAGCGCGCAGGCCACGAGGTGGGGCAGATGGCTGACCGCCGCCACCAGACGGTCGTGCGTCTCCGGGTCCAGGGCGAGGATGCGGCCGGCGCCGAGGGCCTCCCAGAACGCGGTCACCGCCTTCACCGTAGGTGGCGCGCTGGCGTCGGTCGGCGTCACGATGACGGTGGCCCCACAGAAGAGGTCGGCACGGGCCACGCCATAGCCGCTCTGCTCGGAGCCGGCCATCGGGTGGCTGCCCACGAATTGCCGCGGCCGGGAGGCGGCCAGGCGGAGGGCGGCGTTGACGATCGCCTGCTTGGTCGAGCCCACGTCGGTGACGACGGCCTCCGGCGCCAGAGCGGGCCACGCCGTCTCCAGCAGCCGCTCGATGGCGCCGACCGGGGCCGCCAGCACGACGAAGTCGGCGCCGCTGACACCACCGGCGACGTCGGTGGTGGCCCGGTCCAGCGTGCCGTCACGCAGCGCGGGCTCGAGACGATTCGCGTCACGCCCGATGCCGACGATTTCGCCGGCCAGTCCGTGAGCGCGCGCCGCCTTGGCCACCGATCCGCCCAGGAGCCCCACACCAAGGACGGCGAGCCGCTGCAGCACTAGGCCTTTTTTCCGAGCACGGCGCGGAGCGCCTTGGCCAGGCGGCGGTTTTCCTCCGGGGTGCCCACCGTGAGCCGCAGCGTGCTCTCCATGCCGAAGGAGGTCATCGGCCGCACGATCACGCCGTGCTTGAGGAGCTGCTGGTAGATGTCCGACGCATTGTGCCCGACGTCGACCAGGATGAAGTTGGCCCGGGAGGGGACGTACCGGAGACCGAGCGCCTTGAACTCGTCATAGAGGAAATGCCGCCCGGCCTCGATCATCCGGACGCACTCCAGCACGTGGGGCTCGTCCTCCAGCGCGGCCAGCGCCGCCACCTGAGCCAGCGAGTTCACGTTGAAGGGTTGGCGGATGCGGTTCATCAACGCGGTGGCATCGGCGTCGGCGATGGCGTAGCCGACCCGGAGCCCGGCCAGGCTGTTGGCCTTGGAGAACGTCCGGAGCACGATGACCTTGCGGCCGTCCGTCACGTAGGCCATCGTCTCGGGGAAGTCGGGCCCCTGGGCGAACTCGTAGTAGGCCTCGTCGAACACGACGATCGCCCGCTCGGGCACCCGTTCCATGAACTGCTCGACCTCGTCGGCGGTGACGATGGTCGCCGTGGGGTTGTTGGGGTTGGCGATGAAGATCATCTTCGTCAACGGCGTGATGGCCCGGGCCATGGCCTCGAGGTCGAGCCGGTAGTCCTTGAGCATGACCATCACCCGGATCCCACCGGCCGCCTGCACGATCATGGGGTAGACGACGAACGAGGGGTGCGGGACCACCGCTTCGTCCCCCGGCTTCAGGAACGTGCGGACGAGCAGCTCGAGGAGCTCGTTGGAACCGTTGCCGAGGATCACCTGCTCGGCGGTGACGTCGTGCTTCTTGGCCAGGGCCTGCCGCAGATAGAAGGCGCTGCCATCGGGATAGCGGTTGAGGGTGCTCAGCGCGGCGGCAACCGCCCGCTGCACCCGGTCGGAGGGTGGCAAGGGGTTCTCGTTCGACGCCAGCTTGATGGCGTTGCTGACCCCCAGCTCGCGCTCCAGCTCCTCGATGGGCTTGCCGGGCTCATAGGGCGCGATCCCCAGGATGTGCTCGTTGGCCAGGGATTCCCACTGCGTGGACATGCGCTCTCCTTTATCCCGAGGGATACGAGCCCAGGATCTTGAGGAACAGGGTGCGCGCCCCGATCTCCTCGAGTGTGGAAGCCACCTCCGGCCTGTCGCGGTGCCCTTCCAGGTCCACGAAGCTCACGTGCTTCCACGGTCGGTGCTTCGCCGGTCGCGACTCGATCTTGCTGAGGTTGATGCCGAGCCGCGCGCACGGTTCCAGGATGCGGAACAGCACGCCGGGCTCGTCGCGCATGGCGAAGACGATGGAGGTCTTGTCCCGACCGGTGGGGCCGCAGGCGTGCCGGCCGATCACCAGGAACCGGGTGGAGTTGTCAGGCAGGTCCTCGATGCCCGCCCGCAGCCCGGGCACTCCATAGAGGCGGCCGGCCAGCTCTGATCCGATGGCCGCCGCCGTCACGTCGGCCGCGGCCACCTCGACGGCCGCCGCCGTGGAGGGCGTCTCTTCGGTGGCGACGCCGGGCAGGTGCTCGCCGAGCCAGCCGCGGCACTGGGCCAGCGCCTGGGGATGGGAGACGACGCGCTTGATCTCGGCCAGCGAGGCGGCGCGCGAGAGCAGGTGCTGGGCGATGTCCAGGTACAGCTCGCCGCAGATGACCGCGTCGGACTCCACCAGCCGATCCAGCGTCACGTTGACCGCGCCCTCGGTGCTGTTCTCCACGGGAACGACGCCCATGTCGGCGCGCTGGCGCTCGACCTCGTCGAACACTTCGCCGATGCTCCGGGCCGGCAGCAGCGTCGCCGCGGTGCCGAAGCGGCGGAGGGCCGCCTGGTGCGTGAACGTGGCGGGCGGACCGAGATAGGCGACGGTCAGCGGCCCCTCGAGGGCGCGGCAGCTCGAGAGGATCTCGCCCCAGATCGCCCGCACGGCGTCGGCGGGTAGCGGGCCGGCGGTGAGGCTGGTGAGGCGGGCCAGGATCTCGGCCTCCCGCTCGGGGACATACGACGGCCCATCCTGCCGTCGTTTGAGGTCTCCGATTCTAAGGGCGGCCTCGGCGCGCTGGTTGAGGAGGTGAAGGATTTGCTTGTCGAGTTCGTTGATCCTGGAACGCCAATCGTCCAGGTTCATAGGGACCCCTGCCCCGTCTACTGAATACCGGGGATTATAGGCCAACGACTCCGGCGCGGCAAGCAAGGGCCCGGTCAGCGCTCCACCCGCGGCGCCAGGGCGGCGGCGCGCAGCGCGCTGACCTCGGCGGGCGTGAGCGGGCGCCAGGCGCCGACGGGCAGATGGCCCAGCGTGAGCGGGCCGAAGGCCACACGACGCAGCCGCACCACCGGATGGCCGAGCGCCTGGCAGTAACGCTTCACTTCGTGCTTGCGCCCCTCCGTGAAGGTCAGACGCAGTCGGCTCACCGCGCGGCCGGTCTGGAGCAGGATTACGGCGGCGGGCACGGCCGGGCCGTCGTCCAGCGCCACTCCGCGCCGCCAGCGGGCGAGGTCGGCCCGCCTGACGGCGCTGGCCACCTCGGCCTCGTACACGCGGGGCAGCCCGTAGCGCGGGTGAAGCAAACGGTGGGTGAGCGCCCCGTCGTTGGTCAGGAGCAGCGCGCCCTCCACGTCGATGTCCAGCCGTCCCACCGGGAAGAGACGCGCCGCCGCCGGCACCAGGTCGGTGACGACGGGACGCCGCTGGGGATCGTGGCGTGAGGTCAGGTATCCGCGCGGCTTGTTGAGAAGCAGGTACCGCTGGAGCTCGGCGGCGGGAATCGGCCGACCGTCGACGGCGACGGCATCGGTGGCGGGATCGGCCAGGGTGCCGACCTCGCGCGTGACGGCACCGTTGACGGCGACCCGCCCCTCGAGGATCAGCCGATCAGCCGCCCGCCGGGACGCCAGCCCCGCCTGGGCCAGGATCTTGTTCAGCCTGAGCTTCGCCATCTGTGGCGGCTGCGACCAGCTCGGGCACGATCAACTCGCCCTCGACCTTGGGCAGATCGTCGAGGTCGCGCAGACCGAAGGCGACCAGGAACTCGCGCGTCGTCTCATAGAGGAACGGGCGGCCCGGCGCCTCCTTGCGCCCGGTGATGCGGATGAGGCGGCGCTCCAGCAGGTTCTCCAGCACTCCCTCGGAGTTCACCCCGCGGACGGCGTCGACCTCGGGGCGCGACGCCGACTGCCGGTAGGCCACGATGGCCAGCGTCTCCAGCGCCGGGCGCGACAGGCGGGCCCGGGTGCGGCTCTTGACCAGCCGCATGAGCCACGGCGCGATCTCGGGCCGCGTCACCATCCGGTAGCCGCCGCCGACCTCCACGATGGTCAGCGCGCGATCGGCCGCCGCGTACCGTTCGCGCAGCTCGTCGACGAGCGCGCGGGCCTCGGCGGCATCGGTGAGCTCCAGGACCTCACGGATGCGATCGGCTTCCAGCGGGCTGTCGGAGGCGAAGAAGAGGGCTTCGACGACGTCAATCGGCGTGGGCAACGGTCACCTGACCTTTCAATTGGAGGGGGCAGCGGCCGCCCCCTCCAAACCTCCCCGTTTGCGCGGGGTGCCACGACGGGCCCCCTCCAAACCTCCCCGTTCGCGCGGGGTGCCACGACCGGCCCCCTCCAAACCTCCCCGTTTACGCTGGGTGCGACAAACGTCTCCCTCCAACTTCATGATCGAATGCTCACGCGGGGGCCTCTCCGGTGGCGGGCGCCCGCCGCTCGATAACGATGTCCCCGAACAGCTCCGTCTGCTGCAGGCGGATATTGCCCAGCCGGACCAGCTCAAGCACGGCCAGGAGGGAGACGACGACATCGGTACGGTGACGATCGCTGGTGAGCGACGAGAAGAGCAAGGACCAGGTGTCGCGCAGGACGGCCAGGATCTCCGTCATGCGCTCGAGCACGGACATCGGCTCGGCCTGCACCTCCCGCGGCTTCCGTCGCCCCTGCTCCTCGATGAGGCGCTTGAGCGCGCGCTCGAGGAGGTGGACGCTCAAGTCCTCCAGCGGCACATCGTCGGCCGGCGGCAACTCGCTCACCGGGCGGCCCCACAGGAGGGCCTGCTCGGCCTCCCGCTCGGCCAGCCAGGTGCCCAGCGCCTTGACCCGCGCATACTCGCGCAGGCGCTGCTCCAGCTCCAGCCGGAGGGCCTCGCCCTCCTCGTCCAGCGCCTCGGCGGTTTCGTCCGGCGGCACCAGCAGCTTCGACTTCAGATAGATCAGCGTGGCCGCCATCACCAGGTAGGCGCCGGCCGATTCCAGGTCCTGGAACTCCACCGCCTCCAGATGCGCCAGGTACTGGTCGGTGATGGTGCGGACGGGCAGGTTGGCCAGGTCGATCTCGCTGGTGCGGCAGAGATGCAGCAGGAGGTCGAAGGGGCCTTCGAACTGACCCACGCGGAGGGTCAGCGGGGAGGAGGGCTCCACCGCTCGCGCCGGCAGCGCCGTCGCTCGATCCTCCACGGTCATGGGCTCAGATGCACCGCGGCGCGAACCTCCTCCATCGTGCGCTGCGCCACCGCACGGGCCCGTCGCGACCCCTCGTGCAGGATGTCGACGATGGTGTCCGGCTGCTCGGCGTACTTCTGGCGCCGCTCGCGGACCGGCGTCAGGACCGGCTCCATGTGCTCGAGCAGCTTGGCCTTGCAGTCCAGGCACCCGATGCCGGCGGTGCGGCAGCCCGTGGCCGCCCACTGGCGGTCGGCGGACGGCGTAAAGATCTTGTGGAGATCGAAGACGGGACACACGTCGGGGTTGCCGGGATCGGACCGGCGCTTGCGCGCGGGATCCGTCATCATCGTACGGATCTTCTCGCGGACGACCTCGGCGCCGTCGGACAGGTAGATGCAGTTGTCATACGACTTCGACATCTTGCGGCCGTCGGTGCCCGGGACCTTGGGGATCTCGGTCAGCTTGGCGTCGGGCTCGGGGAACACGGGCCGGAACGTGCCATTGAAGCGCCGCGCCACCTCGCGGGTCAACTCGATGTGCGGCACCTGGTCGGCGCCGACCGGAACCCACGTGGCCTTGTACATGAGGATGTCGGCCGCTTGCAGCAGCGGGTAGCCGAGCAGCCCGTAGGAGGGCGAGGCGATCTCCTGCTGCTCGATCCGCTCTTTGTAGGTCGGCACCCGCTCGAGCCAGCTCACCGGGATCACCATCGAGAAGAGCAGGTGCAGCTCGGCGTGCTCGGGCACCCGCGACTGGATGAAGAGCGTCGAGCGCTCGGGATCGAGGCCGGCGCCCAGCCAGTCGGCGGCCATCTCGATCGTGTGCTGCGGCACCTCGGCAGTGTCGGTCTGGTCGGTGAGGACGTGCCAGTCCGCCGCGAAGTAGAAGCAGTCGTACCCTTCCTGCAAGCGCACCCAGTTCTCCAGCGCCCCCAGGTAATTGCCGAGATGGACGCGTCCGCTGGGGCGCATCCCCGACAGCACGCGCTCTTTCGCCATCAGCGCCGCGCTCGCTCCAGGGCCTTGGCCGACCGCATGCCCACATAGTACGCGTAGAGGGTCGCCAGCAGAAGCCCCCTCCAGCCGTCGAGGAAGCCCAGGCGCAGCACGTACATCCCGAGGAACCGGCCCAGCGGGCGCAGCAGGAGGTCCCGCGCGCGGGCGCGCCGACCGCCGCGCCTCCACTCCTCGGCGGCCAGCGTCGAGTAGCGATCGGCGCGGGCCAGGAAGTCGGCGACGTTGCGGTAGCTCCGGTGCAGCAAGGCCGCCCGCAGCCGTCCGACACGACCCTCCACCTGCACCGACTCGTGCACCTCACGGTCCCTGAACCGTGCCCGGCCGCGGCGGAACAAACGGATCTGCCAGTCCGGGTAGAGTCCGCCGTGGCGGATCCACCGGTCGTGGAAGATGTTCCGGCGCGGCACCGCGTAGCCGTCGCAGGTGGCGTGGCCTCTGAGGAGCGCGTGGATCTCGTCCCGCAGCTCCGCCGACACCTCCTCGTCGGCATCGAGAGACAGCAGCCAGTCGCCGGTGGCCAGCCCGAGGGCGAAGTTCTTCTGAGCGGCGAACCCGGCCCACGGGCGGACCACCACCCGTTCGGTGAACTCCCGGGCGATCTGGACCGTCTTGTCCTGCGATTCGGCGTCCACCACCACGATCTCGTCGGCCCAGGCCACGCTCTCCAGACAGGCGCGCAAACGGTCCTCTTCGTTGAGGGTGATGACGACGGCGCTGAGCCGCGCGGCGCTCATCGAAGCATCTGCACGGCGGCGCCGAAGACCTCGTCGACGCCGACAGCCTCCACGCGTCCGTCGTGTCCCTGGAGCGTCCGATGCCCGGTTCCGTACGGCCCATTGCGCGCCGGCGATGTCGGCCCGTAAATCCCCAGGCAGGGCGTGCCCCCCGCCGCCGCCAGGTGCAGTGGCCCGGTGTCGGCCGCGACCAGGAGACTGGCGCGCCGAAGAACGGCGATCAGCTCGAAGAGATCGGTGCGCGGGGCCAGAACCACGCGGCTCCTGTCGCCGCCGTCGGCGATCGCCCGCGCCGCCGACTCCTCCCCCGGGCCCCAGACCACGAGCACGTGGGCCTCCCCTTCCCGGGCCAGCCGGTGGGCCACCGCCCGGAAGCGGTCGACGGGCCAGCGCTTGCCCGGCCGTCCCGCTCCCGGGTTCACGACGACCAGACGGTCGCGAGGCTTGAGGCCGGACGCAGCGAGCACGTCGTCCATCCGCGTCTCGGCCTTCTGATCGACGGGCAGGCGGAAGTCGAGCACCGGCGCGCCAATGCCCAGGGGCTCGAGCAGGCTCAGATAGTGCTCGACGACGTGGCGGCCGGCCGGACGCGCCAGGCGGCGGTTGGTGAAGAGCGCGCCAAGCGGCTCGCGACAGGCGCGGGCCTGAAAGCCTATCCGCAACGGCGCTCGCGTCAGCGCCATGAGGATACCGCTCTTGAGCAACCCCTGCAGGTCGAGCGCCACGTCGAAGCGGGCCGCGCGCAGCCGCCGGCTCAGCGCGGCGAACGCGCGGCCGGCCGCGGCCAGGGCGCCCGGGCTCCGGGCCTGCCGCCAGCGGCGCGTGTCGACCGTGATGATCTCGTCGAGGGCGGGATGGCCGGTCAGGATCGCGGCCTCCCGGTGCTCGACGAGCCAGGTGATCCGCGCTTCGCGGACCCGCGCGCGAAGAGTCGCCGCCACCGGAAGCGCGTGGACGACGTCTCCCAGGGACGACAGCTTCACGATGGCGATGTTCACGCCGTCACCGGAAGCGCTCGCGGATGAGGGCAATGAGATCACGGGTGGAGTGGGTTTTGGGATCTCCGGCGATGGCCACCACCCCGCCCGCCGCCCGCACGCTCGCCCGCTCGGGCACGGAGTCCGTCGTGTAGTCGGTGCCCTTGGCGTGGACGTGCGGGCGCAGCTGCGCCACCAGGGTGTCGGCCGTGTCGTCCTCGAAGAGGACCACGTGGTCGACGTCCCGCAGGGCCGCCAGCAACTCGCCCCGCTCCGCCGCCGGCATCAGTGGGCGGCCCGGTCCCTTGAGCCGGCGGACGGCGGCGTCGGAGTTCAGCCCGACGAAGAGGACGTCGCCGAGGGCGCGAGCGGCCTGGAGATAGCGAACGTGCCCCACGTGCAGCAGATCGAAGCATCCGTTGGCCAGCACGATCCGCCGACCCTGTGTCCGCAGCCGTTCAGCCAGGGCGGCGGCCTCTTCGACGGTCAGCACGCCGGCCCGGGCACGCGGCCGCGGCGCACCGGTCGCCCGGCCCTCGAGACCACGATCATCACCGGCTCAGGGGGCTCCGGCCGAGAGTGCCTGGCTCAGCTCCGCGCGGGCCACCGTGGCAGTGCCCCGCTTCATGACCACGAGCCCACCGGCCGCGTTGGCGAGCGTCGCCGCTTCCACCGGCGACGCGCCGGCGGCCAGGGCCACGGTGAACGCGCTGATCACCGTGTCGCCGGCTCCGGTCACGTCGGCGATTTCGTCGGTGCCGAAGATGGGGATGAACGTGGTGGCGCCGTCGCGCTCGAGCAGCGCCAGCCCCTGGCTGCCCCGCGTGACCAGCAGCAGTGTCGTGTCCAGACGCTCGAGGACCTGCCGTCCCGCCTTCTCCACCGATCGCTCGTCGTCCACCGGGCCACCGCTCAGCTCGGCCAGTTCCGCCTCGTTGGGGCTGGCGACGGTGACGCCGGTGAAGCGGGTCAGATCGTAGCGGCTGTCCACGCTGACGATGCTGCCGCGCTTGCGCGCCAGGGCGCGGACACGCTCGAACACCCGGGGCGTCACCGTGCCGTAGCCGTAGTCGGAGACGATGATGGCGTCGGCATGCGCGGCCAGCGAGGTCAAGCGCGCCAGGAGCGCGTCTTCGGTGGTGGGAGCCAGCTCGCTGGCGGGCTCGCGGTCGATGCGCACGACCTGCTGCCGCGTCGCCTGGTAACCGCCGGCCAGGATGCGGGTCTTGACCGGGGTCCGCCGAGCGGCTTCGGTCACCAGGCCCTCGGTGGGGATCCCCGCCGTGCGGCAGAGAGCCAGCAGCTCGTCGCCGGCCTGGTCGCGGCCCACGACCCCGATGGGCAGCACGCGCGCGCCGAGGGCATGGACGTTGTTGGCGGCGTTGGCGGCACCCCCCAGCCGCACGTCCCGGTCGGTGAATTTTAAGATGATCACCGGGGCTTCGCGGGAGATCCGTCCCGGCTTGCCGATCAGGTACTCGTCCTCGATGAGGTCGCCCACCACGATCAGCGTGCGACCGACGATCCCCTCGAGGACGGCCCGGAGCCGCTCCGTCCCGTTCATCACGTTGCGTGCCGATCGAGGATCCAGTTCACGGCGTCGAGAAGATCCTCGGCGACGTGATCCGGCACGATCGGAAAACGGTCCCGACGGTGCTCCCACTCGCCGAGGCCATAGCCGGTCAGCACCAGCACGCTCCGCGCGCCGACCGCACGGGCCACCGCCATGTCCGAGGGCTTGTCGCCGACGACGGCGGACGACGCCAGGTCGAGGCCCAGCTCGGTGGCGGCGCGCCGGAGCAGCCCTGGACGGGGCTTGCGGCAATCGCAGCGACGGCGAAACGGCGGAGCGCCCTCGGTCGGATGATGAGGGCACACGTAGACCCCGTCGAGATGGGCCTCAGCTTGCTTGAGCTGGGCCACCAGCTCGGCATTGACGGCGTGCAGGACGTCCTCGGAGAAGTACCCGCGGGCCACCCCGGACTGGTTGGTGACCACCACCGCCGCCACGTCGGCCACGTTCAGTCGTCTGATCGCCTCGGCGGAACGGGGCAGCAGCCGGAGCCGCTTGGGATGGTTGACATACCCCACTTCCTCCGTCAGCGTCCCGTCGCGATCGATGAACACGGCAGGCCGGTTCACTACTTCGGCAGTCTACGGTGAGACCCTTGGATTCTCAACACAATTTGGGGGCGGCGCACGCCGCGTAGAGATCACTGAACGCCGCCGCCTGGGCCGCATAGGTGAAGGGTTCGGCCGATGCCCGGGCCGCCTCGGCCGCAGCGCCGGCCCGACCGATCTCACGCACGTGCTCGAGCGCCGCGGCCACGGCGGCCGGGTCCCGAGGATCGACCACGGCGCCGTTCACGCCGGAGCGAATCAGCTCGCTGGCGCCGGCGGCGGTGCTGGCCACGACGGGCAGCCCGGAGGCCAGGGCCTCGAGGTGGACGTTGCCAAATGGCTCGTAGCGCGTCGGCAGCACGCACGCGTCGGCGGCGGCGTACCACCGTTCGATGTCGGCGCGCGGCGGCAACCAGACCACCCGCTGGCCGGTGCCCAGCCGTTCGGCCAGCGCGCGATAGGGTCTGGTATCGCCCTTGCCGACGACGATCAGGCGACTCGTCCGATCGGTCAGGCGGGACAGCGCCTCGATGGTCGTGGCCAGACCTTTGCGCTCGAAGCCGCTCCCCACGAAGATCGCCGTCCAGGCCTCCGCGGGGATGCCGGCCTCCGATCGCGCGGCGCCGCGGACGAGCTTCCGGTTCCTCGGGTGGAAGCGCTCGAGGTCCACGCCGTTGTAGATCACGGTCACGCGCTCCGGGCTCACACCGTACAGCGTCTCGATCTCCCGCTTGCCCGCGCGGGCGATGGCCACGATCCGTGGCGTCCGCTCGAACACCCGACGTTCCAGCGCCAGGAGCGTACGGTGGTACAGGCCCCGCGCCGTCGACCGTTGGCGGCTGGCCAGGTACGCTCGGTGGCATCCCTCCCCGGCGCGGTAAATGTGCTGACCAAGCGTGCGCTCGTGGCTCTGGACGACGTCCCAGCGATCGCGACTCGCCAGCCACCGCGCCGCCACCGCCAGGAGCACGAGACGAGCCGTCGCGGGGCGCGGGGGGACGGGCAGCCGATACGGCGTCACGCCGAGGACCGGCTGCTGACCAGGCGGGCTCGCCAGGTGCACGTCGTGGCCGTGAGCCACGAGCGCCTGAACCAATCCGGCAGTCGCGCGTTCCACGCCGCCGTAGAAGACGAACGGCCGGGAGATGATGAGGAGTTTCACGGGCGTCGCCAGGTCGTGATGACGGACTCTAGCAAGGGGAAGAGGCGGGCGCGGGCGGAGGCGAAGCTGTACTCGGCCACGCAGCGCGCTCGGGCCCGCTGGCCCAACGCGGCGGCCGTCTTCGGCTCTTCGAGCAGTGAGCGGATGGCGCCAGCCAGGCGCGGCACGTCGCCGGGTGGCACCACGACGCCGCACTCGTCGAGGATCTCCGCGATCATCGAGACGGCGGTCGCCACGATCGGTCGGCCCAGCGCCATCGCGTCGAAGAGCTTGGCCGGTACCTGACCCAGGGTGTCCGTGGTGGCGCGCTGCGGCACCGCGACGACGTCGGCGGCCGAGAGCCAGCGGGGAACGTCGTCGAACGGGATCTCACCACGGATCCGCACGAAATCCCGGGCGCCCCAACGCCGGGCGGCGTCGCTCCCGGGCTTCACGCCGACCAGCGCCAGCGTCGCCTGACCGCCGAGAAGCGCCACCGCCTCGACGAGGTCGTCCACACCCTTGTAGGCTCGCGGCGTCCCCAGGAACATCACGAGGGGCGCCGCTCCGATTCCGAGCTCGGCGCGCACCGCCGCGCCCTCGTACCGGGCCGGATCCCAGGCGTCGGTGTCGCGCACGTGGGGCAGAAGCGTTCCGCCGAAGCGGCGCTCGAGAAAGCGTGAGGCCACGGTCAGTGCGTCGGCCGCGCCGACCCGTCGCTCGCAGAGCCACGTCCAGGGCAGGCCGTTGGGGTTGGCCAGGTTCAGCAATCGGCCCACTCGCCCCCGCAGCCCGGAACGATAGAAGAATCCGAGCTCCCAGTCGTCGATGTCGAGCAGGAGCGGGCGCGGCCGCTGGCGTCGCGCGGCCAGCGCCACGCCGTAGCTGGTCGGACGCGGCTTCGAGGCATAGATGACGTCGCCGTCGACGAGCCGGAGTAATGCCCGAGCGTCGGTCAAGAACCCGGGATAGCGCCGGGCCGGCAGCGCGCGGTGCGCGATGTCGCTGCCGGCCAGCGGGCTCCACACGCCATCGCCGAACCGGGGCCCAACCACGTCCACCTCATAGCGGGGCGCCAGCAGACGCGCGAGCAGCTCGGCCCGCCCCGTCGCATTGTCGGACAGATCGAACGAGACGATCGAGACCTTCACGGGGCGAGCCGGCGGTAGTGCTCCTCCAGCGCGGCGGCCACGCGACCGCCCGAGTACCGCGCGGCCACGAGCCGACGTCCGGCCTCGCCGAGCCGGCGCCGAAGATCGCCGTCGCCGGCCAGCCGGCGAAGCGCCAGGGCCAGCGCCGCAGCGTCCCCGGCGGGCACGAGCAGCGCGTGGTCGCCGTCCACCAGCGCCTCGGGCACCACGCCCACCCGCGAGGCGATCAGCGGGCATCCAGCGGCCAGATACTCCCAGACGACGCGCGACATCCCTTCGGACTCGAACGACACGTAGAGGCCGACGTCGAGCGTGGCCATGGCCGCGGGCAGATCGTCGAGGAAGCCGGTCAGCGTGATCCGGGCTCCGAGCCCGGCGCGCTGGAGCATCTCGCGCAGGGGGCCTTCCTGGTTTCCCCGGCCGACGAACACGAAGTGCACGGGCAGGCGCTCGGCGGCCAGGTGGGCCGCCGCCTCCACGACCACGCGGTGTCCCTTCATCGGGCGGAGACCCCCGACCAGGCCGACCAGGAGCTCTCCATCCGCGGCGCCGAAGCGACGGCGCAGCTCGGCATCGGCAGGCCGGGGCGCGTAGCGCTCGGCGGCCACCCCCCCGGGCAGCGCGACCACACGCTCGGTGGCGACGAGCCCGGCGGCGATGTACTGGCGCCGGATGGCCTCGGACACGGTGATGGTGAGCCGCGTGGCCCGCCGGTAGAGCCAGCGGTTGGCCGCATGAGGCCGCACCGCTTGCACGATGTGACGCGTCCGCACCAGGGGCCGCGGCGTCGCGCTCAGGCGGTTGGCCAGAGCCGCCAACCAGTGCTCCTTGCCCCGGTGCACGTGCACCAGATCGACGCGGGCGAGCCAGGCGCTCAGGCGGCGCAGATCGGCCGCGTCGGCCGCCGCCCTCAGTCCGCTCTGCAGCGCGAAGGTGACGATGTCGTCGACGCCCTCGCGCCGCGCGCGTTCGATGACCCGGGCTTCCGTCCCCGCGCGGCAGCCCAGCGTCACCTCGTGCCCACGCTGCGCCAGCTCGTGGCTGACGCGAGCCGCCCAGTAGGCGTCGGAGGACCAGCCCCGGCACGACACGAGATGCAGCACGCGCATCGGGCTAGAGCAGGGCCCGGTAGGCCGATTCCACGATCGTCAGCGAGCGCTCCGGGCTGAACTCCGTCTGGGCTCGGCGCCGGCCGGCCTGCCCCATGGCCCGCGCCCGCGCCGGATCGCCGAGGATCGTGGCCAGCGCCGCGGCGATGCTGTCGGGGCGGTCGTCGTCGACGAGAAGCCCCGTCTCGCCGTGCACGACGGTCTCGGGCAGCGCGCCCACCCGGCGGCTCACGACCGGGCGCGCGGCGGCCATGGCCTCCAGCGCGGCCCGACAGGATTCGTCGGAGCCGGCCGCCATCAGCGCGAAGCAGTCGGCGGCGGCCAGCACGGCGGGAAGATCGCGGTCGCGATAGCCGGTGAAGACAACGCGCTCGCCCAGCCCCATCTCGGCGACGAGCTGCTCGAGCCGGTTCCGTGTCTCTCCCTTGCCCACCAGCAGCAGGCGCGCCTGGGGAAGCGTGACCAGCAGTCGGCGGAAGGCAGCCAGCAGCAACTCGTGACCACGGTTCTCGGCCAGGCGTGACACCGAGACGATCACGGGCCCGCGGTCCAGCTTGAACTCCTCGCGGATCGGCGCCGGGTCGGCCTCGACCGCGAAGCGCGACAGATCGGCCGCGGCGGGAATCCAGCGCGTCCGTTCGGACGGGATGCCGACCTCGCGGCAGCGCGTCTCGATCTGACGGGAGACGGCGAACACCGCGGCGGTTCGGCGGTAGAGCGCGCTCGAGAACCGATCGCGCTTGACCGCCCGGAAGGCGTGGAAGGTGCGGACCAGCGGAAGGGGACGCCGGCGGCCTCGCGTCGATCGGACCAGCAGCCCCAGCCAGTGATCGTGGGAATGGTGGCAGTGGATGACGTCCACGCCTTCGGCCCGCACGATCGCGCGGAGCCGACGCACGTCGCGTAGGAAACCCACCGGGGCGAAGCGCGCGCGCAGGTCGAGACCGGGGATGGGATCGAGCCCCGCTTCGCGCGCCTTGACTTCGAACCGGTCGCCGGGAACCACGCCGAGCAGGACACGATGGCCCCGCCGGCCGAGCCCCCCGGCCAGCCGGATCACGGGATCGGCGCTGCCCGTCCACCAGCGGTTGGCCGCGAGCTGCAGGATGGTCAGGGCCATTGGTCGAGGAGCCGTTCGAGGCGGGCGCCGACCTCCTCGGCGGTGATCGAGCGGAGACACGGGTGGTCGATGGGACAGGTGCGGTAGAAGCAGGGCGCGCAGGGCGTGGCGTGGGTCAGAACCTCCACCTGCCGCCCGCGCGGCGCTGTCAGCCCTGGATCGGTGGGACCGAAGAGCGTGACGACGGGCGTGCCGAGCGCCGCCGCCAGGTGGGCGATGCCGGTGTCTCCACAGACGATGCCGTGCATCTCGGTGAGCACTGACGGGAGCAAGGTGGGCGAGTCACGCCCGACCAGGCTCAGGGCCGGGGCGGCCTCCTGGATCGCCGCGCCAACGGCGCGGGCGTCGGCGGCGCCGAGCAGGATGGGCACCCCGCCCTGTTTGGCGACGAAACGGCAAAAGTCGACGACGCGCTCGAGAGGCCACAGCTTCGAGGGTCCGAAAGCCGCGCCCAGGTGCACGCCGATCCGCGGCGCCCGTCCGGATGCGCGATCGCCGTCGACGCCGGCCTCGCGAAGTAACCCGCGCACCGTCCCACGCTCCGCGGCATCCGGGGCCGGTACCGTCAGCGTCGGTTCTCGCGTGACCGGAACCAGCCCCAGGCGCTCGATCACCAGGAGATATTCATCGACTTGATGCCGACGCGGTGAAGGGACGGGCACCGGGTCCGTGAGCAGCCAGGTGCGGCCGCCACCCCGGAAGCCGATTCGCCGACGCGCGCCCCAATACCAGGCTGCCAGCGCCGACTCCAGCGAGTTGGGCAGCACCAGCGCCACGGTGGGGCCGAGGTCGCGGACAGCATCCGCGCTCCGCAGACGCCCGCCCAGGGCGCGCGGATAGCTCACCAGCACGTCGGCGAGCCCCTGCCCGGCGAGCAGCGGGGCCCAGGGACCGGCCACGGCGATCCGCGCGTCGCCGAGCCCGTTGCGCAGCGTGCGGATCGCCGGCACCGCCATGACCGTGTCGCCCAGCCAGTTGGGCAGCCGGACGATCACCATCGCGGACATGCGCGCTCGAACGCCTTGCGCCATTCATCGGCCCCGATCACCAGCTCCAGCCGGACACTCACGACGTAGAGAGGCCGGCGCGGCAGCTGCAGTCGCCGGAGTCGGACCCAATCCTTCTCGGTGGTGACCAGACCCTGAGCGCCCTGGGTCACCGCGCGCTCGTCGAGCGATCGCAGGTCGTCCTGCGCGTACCAGTGGTGGTCAGCGAAGGGAATCATCTCGACCACGCCGACGCCCAGATCGGCGAGGGTGGCCTGAAACGCCTCTGGCGCCGCGATGCCGGCGAAGGCCAGCAGCCGGGCCCCGGACAGGCTCGGCAACGACTGCTCCCGCATGTGGTCCGCCTGCCAGCATTCGACCGGCGCGTAGCGGGCGCCGATCACGGGCACGCCGGGAGCATGTCGCAGGGCGGTGGCCCGCACTTCGTCCAGATCGGTGTCGCGCGCGGCGCCGGCGGCGACGATCAGGTCGGCGCGGGCCAGCGCCGATAGCGGCTCGCGGAGCGGGCCGCCCGGGAGCACCCGGCCGTTGCCCCATGGGCGGCGGGCTCGCGTCATCACGATCTCGAGATTCTTCCGGAGTGTGCGGTGCTGAAAGCCGTCGTCGAGCACGACCACGGTCACCGCGAACCGGACGACGGCCAGGCGGGCGGCCTGGTAGCGATTGACTCCCACGATTACCGGCACGCCGGGCAGCCGGCGCGCGAGGAGGAACGGCTCGTCGCCGGCGTCCTCGGGATCGAGTCGGATGGAGGCGGTATCGGCGACGACCTGCACGCCCCGGCTCTGTCGCCGGTACCCGCGGCTCACCACCGCCGGGCGGTGGCCCACCTCGGCGAGCGTGCGCACCGCCAGCTCGACGGCCGGCGTCTTGCCGGTGCCGCCGACCGTCAGGTTGCCGATCGCGACGACGGGGCAGGCCAGCGCTTGTGAGTGAAGGACGCCGCGTTCGTAGAGCCACTCCCGTGCTCCGAGAAATCCCTGGTATCCGCGGGCCAGCGCGCCGAGCACGAGCGTGGGGCCAGGCGGGAAGCCCTCTTCCCAGCCACGGGCGACGCGGACGCTGGCGTCCGAACGCCTCACGCCGGCGTCCCGCCCGGAGCCAGAAAGCGCGCCACCAGGTCCATCGTCGCCCGCACGGCTCCGTGTTGCGAGGTGACCGCTTCGTAGGCCAGGGCGCCCATCTTCGCCCGAAGTTCGGGATCGGCGAGGAGCCGCCGCAGCTCCCCCGCGAGCTCGGCGGCGTCGCGCACCATGATGCCACCGCCGCTGTCGGCCAGCAGCGCCGCTGCCTCGCGGAAGTTGGCGGTGTGGGGACCGAAGAGCACGGGCTTGCCCCGGAGCGCGGCCTCCAGCATGTTGTGGCCGCCCACGGCCACCAGGCTGCCACCCATGAAGACGACATCGGCCACCGCATAGAGCTGGGCCAGTTCCCCCACGGTGTCCAGCACGATCACCGCTTCACCCGGGCGCTGGCGGGGCAGCTCGCTGCGCCGGACCGCCGGCCAGCCGTGTCCGGCCAGCAGGCTCAGGACCTCAGGAACGCGCTCGGGGTGGCGGGGCGCCAGGACCAGCGCCAGGTCGCGGCACACCTGCCGTCCGGCGCGGTGAGCATCCAGGACCGCTTCCTCCTCGCCGCGATGGGTGCTCCCGGCGATCCACACCCTCTGCTCGGGACCGAGCCCGAGCAGCCGGGACCACAGCTCCACCGAGCCCGCCGGATCGGGCAGCGGCTCATTCTTGAGGTTGCCCGTCACGAACACGCGCTCGGGCCGGGCGCCCAGCGCGATCACCCGTCGGGCGTCCTCCTGCGATTGCATGGCGAACACTCGCACGTCGTCGAGCATGGACCGGAGCAGCGGCCGGATACGGCGGTAGCGCCGGAAGGCGCGGTCGGAAAGCCGGCCGTTGGCGATCATGATCGGCACGTCACGCCGCGCCAGGGCCCGCAGCACGTTGGGCCAGAGTTCGGTTTCCATGCAGACCAGGAAGGCGGGATCGATCGACGCCACCACGCGCCGAACGGGGCCGGGCAGGTCCACGGGGAAGAAGCGGTGTTCGGCGCTCGTCGCGAATTTCTCGCCAACCACGCGGGCTCCGGTGGCCGTCACCGTGGTCATGACCACTGGCAGCCCCGGGTACGTTCGGCGCAGGCCTTCCACCAGCGGCGCGGCGGCGATGGCCTCACCGACCGATACGGCGTGTACCCAGGCGGCCCGGCCGGCCGGACGGCTGAGTCCAAATCCCAGGCGGGCTCGGAGATTCAGGGGAACGCCGCGCGCGATTCGCCGCCAGAACGCGACCGGCAGATAGGCCACCAGGGCGACCGCCAACACCATCGCGTAGAGCCGGTAGATCACGATGCCACCAGCCGGTTCGCGGTCGTCCCGGAACAGATCGACAGAACGAGCCGGGCCGCGCGGGCGCCCACCCCCGGCTCGCCCAATTCGGCGGCAAGGTCCTTGAACACACTGCGTTGCCCGTCCAGCGCCCCCGGCGTGTCGAGCAGCCGCAGCGCCTCCTCGGCCAGCCGCTCGGCGGTGGCGTCGCGCCGCCGGACCAGCTCCGGCACCACCGCGCGGCCCAGCACGAGGTTGGGAAGGCTGATCCACGGCACCCGCACGACCAGGTGGCCCACCCACTCGCTGAGCGCGGACACGCGATAGCAGACGACCATCGGCGTTCCCAGGAGCGCCGCCTCCAGCGTGGCCGTCCCTGACGTCACCAACAGGAGGTCGCTCGCCCGCATCAGCGTGTAGGTGTGGTCGGTCAGAAGCCACGCCGCCGGGCCGCCGTCGAGATGGCGCGCGACCGCCTCGCGCTCGACCGTCGGCGCCAGGCCCACAGCAAAGCGCGCCTCCCGATGTGCGGCGCGGATCCGTCCGGCGGCGTCGCGCATCAGCGGCATCATCCGCTCGATCTCCTGACGCCGGCTCCCGGGCAGAAGCCCGATCACCAGGGCGCTGTCGTCGAGGCCGAGTTCCCGTCGGGCCGCACTCCGATCGGGAACGATGGCCAGGGCGTCCAGCACGGGGTGGCCCACGAAGGTGACCGGCACCCCGGCGCTCGCGTAGAGCGCCCGCTCGAAAGGCAGCACGGCGAGGACGAGCGAGACGCGGTTGCGGATCGTCCGCACGCGACCCGGTCGCCACGCCCAAATCTGAGGCGGAATGAAGTAGACGACCGGAATGCCGAGCCGGCGGGCGACGGCGGCCAGGCGGAGGTTCATGCCCGGATAGTCGATCAGCACCAGGACGTCGGGGCGCTCGCCGGTCAGCGTGGCGGTGAGGTGCCGGTAGATGCGATGGAGCGCGGGCAGCCGGCGAAGCGCCTCGCTCAGCCCGATCACCGCGCTGTCGCGAATGTCGGCGATCAATTTCATCCCGGCCGCCGCCATCCGCCCGCCGCCCATGCCGAACAGCCGGGCGTCCGGCGCCGCCGCCTTCAGGCTGCGGCAGAGGCTGGCGCCGTGCAAATCCCCCGACGCCTCCCCCGCCACGAGCATGATGGCCGGCGCCGGCCGTCGCTCAGCCGGCGTCATCCACGCCCACGAGGGCCATGCCGGCCTGGTCGGCGGCTCGCACCGTCGTCTCCCGGTCCAGGATCATCACGCGGCCGGCCTCGATGGCAAGCGCCGCGGCGCCACCGGCCACCGCCGCCGCGATCGTCTCCGGGCCGATCGCCGGCGTGTCCACGCGGTAGTCGTGGTCGCGAGCGACTGCCTTCACGATGACGGCGCCGGGACCGCCCAGCGTCGCGCCGCGCCGGATGGCCGCCGTCGTGCCTTCGGCGGCCTCCACGGCCGTGACCGCGCCGTGGCGGAGCACGACGGTCTGGCCGACGTGGTGGTCGGCCATGACCCGGGCCAGGGCCAGACCCCGCTGGATCATGACGCGCTCGTCGTCGGTGGGTGGCCGGCGCGACCAGCACCCGACTCCGGCGATGAGATCGCCGACGAACACGCGCTGGTCGAGCACCTCAACCCCGAGCGCGGCGAAGGTGGCGATGACGGCTTCGACCAGCTTCACGTCGACGCGGGAACCGGCCATCGCGTCCACCGCCCGGGACGCGTCGTCCAGGGTCTCGGCCTGGAGCACGTCGGGCATCGAGAAGCGCCCGCACAGCACGGCCGCCGTCACCCCCTCGCTCGTCAGCCCGCCGAGCACGGTGGCGGCGGCGGCGACGCGGCTGGGGATCGTGCGGTGGGGCAGCGTGCCCAGATCGTCGCACCCGGCGAAGGTGAAGGCGACGATGCGCCAGCCCTGGGCCCGCGCACGCGTGCCGATGAGAGCCGGCAGGGCGCCCGCCCCCGCGATCAGGCCGAGCGTGCGCTCCACGGCCAGTCCGGCGACAGCGCA
The DNA here is from genome assembly GCA_050731755.1 of Candidatus Rokuibacteriota bacterium. Classification (GTDB taxonomy): domain Bacteria; phylum Methylomirabilota; class Methylomirabilia; order Rokubacteriales; family CSP1-6; genus JBOHPP01. Next base: position 6,027 of record JBOHPP010000022.1, on the reverse strand, counting down.
ATCTCCGAGCGCCCGTCGCGGATCATACGCTCGATCTCGAGCGCCATCGCCAGCGAGCGCAGGTCCTCGGCCTCGGCCAGCTCGACGGGCTCGCCGGCGCGCAGGCGCTGGACCGTCCGAATCAGATTCACGATCTCGAGCTTCAACGGGTTGTCCTTGTGGACGAACAGATGCTCGACGAACGAGGCCTGGCGGTAGCGGATCGACTCCCGGTTGGGCGTGGCCTCCTGGGCGGCGCGACGGTGGATCTGGATATCCTGCACCAGGTAGTCGAGCACGATATAGGCGTCGGGCTGAGTGATGGCCAGCGTCCGGATCTTCTCCTCGGTGGCCCGGCTGGCCGTGATGGTGGCCACCGTGCCGGACTCGAACCAGATCTGGACGTTGGCGACGTCGGTGGCCTCGGAGTGCACGGCGGTCCCGACGGCGGCCAGGCGTCGCGGCGGCGACGGCACCAGGGCCAGCACGATGTCGAGGTCGTGGATCATCAGGTCCATGACCACCGTGTCTTTCTGCACGCGAGGGATGAAGGGTCCCAACCGCCGGGACTCGATGAGGATCGGGTTCTCCACGATCTTGCGGAGCTCCTGGACGGCCCCGTTGAATCGCTCCACGTGCCCCACCTGCAGCGCGGCCCCGGCCCGGCGGGCCACCGCGAACAACTCGCGAGCCTCCTCCATCGTGGACGTCATCGGCTTCTCGACGAGCACGCCGATCCCGGCCTCGAGCAGGTCGCGGGCCACGTGGAAGTGCTGTTCGGTCGGCACCGCCACGCTGATCACGTCCACCTTTCCGATGAGGTCGCGATGGTCGGCGAAGGCCCGCGTGTCGTAGTGGCGGGCCACTGTGGCGGCCCGGTCGCCGTCGATGTCGGTCACGCCAACCAGATCGATGTCCCACAGTTCCGCGTAGACGCGGGCGTGGTACTGCCCCATATGGCCGACGCCCACCACCCCGCCGCGGATCCGCCCCGTCGTCGCCATCAGCCGGCGGTCTCCGGGTCGGGCTCGACCGCGACCGTCGGATTGCCGTCCGGGTCTCGCCATCCTCCGGGCGGTCCGCAGATACCCCGGTGGGCCGACGCCACGAACTCGACCAGTGTTTCTACCCGAAGGTTGGCCGGCAGCTCGCGGCGGATCCGCTCCACGGCCCGCGCCGGCGCCAACCCGCTGCGATAGAGCAGCCGGTGGGCGTCTTGCAGCGCGCGACGGTCGCCGGCCGGGATCCCGGCGCGGCGGAGCCCGATGACGTTCACGCCACGGACGGTGGCCGGCCTGCCGTCGGCGAGCATGAACGGAGGCACGTCGGCCGTGACCTTTGCGGCCCCACCCAGGTAGGCGTAGGGCCCCACGCGGATGAAGGGAGCGATTCCCGTGTAGCCGCCGATGGTCGCGTAATCGCCGATCTGGCAGTGGCCGGTGATCCCTGCGTAGTTGATGATGATGACCCCCTGGCCCACGTGGCAGTCGTGAGCGACGTGGCTCATGCTCATGATGAGGCATCGGGCGCCGATTTCCGTCCAGCCTTCGGCAGTCGTCGCGCGGTGGACGGTGACGTACTCCCGAATGACGGTCTCGGCGCCGATGCGGACGCCCGAGGGCGTGCCCTCCTTGTACTTGAGGTCCTGGGGCGCGCCGCCCAGCACGGTGCCGTGGCCGATCTTCGTCCGCGCGCCCACCTCTACGCCACCCTCCAGGATCACGTGGTGGCCGAGTTCCGCGCCCTCAGCGAGCGTCACCTCCGGGCCCACGATCGAGAACGCCCCGATGCGGACGCCGGCGCCCAGCGTCGCCTTGGGGTCGACGAGGGCCGTGGGGTGGATGTCAGGCGTCATCGCCCTCCGCGTCTCCGGGCGCCTCCCCGCCCAGCCTCGTCTCCAGCTGAGCCAGACGCCGTTGCAGCGCGCGAACCTTGCGGATCAACTCGGGGAGCTGCCCTTCGGCCAGCAGGATGCGCTTGCTCTGGGTGAGCGGTCGCGCCGGCGTTCCCAGGACGCGGTGGCCCGAGGGGACGTCCGCGTGCACTCCCGACTGCGCTCCGAGCATGGCGCCGTCGCCGATGGTGACGTGGTCGGCCAGCCCGACCTGGCCGGCCATGACGACCCGACCGCCGACCCGGCAGGAGCCGGAGATACCGGTCTGGGCGGCGATGACCGTGTGCTCGCCGATCTCCACGTTGTGACCCACTTGCACGAGATTGTCGATCTTGGTGCCCCGCCGGACCACCGTCTCCCCCAGCGTGGCCCGGTCGATCGTCGTGTTGGCCCCGATCTCCACGTCGTCCTCGATGCGGACCCCGCCGACCTGCGGGATCTTGCGATGCGCGACGCCGTCGAAGGCGTAGCCGAAGCCGTCGGCGCCGATCACAGCGCCCGCGTGCACGATCACCCGGCGGCCCACCCGCACGCCCTCGCGGACGACCACGTGCGGATAGAGCACAGAGTCCTCGCCGATGACCGTGCCGGCGCCGACGTAGACGAGCGGGTAGAGCCGGGCGCCCGCCTCGATCACCGCTCCGCTTTCCACGACGGTCAGCGCCCCGATCGACGCCGTGGGCGCCACCCGCGCGCCGGCCGCCACGATGGCCGACGACGCGACGCCGGCCGGCGCGGCCGGGGACGGATGGAAGAGGGCGATCAACTCGATCAGGGCCAGCCGCGGCGCCGCCGAGCGCAACACCGGCGCCGGCAGCCCGGTCACGTCCGGCGGGGCCAGGAAGGCGCCGGCCCGCGACGCTTGAGCGGCGGCTCGATAGCGGGAGTCGACCACGAACGAGATGTCGCCGGGACCGGCCACTTCCAGGGGCGCCACCCCCCGTACGACGCGGCCGGGATCGCCCTCCACCGTAGCCCCCAGGGCCTCGGCAATGTGCCCCAGCGTAAAACCGTCCGCCATCCTCATCGCTCCTACTTCTTGCCCTTGGGCGCCGACTCCTGATCATAGGCGCGGACGACCTCCTCAGTCAGATCCGCCTCTGGCGACGCGTAGAGGACCACGGCGCCTCGTCGTTCCACGATCATGTAATACCCCTTCTGCTTGCCCAGCCGCTCGATGACGCTCGCCAGCTCCTGCTGCACGCGAGCCAGGAGCTGTTGCTCCTTGCGCACGAGGTCGCGCTGGTAGTCGTCGGCGAGCCGCGCCGCGTCGCGGCGCTTGCGCTCGATGGTCTCCTCCTTCTCCCGCCGGGCGTCTCCAGTGAGCAACGACCCCTTCTTCTCCAGCTCCTCCCGCAGCTTCTCGATCTCCATGCGCCGGCCGTCCATGTCGCGCTGCATCTGGGCCTTCTCCCGCTCGAGCTGCTCGCGCGCGGCCACGCCGGCCTGCGAGCGGACGAGCACCCGCTGGAGGTCGACGTAGCCGATCCGCGCCGGAGTGGCCGCGGCGCTCGGCGCCTGCGCCCGCGCCGCGCCGCCGAACAGCAGCGCGCCCGCCAGGACCATGGTTGCGGCCAGTGCTCCCCTCATATACGCCTCCTAGAATGGCGAGCCGACCGAGAAGTGCAGGGCGCCGGCATCCTCTCCCGCTTTCCGGTCCAGGTTGAAGCCGTAGTCGATGCGGATGGGCCCGAACGGCGAGAACCACCGGAAGCCGGCCCCGGCCGCCTCCCGGGTATTGGTGGGATCGAACTTGGTCCCGAAGCCGTAGACGTTGCCGATGTCGAAGAAGGCGGCCAGGCGGAACCCCAAGGGCAACGGGACGATGTACTCGAGATTGCCCAGCAGCTCGCTGGTGCCGCCGATCCGCGTGCCCGTCTCGTCCACCGGCGAGATCCGGCGGAACTTGACGCCGCGGATGCTGTTGGGCCCGCCCAGGTAGAACCGTTCGAAGAGCGGCAGGTCCTCGTCGGACCAGCCCACGCCGTAACCGGCCTCCAGTCGTCCCGACAGCACGTGCCCCAGCCAGATCGGTTGGAAGTACGCGGTCGAGCCGACGGTCTTCACGTAACGGGTCTCGCCACCGAGACCGGCGAAGTCGAGGGTGAGACTGGTGTGCGCGCCCCGGGTCGGCGCCAGCACGCTGTCGCGGCTGTCCCGGGTGAGGCTCGTCGACACCATCGAGGTCACCCTGACGCCTTCTTCGCTCTGGAGCGAGCTGGAAGCGCCTTCCTCCAGGTCGCTGATCTCGTCGCGGGTGAGCCGGTAGCCGGTGTGCCAGCGCCAGTACTCGGCGAACGGCCGGCTCACCCGAAGCCCCCCTCCGAGCGAGCCGTAGTCGTACTCGGTGAACTCCCGGCTGATGCTGAAGAGGTCGAAGCCGGCCGACAGCGGCCGATCGAAGAGCCAGGGCTCGGTGAAGCTGATGATGCCTTGCTGGGTGCGGGCGCCGGCCCGGATGCGGATGGTGGCCTCCCACCCGCGGCCCAGGAAGTTCCGCTGGGAGAGGTCGATGGTGCCCAGGAAGCTGTCCACCGACGAGAAGCCGCCACCGACGGAGAAGATGCCGGTGGGGCGTTCGGTGACCACCACGTCGACGACGATCTTCGTCTTGTCAGAGCCGGGCTGGGTGGTGATGTCCACCTTCTCGAAGTAGCCGAGGTTGAGCAGGCGCTGCCGCGCCCGCTGCAGCCGTTGCAGCGTGAACAGCTCGCCTTCGGCCATGGGAATTTCCCGGCGCAGGATCTTGTCCTGGGAGCGAAGGTTGCCGCTGATGTTGATCCGCTCCACGTAGACCTCGGGCCCTTCGCTGATATCGAGGACCACACCGATCCGAGCCGTGGCCGGCACCGGCTCCGTCCGCGGCGCCACGTCGGCGGCGGCCCGGCCGATCATGCTGTAGAGGTCGGTCACCTGCCGCACGCTCTCGCGCAGCTTGCTCCGCGAGAAGACATCGCCGGGTTTGAGCTTGATCAGACGGCGGACCTCGTCGTCGGGAAACAGCGTCACCCCGTTGATGGCGACCCGGTCGACGCGGTACTGCGGTCCCTCGACCACCGTGAAGGTGAGGGTCACCCGGGCCCGCTCGCGGTCGACCGCGATGTCGTAGCCCTCCACCCGCGCCTGGATGTAGCCGTGGTCGTTGTAGAGGGCCAGGATCCGCTCCACGTCCTCGTCCAGGCGCTGGCGCTGCAGCTTGCCCCGCAGGATGAAGTACTCGCGCTCCTGCGTGGCCAGGACCTTCCGGATCTGGCTGTCGGTGAGACCCTGGTTGCCCCGGATGACGATACGATCGATCGTGATGCGTCGCCCCTCGTTGATGCTGAAGATCACCTTCACGTCGCCATCGGCGAACCGCTCGATCTCAGGGGTGATCTGGACCTCGAAGTACCCCTCTTGCTCGTAGTGCTCCTGCAGGCGCTCCCGGGCCTTCTGCACCTCGACCGGATTGTAGACGCTCCCCAGCCGGAGATCGATCTTTTCCTGCAAGTCGGCGGTGGAGATCCGCCGGTTCCCCACGAAGTCGACGTCCCGTACGAACGGGCGCTCCATCACCACGATGGTGACCTTCACGCCGCCCTCGAAGTCCTCCACCTTCATCTGCACATCGTCGAAGAAGCCCAGGGCGAAGATCGAGCGCAAGTCCTCGGTGAGCTGCGCGGGGTTGAAGGGGGCGCCGATCTTGGTCTGGACCCGGCCCAGGGTCACCGCCTCCTGCACGCGGCGGTTCCCCTGGACGGCGATCTCCTTGACCAGGATGGGGCGGGGCGCCTGAGCGCCGAGCCGGGCCACCGGGACGAGCAGGGCCAAGCCGGCCAAGAGAACGGAGAGCCACGCTCTCCCCCTGGGCGTCACCGGCTCTCAGGGGCGCGCGGCGGGGTTAGTGCTCGGCGAGCGCGAGGGGCGCGTCGACCGTCTCCGCCTCCCGGAAGACGAAGCTTCCGCCGTCGGCGTCGACCTCGATCCGCGCGTGCTCGGGGATCTGGCGGCGGATGATGGCTTCGGCCAACCGATCCTCGACGTGCTTCTGGATCGTCCGTCGGAGCTGCCGGGCGCCGTAGGTCGGATCGTAGCCCTTGTCGACCAGGAGGGTCTCGGCCGCCGGCGTGAGGACCAGCTCGATCCCCCGCTCGGAGAGCTGCTTGTTGATGCGG